>JAAYMC010000026.1 GCA_012521555.1 Clostridiales bacterium
AGAAACCCGTCGAGGAGGTCAGGCGGGAAGCCTTTGAGGAGGTCTTCCGGCGGTACCGGAAGTACTGTGAGGAGGGCCTTGTGGCCTTCACCACCTTCCACCAGTCCTTCGGCTACGAGGAGTTCATCGAGGGCATCCGGCCGGTGATGGCCTCGGAGGAGGACGCCGGCACGGGGGATATCCGCTACGAAATCCGGGACGGGGTCTTCAAGGCCTTCTGTGACCGGTCCGCCCTGCCCTTAGAGTCGGAGGTGGACCTGGGCATCGCAAAAGACCCCGTCGTCTGGAAAGTCTCCCTGGGCGGGTCGGGGGACAACCCCGTCCGCTCCGACTGCCTGGAAAACAGCTACATCCGCATCGGGTGGGACGAGTACGGCGAGAACATCTCCGACGAGGCAGACTACAGCAAAGGGGGCAAGGCCCCTCTCAACGCCTTCTACAACAAGATGAAAATCGGGGACATCGTCTTCTCCTGTTACAACAGCCGGACTATCGACGCCATCGGCGTCATCACCGGCGAGCCGGAGTGGCGCCCCGAATTGGAGGACTACATGCGCCTCCGCCCTGTCCGGTGGCTGGTCAGGAACATAAAGTATGACATTGTGGGCTATAACAACGGCAGGATTATGACCCTGTCCACGATCTACCAGCTCTCCGTCTCCCCGGCGGACGCCGTGAGGATTTTAAGGGAGCTCAACCCCAGCCTCTTTACCCGGGAGAAGAAAGCCCCCAACCGGGTCTTTATCATCGACGAGATCAACCGGGGCAACGTCTCCAAGATCTTCGGGGAGCTTATCACCCTCATCGAGCCCTCCAAGCGTTTGGGGGCGCCGGAGCAGCAGGAGGCCATCCTCCCCTACTCGGGCCGGCGCTTCGGCGTGCCGGGCAACGTGTACATTATCGGCACCATGAACACCGCCGACCGCTCCATCGCCCTGATGGACACGGCCCTGCGCCGCCGCTTCGAGTTCATCGAAATGGAGCCGGACCCCTCCACACTGGAGGGCATTGTGGTGGAAGGGCTGGACATCGCCGCCATGCTCCGCATCCTCAACCGGCGCATCGCCATCCTGCTGGACAGGGAGCACGCTCTGGGCCACTCCTACTTCCTGCCCCTGCGGGAGGCGCCCACCCTGGACAGCCTCGCGAACATCTTCCGGCGCCGGATTCTCCCCCTCCTGCAGGAGTACTTCTTCGACGACTATGAGAAAATCCGCCTCGTCCTGGGGGACAACCAGAAACCGGCGGAGGTCGAGGATCTGCACTTCATCGTAAAACGCTCCGACGTCACGCAGCTCTTCGGGGACGCGGACCTCTACCCCGGCGCGTTCTACGAAGTAAACCCCGGCGCCTTCCTGAGGAAAGAAGCCTATGGGTATCTCCAATAGCGTCTATACCGTGACGGAGTACGGCGCTTTCACGAAGGGCGTCGCGGCGGAGGGGTACACGCCCCTGCCGGAGAAAACCTTCGAGGCGCTGGAAAACTTCGTCCTCTCCGCCCGGGCGGAGTCGGGGACCGAGGCGATCGAGCTCCTCTCCCTTACCGCCCGCCGTGGCCTTGGAAAAATCATCACGGCCAAAAACTACGTGGGGGTTATCGTCCTGCCCGGCGGGGCGGTCATCGAGATTCTCCCCAAAATCGCCGGCGCTCTGTCCGAGGAGGAGGCCCGGCGGGTCTTTCTGAACATGCTCCGGGCCCTGCGGGAAGCCCCCTTCCGGGACTTTGAAATCGCCCGGCTGGAGACGGGGCGCCTGAACCTGTTTGAGATCTTCATCCGCTTCTTTCTGGATGACGTCACGGTCCTCACCCGCCAGGGCTTTGCCGCCGCCTACACGCCTCTGGAGGAAAACGCCGGGGCCATCCGGGGCAAGCTGATGATTCCCCAGAACATCACACACAACATCGCGCACAAGGAGCGCTTTTTCGTCCGGACGGAGGAATTTCACATCGACCGCCCTGAAAACCGCCTGATAAAGTCCGCCCTCCGCCTCCTCCAGGAGATAAGCCGGGACGGCCAGAGCCGCCGGACCGCCGCGCGGCTCCTGTCGTGCTTCGAGGGGGTGTCCTTCTCCGCAAACTACGACGCCGACTTCGCCCGGTGCGCGCCGGACCGCCGCCTGCGCCGCTACGAGCGGATCCTGGCCTGGTGCCGTATCGTGCTTAAGGGGCGCGGCTATACCCCCTTCCACGGGAATGAGGAGGCGCTGGCCCTGCTCTTTCCAATGGAAAAGGTCTTCGAGAGCTTCGTGGCCGAGAAAATCCGGCAGCGCCTTGCCGGAACCGGTATCACCCTGCGCGTCCAGGATGCGCGGCACAGCCTCATCTCCGCTCCCGCCCGCCTCTTTCCCCTCCGGCCGGACCTGGTCCTCATTCATCAGGGGCAGGTTGCGGTCCTGGACACCAAGTGGAAACTGCTCAGTGACGCCCGGAATTACGGGATATCCCAGGCGGACATGTACCAGATGTACGCCTACGGTAAGAAGTACGGCGCCTCCCGGGTTTTCCTTCTCTACCCCCGCCCGGGCGCTTTTGCCCCGGAGAGCCTGCAGTTTGACTCCGGCGACGGCGTCCTCGTGCATGTCTCTTTCGTGGACCTGAAAGCCCCTGAGGAGAGCCTCAAAAAGATTCTCTCGGAGGCGGGGTGCCTTTCCCCTTCCCTCCCCCTCTGAAAAACACTGATAAATGTAAATAAAACCTGCCGCTTTCTCTGCGGCAGGTTTTCCGTTACGAGCAGACAGCGTGTCCGACTGGGCCTTGTCGCGGCCATGCGGGGCGGTCCAGGCCGGCTCTCTGCAGGGCAAGGGCGACGGGCGGCCGGATCCCTTGGGACAGGCCCCCCGGGCCGAAGTGGCCACGGTTCTCACCCGGTTTATCGAGAAGTACGAGGGCCAAACCGGCGGGAGGCGCCGGCTGAAAAGACTGTCACGTCAACAAAAGTAAAAGGCCTCCGGCTTGCGGCCAACGCCGCGCCGGAGGTTTTTTATGTGGCTGCCTCGCGCGCCCGGCCGGGGCGGCACATTCCATCATGTCCTGAAAAATCCGTAAAGCGGGAGCGGCGCGATAACCGTCCCCGGCGGCGCTTCATATAATGACCTAGTTGACACCCCCATCGACTTCTGAAGCAACCAGCGGCGCAATATCGCCAAAGGGTACGCGCGAGCCGGATAACAACATATCTGATTGTGAGGTACCGCAATGAAAATTCTTATTGGCTCACCGGTGAGAACGACGAAACAATGGCAGGTTGAGGCCTTCAAGGCATATCTTGAGTCTCTCGACAATTTAAGCGTTCCGGACAGAGCCGTCGTTGACAGGCTCTTTATTTATCACAACTCGCCCGGACTGCGCGACATCCTCGATGAAGGCGATCTCAAACACGGCCGGCAGTATATCACGGACTACACGACAACCGACGAATACAAATGCGAAGAGCTGACGCACATCTGGAAGAGCGAAAACATAAGGAACATGGTTTACATGCGCAATTCCCTCCTGAAGTTCGCGCGGGATAACGAATACGACTACTACTTCATGGTGGACGCCGACCTTGTCCTTCATCCGGACACCCTGACGCGCCTTATTTCCTGTAACAAGGATATCGTTGCGGAGTGTTTCTGGACGCAATGGTTTTCCGGCAGCAAAAGCCCGCCGGGCCCCAACGCATGGGACTTCGACCAGCTGGGCTATAAACTCGGATATGAGGAGTCCGTAAAGCTCTGGTCCAAGCCCGGATTGTACCGCGTCGGCATGGCCGGCGCCTGCATTTTGCTCAGCAAGCCGGTCATACAGCACCCCGTTGTCAGTTACGACCCGATATACAACGTCTCCTTCTACGGGGAGGATCGGAACTTTTGCATCAGAGCGGCGGTGGCCGGATTTGAAATCTGGCTTGACACCCACCTCCCGCCGAAGCATCTTTATCGCGAAAGCGATGTGATGCAGTTTTTAGCCTCTCGCCAGGCCTCTCCTCCTGCCCCGGCAGAACCGGAGCCCGACCCGAACGCCGAATAATAAAACAACAAAAAAGTACCAAATATACTCGCATCGAGCATTTTGGTACTTTTCTTTGTTATATGGCGGAGAAGGCGGGATTTGAACCCGCGCTGCGCTTATCACGCACTACTCCCTTAGCAGGGGAGCCCCTTCGGCCTCTTGGGTACTTCTCCATTCTCTTTCGCCAAAAAACAGGGACTGTTGTATTATAGCTTTTCTCCTCATGTAAGTCAAGAGAAAGTATAAAAAATGCGCCAGTCAAAATGCCCCTGCGCAGACGCATGCTTTGATAAAACTGTGACACAAAAGCGCCGCGCCCAAAAACCGCCTTGACACACCCTGGCGGCTTGCTATCATAAAGTCAGGAGGGCAAACGTCAAAGCGCCCGAATTCTACGGGGAGGGACTTTGTATGCTTTACCTGATTTTAGGGATTATCCTGCTCCCTGTCTTTGTCATGGCCGAGCTGGTGAAGAAAACGAAATAACGCAGCAAACCGTCCCGCCTTTCCCTTGCGGAAAGGCGATTTTTTTATCAGGCCGGGCGCGGCGATTGCTGCCGAAACGGCGCGCTCCGCCTTCAAAAAACTGTATACAATTTATACTTATCCTTCTAGTTTTTGTCAGAGATCGCCGAATATTCTTCTACACCTTTAATAACTTCAGACCCATGATTTTTGGCACTTTTTTAGTGATTCATAACAATTTCAGGGTTGTCTTTTCCTCAAAAATGGTGTATTGTAATAATTGAACTACTGTAGAAGGAGGAACCCTCATGCTTTCGCCGAAACAAAACATGATTGAAACAATCAAAGGCGGAAACCCTGATCGTTTCGTCAACCAATACGAAGCAGTCTACCTGATGTTCCATCCCTACCTTTTACACTCCGGCTCGCTTTTGCAGAAGGGCCAGAAAGACGTCGTCAACGCCTGGGGCATCACCAACTCCTTCCCCGAGAACACCCCCGGCGCTTTCCCGGTTCACACGCCGGACAAGATTGTCGTGAAAGACATCGAGCACTGGAGAGATTACGTCAAAGCGCCGCCTCTGAAGTTCACCGACGAAGAGTGGGCCGCCTTCAAGGCTCAGTACGACGCGGTCGACGGCACGAAAGCCTTCAAGGCGACGTTTATCGCTCCGGGCCTGTTTGAGCAGACCCACCACCTGTGCAGCATCACGGCGGCTCTCGAGTACTACTTCCTGAACCCCGACGAGATGAAGGACATGATCAAGTACCTCGTCGACTGGGAAATGGAACTGCTCGACGGCATCCTCACAAATCTCAAGCCCGACGCCATCTTCCATCACGACGACTGGGGCAGCGAGAAGAGCACCTTCATGAGCCCCGACATGTTCGCCGAGTTCTTCCTCGAGCCCTACAAGCAGATTTACGGCTTCTGCAAGTCCAAAGGCGTCGAGATCATCATCCACCATGCAGACAGCTACGCCGCGACGCTCGTCCCCTACATGATCGAAATGGGCATCGACGTCTGGCAGGGCTGCATGAAGTCGAACGACCTGCCTGAGCTCATCAAGAAATACGGCGGCAAGATCACCTTCATGGGCGGCATCGACAACAAGATGGTCGACTACCCCGGCTGGACGAGAGAAGCCAGCACGAAGGCCGTCCACGAGACTCTCGATGTCCTCGACAGCCCGAAGTACTTCATCCCGTGCATCACGCAGGGCGGGCCGGGCTCGGTCTATCCCGGCGTCTACGAGGTCCTCACCGAAGAAATCGACAAGTACAACGAAGAGAGATTCGGCATCAAGCGTGAGGAAATCGACCGCCTCCCCCTCCAGCTCATCTTCTAATCTCAACACGCGCTTATCAAGGCGGGCCGTTAAACCGGCCCGCCTTTTGCTTTGTCCGCGCCATCCCGGGCTTTAGCGGCATTGCGCGCTCAATCCATCATGCATGCCGCCGCCCGCGCTTTATGCGGCTTCAAGCGCGAAAACCGCACACGCCGTTTGCGCCCGCGTGTTCTCTGTTCTCCTTCAGCATGCGCGCTCAAGCAGACTTGGGGGCTCGTTCGCGCCGCTTTATGCGGTCATGTGTTCCTTTGGGCGTGCGGCGGACAAACACGCACGCCGTGCGCAGCGTGTTCCCCCTCAGCACCGCGCTTTGGCGGCGCGTTCGCGCGGAACTAATCAGCCAAATAGACCTTTAAGCGTCTTCATCGACTTTATGCTGGCATGTGTTCCCCTTTGAGCGTGCAGGCGGACATGCGCCCGCGTGTTCCCTCAGCATGCGCACCTTGTCGCGCGTCACCAACGTTAACCGGCCGCGTAAACCTTCTGGGCGGTTCACCCGCCTTTAAGCGGCTTTGTTTCCCCTTTGAGCGTACGGACGGGCGAATAAGCGCGCGCGCTTTGCGCCCCCGCCTCCTTTCCCGCGCGGTGAGAATATTTTGTCCCCGCCCGCAATAAGCTATTGAGGGATGTCCCACACTGCCTGAGAAACGGGGGATTTGCGATGAAAAACCGCGCGCTGCTCGTGAAAATACTCGCCGCCGCCGCATTCGCCGTGATGATTGTTGTCAACGCCCTGTCGGACCTGCTGCCGATCAACGGCGTCACCACGCAGGACGTGTCCGACAGGTTCCCCACTCTGATTACGCCCGCACCGGTGACGTTTGCAATCTGGGGGCTTATATATGTGCTGCTCGGCGTGTACACGCTCTATAGCCTCGGACTCTTCCGCAGCCGCACGGAGCCGGCAAACGAGAACGCGCTCCAGCAGACGGCCGCTCTGTTTACTATGACGTGCTTCCTAAACACCCTGTGGATCCTCGCGTGGCACTATGAGCTTATGGCCCTCTCGCTCATTCTCATCGCCCTGCTGCTCATTTACCTCATTCAAATCATGTCAAAAAGCGGCAAGCAAAGCCTGACGCCCCGGGACAAATGGATGACATACCTGCCTTTCGGCGTTTATACGGGCTGGATTACCGTGGCGACCCTCTCCAACGCCGCGGCGTGGCTTGTGAGCATCGGCTGGCATGGCTTCGGGATCTCCGACGCGAAATGGGCCGTCGCCGTCCTGGCCGGCGGGGCCGTCGCCGGCGCGGCGGCAACACTGCGGTGGAGGAACATCGCGTACGCGCTTGCGCTGATGTGGGGCTACGGGGGGATCCTCCTTAAGCACCTGTCCCCTTCCGGCTATGACGGAGAGTATCCCGCGATTATCACCGGTGCCGCCGTGTGCCTTGCGTTTTTCGCCCTCGTGCTCATTTGCACCATCGTCGCTAAAGCAAAAGAAACACGCCGGGCGTAAGACCTCCCGCCGCCCTTCGCCTTAAGCTGAATATGGCCGATTTGACGAAAATCTGAATTTGTACTACAATAGTGGTACAAATTCAGATTGCTTTGTGGCCAAAAAGCCCCGGAAAGGAGGGACAACATCCTTCATACCCGTACATTCTTTAAGGCTTGATAGAAAAGGCGGCGGCCGCAGGGCAAAAGACACGCCGTTTTTTGGCGCTGTGAAAAGCGTCCCAACGAAAGAGGTCATTATGTTTCGGCATCTGAAGGTCAAGCCGTGCGCCGTGGCCGTCCTGAGCAGCGCACTGCTTGCGTTTGGACTGTACAACGTTCATTCCGTCTCGGGCATCACCGAGGGCGGCGTTCTGGGGATGACGCTCTTCCTGCAGCACTGGCTCGGCGTCTCCCCCGCCTATTCCGACCTGGTTCTCAACCTGGCCTTCTACATACTGGCCTGGCGCCTTCTGGGAAACCGTTTTCTTGGCGCATCCATCGTGTCAGCCGGCGCGTTTTGCGTCTTCTACAAGCTCTTTGAGCAGTTTGACCCCCTCTGGCCCTCTCTGGCGGACAAGCCCCTGCTTGCGGCCATTGTTGGCGCCGTCTTTATCGGGTGCGGCGCGGGGTTTTGCGTGCGCATGGGCGGCGCCCCCGGCGGCGACGACGCCCTGGCCATGAGCCTTGCGCATCTGTTTAAAATGAAAATACAATGGGCGTATCTGATTCTGGACGTGTTCGTCCTCGCCTTGTCGGCGACGTACATCCCCCTTGAGCGCCTGGGATACTCCCTGCTCACGGTGGTGCTCTCCGGCCAGATCATCGGCCTGATCTGCCGGATAAAGCTCCCTTTTGATACCCCGCTTGACATAGAAGAAATGGAAGCATAAGGCCGCAAAACTAAGTAAAAAGCAGGCGGAGCGCTTTTCGCTCCGCCTGCTTTTTCGCGTGCGTTAGAAGACAACCGTGAGCAGCATTTTAAACCGCTCCTCGCCGTAGACGGCGTGGGGCACTTTGGCCGGCATGATAATCGACTCGCCTTCCTTGAGAATGTACGCCTTGCCGCCGATGGTAAACCGGCCCGTCCCTTCGAGGACGGTGACCAGAGCGTCGCCGCCGGACTCGTGGGTGCTGATTTCCTCCCCTTTTTCAAAGGAGAACAGCGTAATGGAGACATGTTCGTTCTGTGCGAGCGTTTTGCTGGCAATCTGCCCGTCCTGATAGGCGATTTCGTCTTTCAGGCGCAGGATTTCCGACTTTTTGATGTTCTTAAGCATGTAAAACGCCCCTTTCAATCGGCTTTTTCTCGCGATGTAGTGTTTCCCGTTGCTTTCATTTTAACTTGTCTCCCGCACTAAATCAACGACGAACCGTGCTCACGCCTCCGAGTTTTCGCTCTGGAGCGCAGTTTTCCCCCGCTTCCTCAGATATATCGTGGTGCCGGACGTGTTTTTTCGACGGCGTCAGAACGCTCAAAGTCGGGCAGGTACTTCCTCTTGTACAGCGTCAAGAGCTTTTTGGCCTGTTCCTTCATGCGGTGCCGCTTAAACATCCCGTACGCCTTTTTAAGGAGGACGCTTTTGCTATTTCATAAGACGGCTGAGGCTGTACTGCCGAAATGTTTCAGATGAGCATTTTCTCGCACGAAAAAAAGCGTTTTTACGGCATGCGGCAGCAGAAAGCGCTTAACCGTTTGTTTTTCGCGGCATATCATGGCATAGCGGTGCCTCACGCACGCAAGCCTGATTGCTTGAAGCGCGCCTGTCCTTTTGCATCATGCGGGGCGCCTTAAACGAACAGAGGAGAGATTTTATGAGCGATATCTTTTTGCAGCTGCAGCTGACCACGGGTGGAACCATTTTGGCCGGCGCACCCGTTTTGTTTAACCAGCCCCTGTACTCCTTTGGAAACATCGACACGATCCCGTGACCGGCGTCATTACCCTCAACGAGGCGGGGCATTATGTTATTGAATGGTGGGCTGTCACCCAGTCGTCCACCGCAAACACCGCCACGGCCTTCAGCCTCAGCTCCTCCCTGGGCGAAATCATCCAGGGGATGTCCCCGGTTAAGGCGGGACAGCTGAGCGGCTTCGGCATCGTCGACGTCACCGCGGCGCCGGTGACCGTGACCCTGACGAACGCCACCGGCGGGACGATCTATTTCCCCTCCAACGCCGCCGTGCAGGCCGGGATGATGGTATCGGGGTTTACCACGGCCTTTGGCGGGCGGATGTCGCAGATATCCATTTTCAATGTCCCGGGCAGCGTGGATCTCATTGAGATGCCTTTGGCGGTGACGGCCACCGAGTCGGTCAACGTGGACTACTCGGTCCCCAACGCCATAACCATCGAGCAGGCGGGCATCTACCGGGTGGATATCTCCTTCGTCGGAGCGATATCCGGCATTGGCATGCCGAGCCAGAATTTTGCCATCGGACTATACCGGAACGGTCTGGTCACTCCCGAATCAGGGCTCATTCAAACGGTTGCGATGGTTGAAAACCAATACACGACCTTCGCCGTCTCGAACTACGTGCGATTCGAACAAGGCGACGTCCTGAGGCTGGGGGTTTCAACGGCGCCGGACGATGTGACCGTCTTTTTCCCGGTAACCGGCCCCGGCGTAACGCTCATGGTTCAGAGGGTCATGTAAAAGCAAAAGCCGCATGGAAAACCCATGCGGCTTACATAGTTCGTGGACACAAAACGGACGATGGAAGCGGCCCGGTCTTCCCGGGCCCTTTTATGTCATCGGCAGGCGGGTGTTTCAGGCGGCGTCGGCCCGCCGCCGGGGCGGACGCGGGAGCGGAACCCGTCCGCGCCGATAGATGCGGTTCAACGAGGGGCTGCAGGGGAAACGGCCTGCGGACGGGCGCGGCAAAAACAATAAAAAAGGACTTATCACACAAAAAGTGCGATAAGTCCTCATTCTTGGCGGAGAGGGTGGGATTCGAACCCACGTGCGCTTGCGCGCAAACTGATTTCGAGTCAGCCCCGTTATGACCACTTCGATACCTCTCCGTATTCAATTTCGACGCGCATCGCTTTTTGCATTGCGAATTTGCAAGGCATAGTGTACACTATACTCACCGTTTTGTCAACGCCAAATCCCGCCCATTGAAAGGCTGTGACATTATGTCCGACGTAAAGGTCGTCAACATCAAATTCGACATGCCCGACTCGGACGACGCCATCAGGCGCGTGACGTACAACATCCGCAACAGCAAGGTTCTCGGCACGCGCGCCATCAAGTTCATCCACGGGTACGGCTCCACCGGCGCGGGCGGCGTCATCCGCGTCAAGACGCGCCGGTATCTCAGCGAGCAAAAGCGCAAAGGGTACATCAAGGACTACATAACGGGCGAGAACTTCTCCATCTTCGACGAAGCCACCCGCCGCGCGCTCAACCTGTGCCCCGAGCTGAGAAACGACCCGGACTTAGACCGCCACAACAACGGCATCACCATCGTCATTCTCTAGCGGTTCACACAAAGGAGGCCATATCAATGAACGTCATCGTCGCCGCGGACAGCCGCTGGGGCATCGGAATTGGCGGCACGCAAAACATCGTCATCCCGGAAGACCGCAAGTATTTCCGTAAAATGACGCTCGGCGCGACCATCATCGTCGGCCGGCGCACCGTCATGGACTTTCCCGGCCAAAAGCCGCTCCCGGACCGCCGCAACATCATCCTCTCGCGCAATCCCTCATTTAAAATAGAGGGCGCGACGGTCGTCTCCTCCGTCGACGAGGCGTTCCGCGAAATAAAGCAGGACGAGCGCGTCTTCGTCGTCGGCGGCGCGTCGGTGTTCCGCCTCTTCCTCGACTACTGCGACACCGCGTTCGTCACAAAGTTTTACGCCGAAGCCGAAGCGGACGCGTTCTTCCCCAATCTCGACGAGCTGCCAAACTGGGTGCTCAGGGAGAGCAGCGACGTGTTCGAGTCCCACGGTTTCCGCTACGCGTTCCACCGCTACGAAAACCTAAATCCCCTGCAATACACTTTTGAAGCGAGGTAACACGATGCACGAATTATTTGTGACGGGCCGCACACTGCCGGAGGCGTATCACAACGCGCTCCTCGCGCTTTATGATAACCACGACGATGTGCCCTGCACAGACTATAATACACGCCAGAAGGAAGCGTCGATGACGATGGTCGTCCTCGAGCCGCTTGCCGAGCCCATGATCAGCCGCCTGTTCATCGGGGACCCGCGCGCCCTCGAGCAGTACCGGCAGGAAATGCTCGACGGCATCCTCGACTTTGAAGTCGAGCGCGGCAACTGGGAGTACACATACCACCAGCGGATGTCCGGGCAGCTCCCGTGGGTCATCGAGGAGCTGCGCCGCAATCCGGACACGCGCCGCGCCGTCATCTCCATCCGCAGCGAGGAGGATATGCACACCGGCTCCCCCGCCTGCCTGCAAAACATCCACTACCTCCTGCGCGACGGGAAGCTCCACTGCAAAGTCCTCTTCCGCTCCAACGACGCCACGAAAGCCGCGTTTATGAACGCGTTCGCCCTCATCCTCCTCCAAAAGCGCGTGGCCGACGCCGTCGGCGCCGGGATGGGTACGTACACGCACCGGGCCAACAGCTTCCACGTCTACGAGCGCGACTACGGGCTTTTCGACGGCTACATAAGGCGCCTGAAAAGCGGCGCGGAGGTGACGTACCGCTACGCCGGCGAATGGGACGAGCTTATGGCCGACGCCCGCCCCGCCATCGCGGAAATGGTGCGTCAGCTGAAGGAAAAAGGATAAAAACCAAAAAAAGCGAAGGCAAACGCCTTCGCTTTTGCATTTTTCATTTACAAAACAGGCAACATTATGATATGATGCTCACCGCTTACACAAAGGATGGAAAAAGGTCAAGAACATGGAGCTGACTTTGTGCGTTCCGACTTTGTTCGGACTGGAAGGCCTGGCAGCCGACGAGCTGCGCCGCCTCGGGATGAAGGACGTCAGGGCGGAAAACGGGCGCGTTTTGTTTTCCGGCGCGGAACAGGACATCGCGCGGGCAAATATCAATCTGCGCACGGGCGAGCGCGTGCTGCTCGTCGTGGGCCAGACGCGCTGCGAAACGTTCGATATGCTGTTCGAGGGTGTCAAGGCGATGCCGTGGGAGCTGTACATCCCGGCGGACGGGGCGTTTCCCGTCAAGGGCCACTCTCTCAACTCAAAACTCTTTTCCGTGCCGGACTGCCAGAGCATCGTGAAGAAAGCCATCGTCGAGCGGCTGAAAACACGGTATAAGACAAGCTGGTTTGAGGAGACGGGCGCCGTGTATCAGGTGCAGTTTGCCATCATGCACGACGTCGCCACGCTCTATATCGACACGTCCGGCGCGGGGCTGCACAAGCGCGGGTACCGCCCCGTCGGCAACGCCGCGCCGCTGCGGGAGACGCTCGCCGCGGCCATCGTGCGCCTTGCGCGCTACCGTGGGCGCGAGGAGGTCTGCGACCCCTTCTGCGGCTCCGGCACAATCTGCATCGAAGCGGCGCTCGCGGCACTAAATCGCGCCCCGGGGCTGGGCCGCTCCTTTGCCGCCGAGGCGTGGGCGTGGCTGCCGCGCAAGGTCTGGGCGGAAGCGAAAGACGAGGCGCGGGACAAGGAGTACCGCGGCACTTACTCGATATGGGGCGGCGACATTGACCCGAAGAGCGTCCAGATCGCAAAAGACAACGCCCGCCGCGCCGGCGTCGCGGAGCACGTCCGCTTTGAAGCCGCCGACGCGCGCCGGTTTTCGCGCTCGACCGCCGGCGGCATCATCATGACAAATCCCCCCTACGGCGAGCGCATCATGGAGCGCAGGGAGGCCGAGCGGCTCTATGAGCAGTTCGGGAAAGCCGTTTCATCTCTTCAGGACTGGAAGATGTACATCCTCTCCTCCCACCCGGATTTCGAGCGGGCCTTCGGGCGCCCGGCGACGAAAAAGCGCAAGCTGTACAACGGCATGATCCGGTGCGACCTGTTCATGTACTACCAAAAGCCGTGAAACAAACAAGCCTTTTGGGGCATACTAACCTCGTTTGGGCAAAAGACGCGCCGTTTTTTGGGGCGAGGAAGGCAGAATTTTCTCACTTTTCGCCCCGCTTTTTTCACCCGACGGCAAGAATTCTTAAGATAAGAGAAGTATTTTCAACCTTCCAGCAGGATTTGCGCGATACTTTTTATCTAATTCCTTTATTTTGCCGAATTCGTGTAATTTTGGGCAAAACAGTAGTTGCACAATAGCAATTCTTGGTCTATTATTATATCTGCGTTAGCACTCCAGCCGTTCGAGTGCTAATTTTTCGGATAAAAAATAAATACAGGAGGTAATTCATAATATGAAGCTCAAACCCCTTGCGGACAGAGTGGTCATCAAGCAGGTCGCCGCGGAAGAGACGACGAAGAGCGGCATCATCCTTTCCAGTTCCGCTCAGGAGAAGCCTCAGATTTTCGAAGTCATTGAAGTCGGCCCCGGCGGCATGGTGGACGGCAACGAAGTCACCATGGTCGTGAAGAAGGGCGACCGTGTCATCACCGGCAAATATTCCGGCACCGATGTGAAGATCGACGGCGAAGAGCTCACGATTGTCCGCCAGAGCGACATCCTCGCAATCGTCGAGTAATACGAGAGAATTCAATAGGAGGTTACAAACAGTATGGCCAAGCAGATTATTTACGGCGAAGACGCACGACGCGCTCTTGAAAGGGGCGTCAACCAGCTTGCCAATACGGTAAAGCTCACTCTCGGCCCCAAGGGCAGAAACGTTGTTCTCGATAAAAAGTTCGGCTCCCCCCTCATCACCAACGACGGCGTGACCATCGCAAAGGAAATTGAGCTGAAGGATCCGTTTGAGAACATGGGCGCCCAGCTTGTCAAGGAAGTCGCCTCGAAGACGAACGACGTCGCCGGCGACGGTACGACGACGGCAACCCTCCTTGCTCAGGCGATGATCCGCGAGGGTCTGAAGAACGTGGCCGCCGGCGCCAACCCCATGATTATGAAGCGCGGCATCAGCAAAGCCGTTCAGGCGGCTGTCGAGGCCATTAAGGCCAACTCCAAGTCCGTATCCGGCTCGAAGGACATCGCCCGCGTCGGCGCCGTCTCCTCGGGCGACGAAGTCATCGGCAACCTCATCGCCGAGGCCATGGAGAAAGTCTCCCGCAACGGCGTCATCACCGTTGAGGAGTCCAAGACGGCGGAGACCTACTCCGAGGTCGTCGAGGGCATGCAGTTTGACCGCGGCTACATCACGCCGTATTTCGTGACGGACTCCGACAAGATGGAAGCCGTCATCGACGACCCGCTCATCCTCATCACCGACAAGAAGATCTCCAACATCCAGGAAATCCTCCCCATCCTTGAGCAGGTTGTCCAGGCGGGCAAGAAGCTCGTCATCATCGCCGAGGACGTCGAAGGCGAAGCCCTCGCCACCCTCATCCTCAACAAGCTCCGCGGCACGTTCACCTGCATCTGCTGCAAGGCCCCGGGCTTTGGCGACAGGAGAAAGGAAATGCTCCGCGACATCGCGATCCTGACGGGCGGTCAGGTCATCTCCTCCGAGATCGGCCTCGAGCTGAAGGAAGCGAAGCTCAACATGCTCGGCAGAGCGCGCCAGGTCAAGATGACGAAGGACCACACCATCATCGTCGACGGCGCCGGCAACCCGGACGATATCAAGGCCCGCATCAAGCAGATCCAGAACGAGATCGAAGTTACGACCTCCGAGTACGATAAAGAAAAACTGCAGGAGCGCCTTGCCAAGCTCTCCGGCGGCGTCGCCGTAATCAAAGTCGGCGCGGCCACCGAGACGGAGATGAAGGAGAAGAAGCTCCGCATCGAAGACGCCCTCAACGCGACCCGCGCCGCCGTTGAGGAAGGCATCGTCGCCGGCGGCGGCACGGCGTACGTCGTCGCCTCCAAGGCCGTTGCCAAGCTCCTCAGCGAGACGGACGGCGACGAGAGAACCGGCGTGGCCCTCATCATGAAGGCCCTCGAGGCGCCCATCCGCCAGATCGCCGAGAACGCCGGCCTGGAAGGCTCCGTCATCCTCAACAACGTCAAGAGCAGCGACAACCCGTACTACGGCTTCGACGCCGCGACCGAGACGTACTGCGACCTCATCGAGGCCGGCATCGTCGACCCGACGAAGGTCTGCCGCAGCGCGCTCGAGAACGCCGCGTCCGTCGCCGCCATGGTGCTCACGACGGAATCCCTCGTGGCCGACATCCCCGAGCCGCCGGCCAACCCCAATCCCGCCGGCGACATGGGCGGCATGTATTAATAGACAAGCTCACAAAAACAGGCAGCTTAAAGCTGCCTGTTTTTCATTATTTGAACATTTTTTATGGAACAAACTCCCTCTCCCGCGCGTCTAAGTGGGCAAAGTACAAAATGAGGGGTGTTTCTGATGCGACTGAAACCGTTTATCGCCGTGGTCATCTGCCTGGCTTTCCTCGTCCTCACGGGCGCGACTCTCGCCTCCGGGCTGCCGGACACCGAGGTCCCGGAAATCGGGCAGCAGGACAAGGAAGATGAAATCAAACTCGCCGCATCTTACGATGATATCGTCAAGGCCATCAAAGCCGCCAACTCCCGCTCCGGCATGTTCGTCGGAGGAGGCGCAGCTGCCGCCGATGAGGCGATGCCCATGCCGGCGGCGGAAGCCGAACAGGGCGCGACCCGCGCGGGCGACGATTACTCGCGCACGAACGTGCAGGTCGAGGGCGTCGACGAAGGCGACATCGTCAAGACGGACGGGCGCTACATCTACGTCCTGCGCGACAATGAGCTTGTCATCCTCGAAGCGCTCGGCGGGAACACGGCCTGGCGCAGCGCCGTGAAGCTCTACGACCCCACGCGCGAAGACGCCGCCACCCGCTACAGCGAATACGCCACCGAGCTCTACATCGACGGGGACGTGGCCGCCGTCGTCTCCACCTTCTACTCCTACCCGGTTTACTACAGGGATGACGTTATTGCACGGGAAAAAGACGCAGAAGGCGGCGTCGCCGTCTCGGAGCCGGAGACCGCCCCATCCGCAACGGCCTCTTCTAAAGCCGCCGTGGCGCCGGTCGCCCCCCGCATGGATTCCTCCGAAACTGCCGCTGTGAAGGTCGCCGCGGAGATTCTGCCCTACCCTCTCGGCAAAAACATCACGAAAGTCACGCTGTACGATATCTCCAACCGCAGCAATCCGGTGTTCATAACGGCCCTCGCGCAGGACGGCGGGCTCCTCGCCACGCGCCTGCTTGACGGCACCCTTTACGTCGTGTCCAACTACTACATGTACGACTTTAAGGAGGACGCGCCGGAGACCTTCGTCCCCAGCGTGTACAAGGACGGCGAAAAGCGCCTTGTCGACGCGGGCGAAATCGGCATCCTGCCGATCATCCCCTCCTCGCAGTACACCGTCGTCTGCGCGTATGACCTTGAGGACGGCAACCTCGCCGCGACGCGCTCCATTCTCGGCGGCGGCAGCACCGTCTACATGAACGCCGACGCGCTGTACGTGGCGGGGACGCGGTATGTGGAGGAGCAGTCCGCGCCGTACCGCTACAGCGTCTACACCGTCACCGACTACGCCTCGAAGAACGTGACGGACATCGTCCGCTTTGACCTCGCCGAAGGCGGCCTGGAAATCGCCGCGAGCGGCACGGTCGACGGCTCCCTCTACGGACAGTTTGCCCTCGACGCGTACGAGGGCATGCTCCGCGTCGCCACGACGCAGTACACCTCGAGATG
>JAAYMC010000027.1 GCA_012521555.1 Clostridiales bacterium
CCTCACGCCCGCCTCCTCAAGGCGCCGCGCCACCTGCTCCACGGCGTACCCCTTCGCGACGGCGCCGACGTCGAGCTTGAGGTACGGGTCGGCAAAGTAGACGGTGGAATTTTCGCGGTCGACGACGATATCGTCAAAATCCGTGTGCTCCGCCGCGCGGCGCAAGAGGCCCGGGTCCGGGACGGCGGCGTCTTGCGGGTTGTCCAGCGCGCGAAGGCGCGCCTCGTGCCAGATGCGCAGCACCGCGCCCATGGCGATGTTCACGGCCCCGCCCGTCTCCCCGTACATTTCGCGCGCAAACTCGATGAGGTCGATAATGCGCAAATCCACCTTCACGGGCGCGATGGCGGCGCTGTCGTTGAGCGTTTTGAGGTTGTTGAGGCCCTCGTACGCGTTGTAGATGTCGTACAGCTCATGGTACTCGCGCAAAAGGTCCCGCGTCTGTTCGGCCACGTCCAAAAAGCTTTCCCTGTCGGGCGCGTAGCCGACGAGCGTCGTCACGGTGTCAAACAGGCCGAAGAATTCGGCCTGATAGCGTTTCGGCGCGGGCGAAAAGCCGCTTAGGATGAGCGCCAGAGCGATGCATAAAGCGCCCGCTGCCGCACGGCGAATCATGTTTTAGCCCGCCACCGTCGACTTCTCGATGGCCCGGATAAAGTCGCCGACGGAGATGGTCACCTGCGACTTAAGGTCCTCCGACTGCGGCTGACCGCCCTCGCTGACGGCGATGCCCTTCACTTCCGCGACCGTCTTGCCGACGACGTACTCGGAGAAGGCCCGAGCCTGCTCGCTCCACTCCTTGCCGATGGAGGAGGCCTTCTTCATGCCGTAGGACTCGCCCATCTCGTTTTTCGACTTAAACTCCGCGGACAGGTCCGTCGTAATGGTGCCCGCCTTCGTGAAGGAGACGGAGGTGAGGATATTGCCGGTGATGACGCCGCCGTTGTTTTGCGTCGTCGCGGCGACGGTGACGGTCAGCTGCGCGAGGCCCTCCTTCTCGGCGGTGGCGGAGGCGGACTTGCTCATGTCCGTCACGACGCCGAGCCGCAGCGCGTCGCCCTCGGACAGGCTCTCGGGCGCGTCCTGCGCGGAGGAGACGGCCTTTTCAATCGCCTCGATGAAGCCGCCGACGGACACGGTGACGGACGCTTTCAAATCCGCGCCCGTGGGGTAATTTTGCTCGTCGACCTTGATGTCCTTGACTTCCTCGAGGGTCTTGCCCTGGACGTAGCTGGCGAAGGCCCTGGCCTGTTCGTACCACTCCTTGCCGATGGAGGAGGCCTTTTTCATGCCGTAGCTGTCCGCCAGTTCATTTTTTGACTTAAACTCGGTGTCCGCGGGCGTGACGAGCTCGCCGTTTTTGTTAAAGGCGATGGACGCGCTCACGGCGTCGATGACGCACTTGACGATTTTCCCGTCCTGGTCGAGCACGACGGCGGCGATGGTCATATCCGTCTGCGCCGCGCCGTCCTCCGTGCCGGCGCTCTTGGACTTGGACACGGTCGCGACGATGCCGAGCCCCATCTTCATCCCGCCGCCGCCACCGCCGCCGCTTGGAGACGCGCCGCCGGAGGGCGACGGGGAGGGCGAGGCGCTGCCGGAGGGCGAGGGGGAGGGCGCCGGCGTCGGCTCCTTGCGGCAGGCCGAAAGCGGCGTAAGGAGCAATAGAGCGACAAGGAAAAGCAAAACGGTTTTCTTCAGTTTCACGATGGAACCACCTTTCAACATGCGATTGCGGCAGGAGGCCTACTTTGCCTTTATCATTACACAAATCAGGTAAAATTATAAAAAACCGTCACGGCGCAGGGCCGTGGCGCGGCTGTAAAAGAGGTATTTTTCCGCCCCGCGCGCACACAATAAATGCGCAACGGGAGGGATAAAGATGTCTATAAAAATAGGAATCAACGGGTTCGGGCGGATCGGCCGGCTGTCCTTCAGGGCGGGGCTGAGGCGGCCTGAGATTGAATTTACCGCCATCAACGACCCGTTTATCGACTGCGACTACATGGCCTACATGCTGCGGTACGACTCGGCCCACGGCATGTTCGACGGAGAAATTAAGGCGAAAAACGGCAGCCTGTACGTCAACGGCAGGCGTTACGCCGTCTACAACGAGAAAGAGCCGGCCGACATCCCGTGGGGCGAGACAGGCACGGAATACGTGCTCGAGTCGAGCGGCGTGTTCACCCGGCGCGGCGCGGCGCTGGCGCACATCCGCGATACGGTGCGCAAGGTGATTATCTCCGCCCCGTCCATCGACGCGCCGATGTACGTCATGGGCGTCAACCACATGAAATACACGGGCAGGGAGGACGTCATCTCCAACGCCTCGTGCACGACAAACTGTCTCGCGCCGCTGGCGAAAGTGATTCACGACCGGTTCGGCATCGAGGAAGGGCTGATGACGACCATCCACGCGGCCACGGCCACGCAGAAAACGGTCGACGGGCCGTCCAAAAAGGACTGGCGCGCCGGCCGCAGCATCCTCGGGAACATCATCCCCGCCACGACGGGCGCGGCCAAGGCGGTGGGGCAGGTCATTCCGGAGCTTGCCGGACGCCTGACCGGCATCTCCATGCGCGTGCCGACGATTGACGTGTCCGTTGTGGACATGACGGTGCGCCTTAAAACGCCGGCCACGTACGAGGAAGTGTGCGCGGAAATCCGCCGCGCCGCGGGGGAGGAGTTTTACGGCATCATCCAGTATATCGACGACGACGTCGTCTCCACCGACTTCCTCGGCAACACCCACACCTGCATCTTCGACGCGCGGGCGGGGCTGGCCCTCAACGACCGCTTCTTTAAGCTCATCGCGTGGTACGACAATGAAATCGGCTACTCAAACAAGACCCTCGACCTCATTACGCATGTTCACAGAGTGGACACGCGGGAGAAGGAAACCGTCGGAGCGGGCGCGCGGCGGTAAACGATCAGGAAGGAGCCGGACCGGCTTCTTCCTTTTGATTTTCCAGGAGCTTTATGACCTCGGCAGGGGTGTAGCCCTTTTCTCTGAGAATCTGGTGCAGCTGCTTGAGCTCCGCGGCTTCCCGCTCTTCCTCGAGGGAAGCGAGCTGCGCCTTGAGCTTTTTCAGGCGCGCCTCCTGCTTTTCAATCTGTTTGACAAGGGTTGCGATTTCTTCGTCAATATTCCGCACTTTTTTCTGTCCGCGTGGCATAAAATCCCCTCCTTATTTTGCCAACAAGTATAAAGCATACTCCGGCGGAAAACAGTCGAAATACGGGAAAAGTCAGTGCTTTTTAAAAAAGTGGAAAAGCGCGCTCTCGTCAAGACAGACAATGTCTTTTTCATCGAGGGGATTTGCGGCGCAGACGGAAACGATATAACCGCCTTCGCGGAACGTGGTGAGCGTGCCGAACGTATCCGAGAAGGTGTCGACCTCAAGGAGATTGATGGAAAGCCCGCGGCCGTCGCGCTTGACGGCGGCTTCCTTGCGCGTCCACACTTCGAAAAAGCGCCTGTCCTGCCCGCCCTGTCCGGACAGGACGTATTCGCGCTCGCGCTCGGTAAAGACGCGCGCGAGGACGCGCCGGCGCATCGGGGCAAGGCGCTCGACGTCCACGCCCACGGGCGCGCGATCAACACACACCGCCGCGGCGCCGGCCGTGTGCGAAAGGCTCCACTCAAGGCCGAGATTCGGGGAGTAGGGCTTGCCTGTCGGCGCGCGCTCGATTATGATTTCCTCCGGCGCGCAGCCGGCTGCCTGGCTTAAGGCGTAGCGCGTGAGCAGGTGCCCCATGGCAATAGCGCGGGATTGCACGGGCCGCTTTATGCGCGCGCAGCGGCGCTGCACATCCTCCGGAAGGAGCGCGTAAAGCGCGCTGTCCTGCGCGTCGGGGCGGAAAGAAAGAAAATAGAGCTTTAGCATGGCAAAATCCTTCTATATAACGCATGGCGCGCGGCGCAAAGCGGCGCCTTTGGCGCGACGAGGGCCTTATTCCATGGCCAGCTCGAAGACGTGCCGCACGGCCTCGAGGCTCGGCACGCCCTCGTGCACCTTTTTGCCGCCGACATAAAACGTCGGCACGCGGTAATAATCAAAGGTATCGGCAAAGGCCTTTTCCTTTTCCTCGTCGATAATGCGGATGGGAACGGATTTGTACTCCGGATGTTCCTGACACAGCTGGTCGATGTAAACGCGCGCTTTCCTGCAGTGCGGGCACCAGCTTGTAATAAACAACATGACATCCTTCATAAATCGAACCTCCGTTCATATCATGCCGCGATTTCAGGTAAAAGCGGCGCGCCCCAAAAAAGAAAATTTTAGAAAATTATAACACTTCTCGTTATCGTTTGTAAAGGCGGAGTTTAAGTCGAATTGAAATCGGAGCGGGGCTATGGTATGATAAAACAAATAACTGGAAAGAGGGCCGTGAAGAGAGGTTAAACTCAATGAAAATATACGAGTCGGCCGAAAACTATCTGGAGACGATTTATATCCTAAGCCGGCGCAACGCCGTCGTCCGCTCGGTTGACATCGCCTCGGAGCTTGAGTTTACGCGCCCGAGCGTGAGCATCGCCATGAAGAACCTGCGGGAAAAGGGCCTCATTGAAATGGACTCCAGCGGCTACATCACGCTCACCGACGCCGGGCGGGCCATCGCGGAGGCGATGTACGAGCGCCACACCATCCTGTCCGAGTGGCTGATTTCCCTCGGCGTGGACGAGAAAAACGCCCTCGAGGACGCCTGCCGGATTGAGCATGTCATCAGTCCGCAGAGCTTTGAGGCGATCAAGCGGCGTTACCTGGAAGAAAAAAGCCGGCGGACAAAATAATCGAAAATTGACGGAAATAAGCGGCGCGCATCGAAACGGTGCGCGCTTTCCGTTTTTCAGGTCTTTCTTTACAGGAATGTTTCATCTTTTGCACCAGCCTTAAACGACGCATACAACAAAACCATTTGAGGAAAACTTCGGGTGAACGAAAAGTCTCTCGCTTAAGGCGCGGGCGCGGAGGGCGGGCAAGACAGGTAAATTCCGTCACTAAACCAAAGGCGAATAGACGCCCGCCTGCTGAGGATACTACTAATGTGCATAAAAAGGGAGGGTCTAAAATGAAAGCAACAGGAATTGTCCGCAGAATTGACGACCTTGGACGTGTTGTGATTCCCAAAGAAATTCGCAGGACAATGAGAATCCGCGAAGGAGATCCGCTGGAGATATACACCGAAAAAGACGGCGAAGTGATTTTCAAAAAATACTCTCCGATGGGCGAGTGGAGCGAGAGCGCCAACCAGATCTGCGAAACGCTCTACAAAACGGCGGGCTGCTGCGCCGCCGTCGCCGACCGGGACACGTATATTTCCGTATTCGGCGTGCCGAAACGGGAGCTGGCGGACAAGCACATCAGCCCCGAACTCGAGCAGCTCATGGAAGCGCGCAAGGTCTACCAGCGCAAGAGCGGCGAAAAGGGGCTGCCGATGGTGGAAGGAAACGAGAAGTATATCATCGAGACGGCCGCTCCGATTATTTCCGAAGGCGATGTGATGGGCTGCGTCGTCTTCTTCTCGGAGGGCGAAAAAACTCTCGGCGAAGTGGAATTCAAGCTCGCACAGACCGTAGCCGGTTTTCTTGGAAAACAGCTCGAAGCCTGAACCAAATACGCGCCGTTTTGTAGTTTTGCAAAGCGGCGCGCTTTTTATGCAAAATTCGCCATCGCGCGTAAAGACGCCCGCCGCGCGCTTTCCGCACCGCGCTTGCCCGGCGGAAAGTGTGCCACAGGCGGGCGGCACTCCATGGGCGCCGCCGCGCGGGTAAAGCGCAAGGCGCGGCGCTCTGGCGCGGTAAAGCCGGCGCGATGAGACGAGGCGGAAAGAACCAGGGCGAGGCATCAATAGGGCAGGGTCTTAACACTCTGACCGGGACAAAAAACCGGCGCAGCGAGAATCGCTGCGCCGGTTTTATACTGGCTTAATTCAGGTTTAGCGGCTAAAAGCGCCTTTGGCCTTTATTCGTCCCCTTCGATCAGGCCGTAGCCGCCGTCGTTGCGGGCGTAGACGACGGAGAACGCGTCGTTGTTTTCCGAGTTGCGGAAGACGAAGAAGGTGTGCTCGAGGAGGTTCATCTGGAGGATGGCCTCTTCGGGCGTCATGGGTTTGATCGGGAACCGTTTGGTGCGGACGATGCGGAACTCCTGCTCGCCTTCCTCGGCGCCCGGCTCGAGGGTGACGGCGCGGGGCTCTAAGTCCGTGGCGCCTTCGCGCAGGCGCTTGGACAGGCGCGATTTGTGCTTGCGGATCTGGCTTTCGATTTTCGCCACCGCCGAGTCGATGGTGGCGAACATGTCGCTCGTGGCTTCCGTGACGCGGTAGAACATGCCGTTGTTTTTGATGGTGACCTCGATCTTGTACCGGCCGCGCTCGTAATCGAAAGTGATGAAGGCTTCCGATTCGATTCTGAAGAACCGGTCGAGTTTCCCGATTTTCTTTTCCGCGTACTTGCGCAGCTCGTCGGCGACCTTAATCTTCTTCTCTGTGAACGTAAACTTCATGCGAGCCATCTCCTTTCTGGTTGTGTCTGACCAATCGGTGACCCAACTCCATTATACCACCGGGAAGGCTCGAATAAAAGCGCGGCGGAAAAGAATTCCTACAAAACGCACGAGGCGTGCCGCGTGGCGTGGCAGCCCATATTCACGACGCACGGCAGCCCCGCGATGTGCGTGGGAAACGCCTCGATGCTCACCCTGACGGCCGTGTACCGCCCGCCGAAGCCCTGCGGGCCGATGCCGAGGCGGTTGATTTTGTCGAGCACGCGCCGCTCCATTTCGGCGTAGAACGGGTCGGGGTGCGGCGCGCCGCGCAAAAGGGCGCGCTTGGCGAGGAGGGCGCACTGCTCGATGGTTCCTCCGAGCCCCACGCCCACAACGACGGGCGGGCAGGGGTTGGAGCCGGCGCGGGAGACGGTGTCCACAATGAAGCCTTCAATCGCCTCGAGGCTGTCCGACGGGAGAAACAGGCGCATGGCGCTCATGTTCTCGCTGCCAAACCCCTTCGGCGCGACGGTCAGGCGCAGCCTGTCCCCCTCGACGAGGCGGACGTGAACAATAGCGGGGGTGTTGTCCTCCGTGTTTTCGCGGCGGAGGGGGTCGCGCACTACGCTTTTGCGCAGATAGCCTTTCTCGTACCCGCGGCGCACGCCCTCGTTTATGGCGTTTTCAAACAAACCGCCCGTGATGTGCACGTCCTGCCCGATGTCCGCGAAGACGACGGCCATGCCCGTGTCCTGGCAGATGGGCAGGCCGCTCGATCTGGCAAGGCGGAAGTTTGCGACGATATCGTCAAGCGCCGCCTTTCCGGCCGGGGAGACTTCGTTTTGCGCCGCCTCCTCAAGGAGCGCGCACAAATCGGGGGGCAGAGCCGTCGCCGCTTCGATGCAAAGGCGCTCGACGGCGTCGGCAATCGCGGCGCTGGAAATCGTTCTCATTGCGGAAACCTCCGTTTTCAGTCTGCCATTATTTTATCACCGGCGGCGCGATTGCACAATGACAACGCCCCAAAGCCGTGATACAATAAAGAGAGAGAAAGGATGATGCCCATGTTTAAAATCGGCTGCCACCTCTCCTCCTCGGACGGGTACCTCGCCATGGGGAAAACGGCCGTGTCCATCGACGCGAACGTCTTTCAGTTTTTCACGCGAAACCCCCGCGGCGGCGCGGTCAAGCCCCTCGATCTGGAGGATATCGCGGCGTACAACGCCTTCGCCAGGGAAAACGGCATCGCCGAAATCCTCGCCCACGCGCCCTACACGCTCAACCCCTGCTCGGACAAGGCCCATCTGCGCAAATTCGCGCGGGACACGATGGCCGACGACATCCGCCGCCTCGAGCATGTGGACAGAGCCATGTACAACTTCCACCCGGGCAGCCACGTCGGCCAGGGGACGGAGGCGGGCATCGAGATGATTGCCGCGGCGCTCAACGAGGTGCTCTTCCCCGAGCAGAAAACGCTCGTCCTCCTTGAGACGATGGCGGGGAAAGGCTCGGAAGTGGGCGGCCGGTTTGAGGAAATCCGGGCGATTATCGACAAGGTCATGCTGGCCGACAAGCTCGGCGTGTGCCTTGACACCTGCCACGTCTACGACGCGGGGTACGACATTGTCGGCGACCTCGACGGGGTGCTCGCGGAATTTGACCGCGTCATCGGCCTTGAGCGGCTCAAGGCCATCCACATCAACGACAGCAAAAACCCCTTCGGCAGTCACAAGGACCGCCACGAGACCATCGGCAACGGCGCGCTGGGGCTCGAGGCGCTGAAGGCCGTCATCAACCACCCGCGCCTGCGGAATCTGCCGTTTTACCTTGAGACGCCCAACGAGCTTGAGGGCTACAGGCAGGAGATCGCCCTCCTGCGCGGCCTGTACGAGGAAGCTTAGCGCGGCGGCGCGGCGCATATCCTTCAGTGTCATCGCAGCGGACTAAGCTGCAAGCGACGGGCGAGCGAAGGCTGCGCGCGCGGGAATATCGAAAACACAGCAACAAAAACGAAAACCGGCGAAAGGTTTCCTTTCGCCGGTTTGTTTTTTAGCTCAGGCAGTGCGCGGCGGGCACGCTCTTTGGGCGCGCGCCTGCTCCGATAAACGCTGCGATGCGCCGCGGGTGTCCGCCGGGGTGCGGATTAGTACGCGACGCCCCAGACGACCATCTTGTCCGCGGGCTTGCCGCAGCACACGCAGGTGTCCGCCACGTGCTCCTGCTCGAAGGGGATGCAGCGGGATGTGACGCCGACTTCCTCCTTCATGGCAAGCTCGCACTGGAGGTCGCCGCACCACATCGCCTTGATGAAGCCGCCGTATTCGGCCATGACGGACTTTGCCTCCTCCATGGACCGGACGGGGCGGGTGTTTTCGGTGAGGTTCTTCCTGGCCTTTTCGTACAGGCCCTTTTCCACGGCATCGAGCAGCTCGGGGACGCGCTGTTCAAGTTCGGCAAGCGCGACGGGGATTTTCTCGCCGTTGTCGCGCCGGACGGCAAGGCACTGGCCCTGCTCGATGTCCTTCGGGCCGATTTCAATGCGCAGCGGCACGCCCTTCATCTCGTACTCGGCAAACTTCCAGCCCGGGCTGTTGTCGGACGTGTCGCACTTGACGCGCAGCCCCGCCGCCTTCAGGCGCTCGACGAGTTCGGCCGCCTTTTCGGAGACGCCGCCCTTGTGCGTGGCGATGGGGGTGACGATGACCTGGACGGGGGCAACCTTCGGGGGCAGAACGAGGCCGTTGTTGTCGCCGTGCGTCATGATGATGCCGCCGATGATGCGCGTGGACACGCCCCACGACGTCTGGTGCGGGTAGGCCAGCTGGTTGTTCTTATCGGTAACCTGGATGCCGAAGGCGCGGGCGAAGCCGTCCCCGAAGTAGTGGGAGGTGCCGCTCTGGAGGGCCTTCTTGTCGTGCATCATGCACTCGACGGTATACGTC
>JAAYMC010000028.1 GCA_012521555.1 Clostridiales bacterium
AAGCCAGTAGACCTCATTCTCGAATTTCGGGAACTGGCCCGTCGTATAGCCGCACTCCCATCCCAGCATGTGCGGGACGAGCACGAGCTCGTACCCGTCGGCAATGTGCGTGTCAATAAAATAGTTGAGAAGCGCCCATTCAAGCCGCGCGCCGAGCCCGCGGTAGACGATAAACCCGCTGCCGGAGAGCTTCACGCCGCGCTGGTAGTCGATCAGCCCGAGCTCGGTGCACAGGTCGACGTGGTTTTTCGGCTCGAAATCAAAGACGCGCGGCTCGCCGTAATAGCGAATCGGCACGTTGCCCTCTTTCCCGCCGGGGACGAGGTCGTCGTCCGGCAGGTTCGGAAGCCGCGCCATAAGCGTGTTGTACTCTTCCTCCACGGCGCGCAGCTCGGCTTCCTGCGCCTTGATGGTCTCCTTCAGCTCCGTGACGCGCTTTAGCAGCTCCTCGGCGTTTCCGCCTTCCTTCTTCACCTGCGGAATCTGCCTGGAGATGCGGTTTTGCTCGGCTTTATTCTGCTCGCCGGCGGCAATCAGCTCGCGGCGCTTTTTGTCAAGTTCAAGGATTCTGTCGACTTCGGCGTCACAATCAATTTCTTTTTTGCGAAAACCCGCCTTGACTTTGTCCGGATTTTCCCTGATAAGCTTTATGTCAATCATGATGGTTACTCCTCGTTTTCTCCCGAATTTGAGCCGATTTCTTCGTGCAGGCGGTTTATCTCCTGCTCTTTTTCCTGCACTGTCTGTTCAAGCCGGGCGATTTTCTCCTCGGCTTTCTGCAGCTTTTCCCTCAGTTCGTCCCGCTCGGCGAGCAAATCGTTTATGTCTTTTCTGAGCGCTTCGTTTTCCTTTTGCAGATCGGCGCTCTGCGCCATCGCCGTAATGTTCTTCTGCGTCAGTTCAGACACTTCCTGCGAGTGGCGCGCCTGCACGAAATACGAAAGGATCGTAAAGAGCATCGCCACGAGAAACAGCGTGACGACATAGGCGATGACGCTCCTGCGGGACTTCTGGCGCCGCGCCGCGTCGTCCGGCGCGGCTGACGTTTGCGGCGCCGTTTCGGCGTCCTTCGCGCCGTCCGAACGTCTTCTCATTGTTTTTTCTCTCCTTCGCTGAGCGCGCCCAGCCCCGCAAGAAGGGCGTAAAGCCGCTCAAAATCGTCCTGGTCGTAGTACTCTATCTCAATTTTGCCCTTTTTGGGTCCGTAGACAATCTTCGCGCGCCGGCCGAGCGTTTTCGTCAGCCGCTCCTCCAGCTCCGCAACGTAATCTAAAATCGCGTCGTCCTTTTTCCGCCGCTTTGGCCTGGCGCTCTCGCTCTTTATTCTCTTGACGAGGCGCTCGACCTCGCGGACGCTCATGCCCGTCCGCACGACCTCGGCCGCCGCCTGCTCGATCGCCTCAGGGTCTTCCAGCGCCAGCAGCGCGCGCGCCGCCCCGACGGAAATCTCGCCCGATTTGAGCATGTCCAGCACGGAAGCGGGCAGCGCGAGCAGCCGCATCGCGTTGGCCACGACGGGGCGCGTCTTCCCTACCCGGCGGGCCACTTCCTCCTGCGTGAGCCCATACTCGTCGACGAGCGTTTTGTACCCGAGCGCTTCCTCGACGGGGTTTAAGTCCTCGCGCTGGAGGTTTTCCACGAGCGCAAGCTCGGTGGCCTTCTGCTCGTCCGCCTCGATCACGCGCGCGGGAATTTCCGTAAGGCCCGCAAGGCGCGCCGCGCGCCACCGCCTCTCACCCGCAATAATCTGATAAAACCCGCCGCCGAGGTCCCGCACGGTGAGCGGCTGCAGGACGCCGTGCTCGCGGATGGACTCGGCCAGCTCCTGCAGGGCCGCCTCGTCGAAGTCCGTGCGCGGCTGGCCCTGCCGCGGCTCGACCTTTGAAATCGGCAGATACACAAAATCGTTTGCCAGCGGGTCAATCGCGGCGCTGCCGAAGAGCGCGCCAAGTCCCGTTCCCAATCCTTTCGCCATGAAAGCCTCCTCCCTTGCCGCCAGCGCCTATCCTCTGTTGCGGCGCAAAAATTCCTTCGCCAGCTCCATATAAGCCACCGCCCCGCGGGACGACTTGTCGTACGCGAGGACGGGCACGCCGTGGCTCGGCGCTTCGGAGACGCGCACGTTGCGCGGTATCATCACGTTGTAGACCTTGCCCTTGAAAAACTTTTTGACCTCTTCCGCCACCTGCATGGAAAAGTTCGTGCGGGAGTCGAACATGGTCAGAAGCACGCCTTCGATGTCCAGCTTCGGGTTGAGCGCCTTCTTCGTCATGCGGATGGTGTTGATAAGGTCCGTCAGCCCCTCGAGGGCGAAGTATTCGCACTGGACGGGGATAAACACCGAATCGGCCGCGCACAGGGCGTTGAGCGTGAGCATCTCAAGCGACGGCGGGCAGTCGATGAATATGTAGTCATACTTGTCCTTCACGCTCTCCAGCGCGTTTTTCAGGACAAACTCACGGTTTTCCGCGTTGACCAGCTCAATCCCCGCGCCGGATAAGACGGCGTTCGACGGAATCACGTCGCCGTACTTCGTGGAGACGACGACCTTTTCAGCCGGCACGGCGCCGACGAGGACGTCGTACAGGTTCGGCGCCTTGCCCGCTTTGTCGACACCCATGCCGGAGGTGGCGTTGCCCTGCGGGTCAATGTCGCACAAGAGGACGCGCACGCCCATATCGTGGAGCGCGCAGCACAGGTTCACGCACGTCGTCGTCTTGCCGACGCCCCCTTTTTGGTTGGCAACCGCTACAATCTTTCCCATGCGTCACCTCCAAGCCATGAAAAACCGGCAACGAATGAAACAGGCTGTCTCGCCTGTTTCATTCGTACCGCCGCTTAAATTGCCGCTTCAAAACGCGGCTTACCAATTTGACCTCATTATAGCATACTAAGGGGTGTTTTCAAGCACAAATTTCCCCGTTGTTTCACGTGAAACACTTTTACTATTTAGCGCATTAGCTTAAGAACATATTGATGTCCTCGAGCGTAATGTCCCCGTGCAGCGCGAGGTTGATGCCGTATCCGATGAGTTTTCCGATGTCGGCGACGTTCGCGTCAATCTCCTTGGGCGTGACGATCATGTTGATGCCGTGGTTGGCCAGATCCTCCGGTTCGAGGTCTTTGACGCCGGCTTCCGATACAATGTCGGCCGCGAGCGTCGCCGCGTCGACGACCGTCGGCACGCCGATGGCGAGGACGGGCACGCCGAGCGTCTCCTTGTTGATGGCCGCGCGGGCGTTGCCGACGCCCGAGCCGGGAATGATGCCGGTGTCGGCCAGCTGCACCGTCCGGCAGATGCGGGCCATCTTGCGCGAGGCGAGCGCGTCGACGACGATGACGGCGTCGGGTTTGAGCTTGTCGACCACGGCCTTGATAAAGCCGGCCGTCTCGATGCCCGTCGTCCCCAGCACGCCCGACTGCACGACGGAGACGCGGCGCATCGTGCCGAAGTGCTCCGGCATTTTCTCCACGAGGTGGCGCGTGACCATCGTGTTGCGGGCCGTCTTCGGGCCGACGGCGTCCGGCGTGATGGCCTCGTTGCCAAGGCCGACGACGAGGACGCTGTCGCCGTCTTTGAGCTTCATCATGGATGAGATGACGTCCGCGAGCGTTTCGGCACAGAGCGTGAAGGCGTTATCCTCGCGGTTTATCAGCTTGTCGATTTCGATGGTGACGTACGTCCCCACGGGCTTGCCCAGGGCGCGCTCGCCGCGCTCGTCCGTGATTTCGACGGTTGTGATTTTAAACCCGTTTTTTTCGCTGTCCCGCGCGATGACGCCCTCGAGCTTCGTCTGCTTTTCGGCCGTCTCCTGCCAGATCTCCTTCGCCTCAACGGCAAGGTCCGTTCGTATCTTGAGCATCATAAAGTCCTCCGTTTTTTCTATTTCGAATGCTATTGTTAAACAATTTCAGGCGGTTATGCCGAATTTCTTTGAAAATTACTTGATATTCGCTAAATAGTGTGCTAAAATAGCGTTCCGCATGAGAATAATTTTGATACGACGGCTGTTTCGATGACTTTATAGGAGGAGGTGGCTAAACGAATGCCCAATATTAAATCCGCGAAGAAGAGAGTTCTTGTCGCGAGAGAGCGCAACGCCAGGAACAAAGCGGCACGTTCCAAGATGAGGACCATGATCAAGAAATTTGAGCTGGCCGTTGCCGAGGGGAACCGGGCTGCAGCCGAAAGCGCCTATAAGGTCGCTGTAAAAACGGTCGACAGCGCGGCGGCGAAAGGGCTTATCCACAAGAACAACGCTGCGAACAAGAAGAGCAAGATGACGCGCAAGCTCAATGCCCTTGCTCAGTAATAAAACGTGAAAACAAAGGCAGGGCCTAAACCCTGCCTTTTCGTTTTCCCAAAACGGCCCGCCGGGGCGCCTTAAATGCCGCCGCGCGCGGCGCGCGCGGATGGCTTTCTTATTTTATATTGTATACCGCGTAAAAAACTTGATTTTTGGGCAAAAATTATATATACTCTTTATTGTAAGGCCGTATCCCTGTATGGCATTTTTTTCATCTGCCCGGGAGCAGCGCTTCCCGCGCAGCAGATGGGAAAACGGCCTGTTTTATTGCCTTTTTCCCGGCCTTTGGCCGTTTTTGTTTCTAAAGCTAAGCCGAAAGGAACGGTATTATGAACTCAGCCGCCGACGTCTGGTCAAAGGTTCTCCAGCTCCTGTCCAAAGACCTTACCGCAACGGCTCTTTCAACATGGTTTGACGACTGCCGTGCCATCGATATAGGCGACAACGTCCTTGTTTTGTACACGCCGTCGGCCTTTAAGAAAGACGTCATCGAAGGCCGTTTTCTCGGCACCGTCAAAAGCGCGCTCCGAGAAATTTTTTCAGGCGATTTCGACGTGCGCATATTGTGTGAAAACGAGCTCGAAACGTATTCCCTCCAGCCCCCTCCCGGGACGGCGGCGGCCGAGGAGGAGTACACGTTCGAGCGCTTTGTCGTAGGCAATTCCAACAAGTTCGCGCACGCGGCGGCCATGGCCGTTGCCAACGGGGAGCGCACGTTCAATCCCCTGTTTATCTACGGCGACTCGGGCCTCGGCAAAACGCACCTGCTCCACGCCATCCGCCACGCCGTCCAGAAGAAGTTCCCTTCGTACAACATCGTGTACGTCAAGGGGGACGACTTCACAAACGAGCTGATTATGGCCCTTCAGGTGGGCAAGAACGTGGAGTTTCGCGAGAAGTACCGCAGCGCCGACCTGTTTTTGATGGACGACATTCAGTTTATCGCCGGCAAGATCCAGACGCAGGAGGAGTTTTTCCACACCTTCAACACGCTCTACGAGGCCAACCGCCAGATTGTCTTCACGTCCGACCGGCCGCCCAACGAGATCACGCGCCTTGAGGACCGGCTCAAGACGCGCTTTGAATCCGGCCTGCTTGCCGACATCCAGCCGCCCGACTACGAGACGCGCGTGGCCATCATCCGCAACAAGGCCAGCCAGCTCGGGCTCGTGCTGCCCGACGACGTGTGCCACTACATAGCCGAGAACATGACCTCCAACGTCCGCCAGCTCGAAGGGGCCGTGAAGAAAATCAGGGCCTACCGCGACCTGATGAACGACAGCATCACGGTCAGCTCCGTCGCCAAAGCCATCAAGGACATGTTCAAGGAAAAGACGGAGTTTATCCCCTCGGCGGACCTCATCATCGACGAGACGGCGAAGTTCTACAACCTCACGTCGGAGGATCTCATCGGCCAGCGCCGCACGCGCAACACCGCGCTCGCGCGCCAGATCGCCATGTACCTCATCCGCAAGCTCACAAACCTCTCCCTCACCGACATCGGCGACATCTTCGGCGGGCGCGACCACTCCACCGTGATCAACGGCATCCGCCGGATTGAGGATCACCTCATGAAGTCGGAGCAGTTTGCGCAGACGGTCAAGGACATCACGGCAAACATCAACGCACGGCACTGAGTTATCCACCACAATTTGTGCATTGTTGTGTGGACGGCTGTGTACAGAATAGCCGCCCGCCGGAAAACGACAAAATTCCACGCGGTTTGTCCACAATTTTCCCGTCTGAGAAGTTCTTGCAAATTCAGCGCTTTTTCAGCTTTTCCACATATTTTCGTACTACTACTACTGTTACTAAAGAAATTTATCTTTTTATCTCTTTATAAAACACCGCGACAGAACGCTGTTTGGCGGAGAAAGGAAACACATATGCGGTTTTCGGTTGAAAAAAGCCATCTCTTGAACGCCGTTTTAACGGCCTCGCGCGCGACGGCGACAAAAAGCCTCGTTCCCGCGCTGGAGGGGCTGCTCATTGAAGCGGCCGGCGGCAGCGTGAAGATCTCCGGGTACGACCTTAAAACCGGAATCACGACGTCTGTCCCCGCCGACGTCGTCGAAGAGGGCAAAATCGTGCTCAACGCCCGCCTTCTCGGCGAAATCGTCCGCAAAATGCAGGACGATGTCGTGTACATCTCCTTAAGCGGCAACACGATGACGACGAAAATCGAGTGCGGGCCGAGCGAATTTGAAATCATCGCCACGCCGGCGGAGGATTTCCCGGATCTGCCCACCGTCGACTACCAGTTCTCGCTCGTCGTGACGCAGAAAAACCTCAAAAGCATGATCGCGCAGACGAATTTCGCCGTCAGCGATAACGAGTCGCGCCCGATTCACACGGGTGCCCTGTTCGAGGCGGAGAAAGGGATGCTCACCATCGTCGCCGTGGACGGCTACCGCCTGGCCCTCCGGCGCGAGCCGCTCTACGAGCCCGAGACGAGCCCGATGAGCTTCGTCGTCCCGGGCACGGCGCTTGCCGAAGTCGAGCGGATTTTAAGCGACAGCGACGAGCCCGTCACCGTCATGCTCGGCTCAAAGCACATCATGTTCGTCATCGGCGGCACGATTCTCACGTCGCGCCGGCTGGAGGGCGAGTTCCTCAACTACAAAAACTCCGTGCCGCTGACGGAAAAATACGAGATCGAGGCCGACCGCAAGACCCTGCTCGAGGCCGTCGAGCGCGTGTCGCTGATCATCAGCGACAAGCTCAAAAGCCCTGTCCGCTGCACGTTTTCCACAAATGTGATCAGGCTCCTTGCCAGCACCGAGCTCGGCCGCGCCAGCGACGAGTGCCCCGTTTCGGGCGACGGCGAGGACCTTGAAATCGGCTTTAACAACCGCTACCTGCTCGACGCGCTGCGCGCCGCGCCGGCCGACAAGATCCGGCTGAAGATAACGTCGGGCGTTTCGCCCTGCGTCATTGTGCCGGCGGACGGGAAGGCCAACTTCCTGTATATGATTTTGCCCGTGCGGCTGAAGGCCAATGAGAATTAAGGTTCGTGTCAGGCAGCCGGACGAGCCGGAGCCGGTTGAAATCAGCACGGAGTTTATCCGACTTGACGCTTTCTTGAAGTATGCAAACCTCGTCTCAACGGGCGGCGAGGCGAAAATCCTGATTCAGCAGGGAGAGGCCATGGTCAACGGCGAGACGGAGTGCCGGCGCGGGAGAAAGCTGTATCCCGGCGATATCGTCACGTTTGAAAACAGGCGGTACCGCGTCGCCGCGTCTGCCGGGGAAGAGCAGAATGCAGGTCAATAAACTGTTTTTGGACGGTTTTCGCAACTACGAAAACTTTGAGGCGTCTTTTTCAGACCGGGTCAACATCATCGTCGGAAACAACGCACAGGGGAAAACAAACCTGCTTGAAGCCATCTATTATCTTGCCGCCGGCCGCTCATTCCGCGCCGTGAAGGGTGACAAGGAGCTCATCGCCTTCCACCGCGACGACGCCGTCCTTTCCGCCGTCGTGTTTTCAAGCGGCCGGGAGCAGACGCTTCAGGCGCACCTTAGCCGCGTGCGCCGCCGCCGACTTTACGCCAACGACGTGAAGCTGAAATCCGCAGCGGAGCTGTCTGGCAGGTTGACGGCGGTGCTCTTCTGTCCCGACGATATCGACATCATCCGCGGCGGCCCGGCGCTGCGCCGCAGGCTGCTCGACGGCTGCCTCTGTCAGCTCCGCCCGCGCTACGCGACGGCGCTTGCCGAGTACAACCGCCTGCTCGAACATAAAACGCGCGTCCTGCGCGACTACCGCGATAAGCCTGCCCTCCTGGGCACGCTCGAGGACTTCAACCAGCGCCTTGCCGAGACGGGCGCGGAGCTCATCGCCGTCCGGGCCGCTTATGTGAATATTCTCTCCCGCATCGCCGCGCGGGTGCACGGCGAAGTCTCCGACGGCGCGGAAACGCTCACGGTTTCATATAAAACCGTCAAAACGATTGAAAACCCGCATCAAAAGCCCGCGGCGCTCATCCCGCGCCTGCTGGAGCACCAGAAGAGCCACCTGCGCGCCGAGCTGGAGACGGGTCTGTGTTTGTCCGGCCCGCACAAAGACGATCTGGAAATCTGCATCGGCGGCGTCCCCGCCCGCGCCTTCGCCTCGCAGGGGCAGGCGCGCACGGCGGCGCTCTCGCTGAAGCTCGCCGAGCGCGAAATCCACTACGAGGACCGCGGGGAATACCCCGTGCTCCTGCTGGACGACGTTCTCTCGGAGCTTGACGAAAAGCGGCGGAACTTCGTCTTAAACCACATCGACAAGGGCCAGGTGTTCATCACCTGCTGCAGCGCTCTCGACATCTCCGCCGCGACGGGCGGGCGCATCCTGCGCATCGAAGCCGGGCGCCTTGCCGAAACACTGTAAGCACGGCAGGAAGGAGAAGCCGCATCATGTACCTTCACCTCGGACAGGACGTCGTCGTCCCGAAATACGCCGTCATCGGCATCTTCGACATTGACAACGCCACAAACTCGGCCGTCACGCGCGAGTTCCTGAGCAGGGCGGAAAAAAACGGCGAAATTGTCAACATTGCCGACGATATCCCGAAATCCTTCATCGTCTGCTGCGAAAGCGGCCGCACGACGATTTACCTTTCCCAGCTGGCGTCCGCCACGCTGCTGCGGCGCAGCGAAAGCAACCGGCTTGACGCTTAAATGGCGCGCGACAGGGCGCGTTACCCGACTCGACCATTGGAGGAGACAGCATGTCTGATTTCACACAGCAATCCCCGCAGGAATACAACGCTTCGCAGATTCAGGTGCTGGAAGGGCTCGAAGCCGTCCGGAAGAGGCCGGGCATGTACATCGGCTCGACGTCTGCGACGGGACTCCACCACCTTGTCTATGAAATCGTGGACAACGCCATCGACGAAGCGCTCGCCGGTTTTTGCACGGAGATTACCGTCATCATAGGCGAAGGGGACACGATTACCGTTATCGACAACGGGCGCGGCATTCCTGTGGATATTCAGGAGCAGACGGGGAAGAGCGCCCTCGAGGTCGTCTACACCATCCTGCACGCCGGCGGCAAGTTCGGCGGCGGCGGCTACAAGGTCTCCGGCGGCCTCCACGGCGTCGGCGCGTCCGTCGTCAACGCCCTGAGCGAGTGGCTCGTTGTCCAGGTCCACAAAAACGGGAAAATCTACGAGATGCGTTTTGCCCGCGGCAATATCACGCAGGACCTCACCGTCATCGGCGAGACGGACCGCACGGGCACGACCGTCACGTTCAAACCCGACCCCGAGATCTTCGAGGAACTGGTGTTCGATTACGACACGCTTCTGACCCGTATGCGCGAGCAGGCGTTCCTCAACGCGGGGCTTAAAATCGAGCTCATCGACAAGCGGCCCGGCCGGGAGCAGCAGCATTCCATGTGCTACTCCGGCGGCATCCGCGAGTTTGTGAAATATATCAACCGCAACAAAACGCCGCTGTTTCCGGACATCATCTACCTGTCCGGCAACCGCGACACGTCCATGGTGGAAATCGCCTTCCAGTACACGGACAGCTACAACGAGCTGATCGTCAGCTTCGCCAACAATATCCACACCGCGGAAGGCGGCATGCACGAGACGGGCTTTAAGGCGGCCCTCACCCGCGTCATCAACGACTACGGGAAAAAGTACAACCTGCTGAAAAACGACGACAAGCTCTCCGGCGAAGACTGCCGCGAGGGCATCACGGCCGTCATCTCCGTCAAGCTGATGGAGGCGCAGTTTGAGGGTCAGACGAAGTCGAAGCTCGGCAACAGCGAAATCCGCACACTTGTGGACAACATCGTCACCGAGGAGCTGACCGACTTTTTCGAGCGCAACCCCGCCATCGCCCGCACGATTATCGACAAGGCCGTCACCGCCGCGCGCGCGCGAGAGGCGGCGCGGCGCGCCCGCGAAAACGTCCGGCGCAAAAACGCCCTCGAGGGCCTGGCTCTTCCCGGGAAACTTGCCGACTGTTACGAAAAAGACCCGGCCCTCACCGAGATTTACATCGTCGAGGGCGACTCGGCCGGCGGCAGCGCCAAGAACGGGCGGGACAGCCGCTTCCAGGCCATCCTGCCACTCTGGGGCAAGATGCTCAACGTGGAAAAGGCGCGTGCCGACAAGATTTACAACAACGACAAGCTCATGCCCGTCATCACGGCCCTCGGCGCCGGCATCGGGGACGATTTCGATATTTCGAAGCTCCGCTACCACAAGGTCATCATCATGGCCGACGCCGACGTCGACGGCAGCCACATCCGCACGCTGCTGCTGACGTTCTTCTTCCGCTTCATGCGCCCGCTGATTGAGGGCGGCTACGTCTACGCCGCCATGCCGCCGCTGTACAAGATCACAAAGGGCAAAACGGTGCGCTACGCGTACAGCGACGCCCAGCGCGACGCCATCTCCGCCGAGCTGCGCGCCGACGGCAAGGGCAAAGTGGAAATCGGCCGCAACAAAGGTCTCGGCGAAATGGACGCGCACGAGCTGTGGGAGACGACGATGAACCCCGAAACGCGCGTCCTCAAGCGCATCAAGCTGACGGACGCCGTCCGCGCCGACGAGATTTTCACCATTCTTATGGGCGAAAACGTTGAGCCGAGAAAGGAGTTTATCGAGCGCAACGCCAAGTACGTGATGAATCTCGATATATAAACGCTAAAGCCCGGCTTTATGCCGCGAAAGGTTAGGTATCTGTATGGCCCGCAAAGATAAAGAGCAACAGGATTTAAGCTTCCCGAACCAGAAAATCATCGTCGCACCCATTGAGGAGGAAATGCAAAACTCCTTTTTGGAGTACGCGATGTCGGTTATCATATCGCGCGCCCTTCCGGACGTGCGGGACGGCCTTAAGCCCGTGCACCGGCGCATCCTGTACTCGATGTATGAGGATAACCTCACGAGCGACAGGGCTTTCCGCAAGTCGGCCACAGCCGTCGGCAACGTGCTCGGCCGCTACCACCCGCACGGCGACGCGTCCGTCTACGACGCGCTGGTGCGCCTGGCGCAGGGCTTCTCCATGCGCTACACCCTCATTGAAGGCCACGGCAACTTCGGCTCCGTCGACGGCGACCCGCCGGCCGCGTACCGGTATACCGAGGCGCGGCTGTCCAAGCTCTCGGAGGAGATGCTGCGCGACATCGAGAAGGAGACCGTCGACTGGGACAACAACTTCGACGAGACGCGCAAGGAGCCGCGCGTCCTGCCCAGCCGGTTCCCGAACCTGCTCGTCAACGGCAGCCAGGGCATCGCCGTCGGCATGGCGACGAACATCCCGCCGCACAACCTGTGCGAGGTCATCGACGGCGTTATATGCGTCCTGAGAAACCCCGACGCGGACCTCGACGACATCATGGAGCACATCAAGGGCCCCGACTTCCCCACGCGCGGCATCATCATGGGCCGGGCGGGCATCCGCGCGGCGTACGCGACGGGCCGCGGCAAAATCCGCGTGCGCGCCCGTGCGGAGATCGAAGAGCACAACGGGCGCTCCCGCATCGTCGTGACGGAGCTGCCCTACATGGTCAACAAGGCGCGGCTGATTGAGTCCATCGCCGAGCACGTCCGCAACAAGCGCATCGAGGGCATCTCGGGCCTCAACGACGAGTCGGACCGCGAGGGCATGCGCATCGTCATCGACGTCAAGCGGGACGCAAACCCCCAGGTGGTCTTAAACCGCCTGTTTGCCTCCACGCAGATGCAGACGACGTTTGCCATCGTCATGCTCGCCCTTGTGGATAACCGCACGCAGCCGAAGGTGCTCACGCTGCGCCAGGTGATCGACGAGTACATCGCCTTCCAGAACGAAGTCCTGAGAAGGCGCACGGAGTACGACCGCAGAAAGGCGCAGGAGCGCGCCCACATCCTCGAAGGGCTGCGCATCGCTGTGGACAACATCGACGAAGTCATCGCCATCATCCGCTCCAGCTACGATGACGCCAAGGAGCGCCTGATGGAGCGCTTTAATCTATCCGAGGCCCAGACGCAGGCCATCCTCGAAATGCAGCTGAGAAGGCTGCAGGGCCTCGAGCGCGAGAAGATTGAAAACGAGTATCAGGACCTGCTCGCGAAAATCGCGTATTACAACCAGCTGCTTTCGGACGAGAACCTTATGAGGGAGCTTCTCATCAAGGAGCTTTTAGAGATCCGCGAGAAATTCGGCGACGAGAGGCGGACGGAAATTGCCGCTGTGGAAGACGAAATCGACGTGGAGGACCTCATCGAGGTGGAGGAGTGCGTCTACACGCTCACCCACGGCGGCTATATCAAGCGCACCCCCGCGAGCGCCTACAGGGCGCAGCGGCGTGGCGGGCGGGGCATCACCGCGATGACGACGCGGGAGGAAGACTATGTGGAAACAGTGTTCACCGCGTCGAC
>JAAYMC010000029.1 GCA_012521555.1 Clostridiales bacterium
CTCAAGCCCGCTTCCGGTTTTTTCGTTTTTAAGCCTTGAGGGCGGCGAGGCCCTTTTCGCAGGTGCGGATTCGGATGGCCTCCTCCACGTGCATGATGAAGATTTTGCCGTCCCCGACCTCGCCGGTTTTCGCGCTTTTGACGATGACGGTCTTGATGGTGTCCACGTCCTCGTCTTTCACGACCAGCTCGATGCAGACTTTGGGGATAAGGTCAATCTCGTACTTTTCGCCCCGCCAGGCGCGGGAGATGCCCTTCTGATTGCCCTGCCCCATGACCTCCGAGATGGTGATGCCGTAGTAACAGTCGAGGTTTTCCAGCGCCGCCCGGACGTCTGAGAGCTTTTCCGGTCTGATAATGGCTTTGATCAGTTTCATAGCGTTTCAATTCCCCCCAATCAGATTAAGCAATGCTTTTTGACCTTGATTTCGTTACGTCTTCGGAGCTTACGTCCTCGAGGAGCGGAGCGTAATTTGTCTTGCGGGACAGAAACTCCGGGTACGCCTCGTTGCCGTGCTCGCCGATGTCGAGGCCGGCCAGCTCTTCCTTGACGGACACGCGCAGACCAACCGTCTTCTTAATGGCAAGCCACACAATTGTCGTCGTCGCGAACACGAACGCGCCGACGGTGACGACGCCGAGCGCCTGAACGCCAAGCTGCTTAAATCCGCCGCCGAAGAACAGGCCGCTCACCTCGTTGCCGAGGATGCCCTCCTGCGCGAACAGGCCGACGCACAGCGTCCCGAAGACGCCGTTGGCCAGGTGCACCGCCGTCGCGCCGACGGGGTCGTCAATCCGCCTCTTGTCGAACAGCAGCGACGCGAAGACGACGAGGACGCCGCCGAGAGCGCCGATGATCAGCGAGCTTCCGATGCTCACGTACGCGCAGGCGGGCGTGATGGCGACCAGTCCCGCGAGGAGCCCGTTGATGGACATGCTGATGTCGGGCTTGCCGAGCTTGAGCCACGCCGTAATCGTGGCGGCGAGGATGCCCATGATGCCGGCGCTGTTCGTCGCGATGACGATGTGGCCGATGGCCTCGGGGTCGGCCGCCATGGTGGAGCCGGGGTTAAAGCCGAACCAGCCGAGCCAGAGGATGAAGGCGCCGATGGTGGCCAGCGCCACGCTGTGGCCGGGGATGGGGTTGATTTTGCCCGACTTTGTGTACTTGCCGACGCGCGGGCCTAACAGGATGACGCCGGAGAGGGCGGCCCATCCGCCGACGGCGTGAACGGCCGTGCCGCCGGCAAAGTCTAAAAACCCGAGCTCGCTCAGCCAGCCGCCGCCCCAGATCCAGTGGCCGGTGATGGGGTAGATGAGCGCCGTGAGGACAAAGGAGAAGATGATGAACGACAGGTACTTGATTCTCTCCGCCACGGCGCCGGACACAATCGTCGCGGCCGTCCCGCAGAAGGCGAGCTGGAAGAAGAACTTGACCCAGAAGGGAACGCCCGCCCATGAGATGGCGGAGTAGACGCCTTCGTAGGCGGCGCCCACGTTCGGCGAGTTGTCGGCGCCGGACGCGAAGAGCAATCCTTTAAGCCCCATAAAGCCGTTCCCGTCGCCGAACATGAGGCCCCAGCCAAGGAGGAAAAAGCCCAAGGAAGACACGGCAAAGACGATAAAGTTTTTCGACAGTATGTTGACCGTGTTTTTCGAGCGGCACATTCCACTCTCGAGGGTGGCAAAGCCGGCGTTCATGAAGAACACGAGCAATCCGGCGAGGACAACCCATAGCGTGTCGAGTATGATGTTCGTCTCCATTTTCATTCCCTCTTTCATTGAGATTTTTGGAATTTGAGCAGCTTGTTTATAAACAAAAACGAGGGCGTTAAACTGCAGCAGTTTAAACACCCTCGTTTCACTGTCAGATAAGGTATTCACTTTTATCCTGCCCTTCCCGTGCCTTGTTCTGACACCCCGCCGTTGGGCGTGTCGGCCGCGGGAGGAGCTTCTTATGACAAAAGGGCGCTACATAACATGCAGCGCCCTTGCCTTCTTGTTCATTATATTACAGCCTTTGAATGAAAAATGCAAGTCTATTTTTGAAAAAATTCATGAGTAAACCGAAAACTTTTTTGTTCCATTTCAATAAGGGCAGGCCCCCGCCGCCGTCCGCCGCCCCCGGAGTGTATTTTGGGGCTTTCAAGTGTCCCCGCCACGCCGGTTTTCCCGCGTTTCTCGGCGCGTAACGGCACGCGGTGCGCATGGGGCAGTCCTTTTTCGGGCGGGCTCCGGCGTGATGCCGGCTCCTTCGCCGTTGAAAGCGGCTGTGGTTTTTGGTATCTTCATTATATATTATTAACGGACAAGCGCGTTTGAACGCGTATTTTGGAGGTGATCATAGTGCCGCTTCGGGTCGTCCGGCAGGACATTACGACGATGAACGTGGACGCGATCGTCAACGCCGCGAATACGGCGCTTCAGATGGGCGGCGGCGTGTGCGGCGCGATCTTCCGGGCGGCGGGGGCAAGGGAGCTCCAGGCCGCCTGCGACAAGCTCGCGCCCATCAAAACGGGGCAGGCCGTCATCACGCCGGGGTTTAACCTGCCGGCAAAGTACGTCATCCACGCCGCGGGGCCCGTCTACCGCGACTACGACGCGAAGGAGAGCGAGAGGCTCCTGTACTCGGCGTACGAAAGCGCCCTGCGCCTTGCCGCGGAAAACGGGTGCCGGAGCGTCGCCTTCCCCTTAATTTCAAGCGGGATATACGGCTACCCGAAGGAAGAGGCGCTGCGCGTGGCCGTCTCCGCCGTAAACGGCTTCCTCAAGGAGAGCGACATGGACGTCTACCTTACCCTCGTCGACGCGGAAGCCCTCGCCGCCGCCGAGAAGCTGCTCGGCGGGGCGGGGGAGAAGGGCGGTTAAGACCGCTTTACCCGTCCGCATCATGCGCTGCCCGCCATCAAAGCAAAAAGGCTGTGCCGAAAGAGCACAGCCTTTTTCGTTTTTCGTTGCGACGTAAAGCCCGGCGCGCCGATTATGATTGTCCATGGGCTTTGCGCCTTTACTGTGGCTTACCGCTTTGCCGCCTGCAGCGCGTTTGAGGAGAGCGGGAGGCTTTAAGGCACGCAAAATGGCGGCGCGCTCGTTATCTTACGCGTCGTCGCCGTAGCGGTCCGCGAGGAAGAAGTAGCAGGAGGAAGCCCACGCCGACCAGAACAGCCCGCGCTCACCGAAGGCGGTGAGGCTGCGGTCTTCCTTGCCGGTCAGGGCGTTGTAGATGTGGAAGAAGCCGTGGGTTTTCAGCGCGCGGCAGTAATTGACGGCGACTTTTTTGGCAAGGTCGGGCCGCTCGCACGCCTCGAGCGCCAGGACCATGAGGAACTGCGCCGGCGTGATGACGCTGCCGCCTGTAAAGCCGTGGCGGAAGTAGTCGCTGGTCAGGCCCTCGCTGGCAAGGCCGTAGGGCGTGTCAAACCCGTCGGGGCTGAAAATCGTCGCGATGCTCTTGTCGATAATCTCCTGCGGCAGGCGCTTGCCGAGCAGCAGCGGCATGTAGAGGGAGATGTTGTACGTTGTGGACTTCGCGCCCGTGGCGGGGTTGAAGGCGATCCACTTTTCGCCGTCCCAGAACTTCTCGATAATCTTCTGCGTCAGCTCCCCGGCGCGCTTTCTCCAGCTCTCCTGCTCCTGCTCGCTCATGCCGCACTCCGCGCCGAAGCGGGCGATGGCCTCCAGCTGCAGGGCGATGAAGGTATTGAGGTCCGGGCTCGCCAAGGGGAAGCCGACGGGGCCGTAGTATGTGGCGTCCTCCCAGCCCGTCTCGACGGCGCCCTGGTACTCGAGCACGCCGTCTCCGTCCTTGTCGCGGAAGCGGAAGAAATACTCCGTAAACTTTATCATCCGCTCAAGGAGCCACTTCTTGTCCTCAAGGGGAATGCCATCGAGCTTTCCGTGGTCCATGAGCCAGCCCAGCATGATGCCGTGGACGGGCGGCTTGAGGGCGTCACCGTTCGGGACGACCTTGAAGGCCACGGCGTCGTAGAGGCGGCCGTTTTTGTCCATGAAGTCAAAGCACGAGCAGAACACGTCCCAGGCGAGCTTCGGGTCGCGCGACAGCCACACGGCCTGCATGGGCTGCTGCCAGACGAAGGCCGCCTCAAAGATGGAGTGAATCATCTTCACCATCGTGCGCTTGTAGTCCGACTGTCCGTCGGGCTCGACCATCATGCTCCACGTCTGCCACAGGGACTGCTTTCGCGCCTCCTCAAACTCGCCGGGCAGGCGCGGCATGACCTTCTGGCAGAACTCCTCAAACTCGCGCCTGTAAGACTCCACGCACTGCTCGTAGGTGGGGTAGTCCTCCAGCGGGCGCTTTTCCGGGTCGGTCATGAAGTCCTCGAAGGCCGCCTGGATGACGCCGTTTTCATCCGGCAGGATGTCTATGTACCCGGCGCCGACGGCAAGCGAGCCGGCAAGCGGGGTGAGCAGAATGCGGGAGATGTAAAAGTCAAGCAGATAGCGGTTGTCTTTATCCATCAGGTTGGTGATGCCGGAGGAGAAGATTTTCGGCTTCGGCGTGACGCGCAGCCCCAGATTGCCCGTCCCGCGGGCCATCGCGAGATGCCGCTCGCCGATGCAAAAGCGGATCTCCCCATACCGCGTCTCGAGGATAACCTCCTCGGCGGTCGTTTTGATGAGGCAGGGGACAATTTTGCCGTCGTGCAGCGGCTGCAGCTTGATCTGGCGGAAGGTGGACTCGGCGTTCAGGCTCGTCAGGTAAAAGCCTGAAGTGCGGCAGTTGCACAGCCAGAGCGTGCATTTCCCGAAAAGGTCCTCGCCTTTATTGTCGTTGGCAAAGGCGAGGTACGACCCCCTCCGGGAATAGGGAGCGTCCAGAAGGTTGACAAACTGTTTCGTTGCCATAAGCATTCTCCTTTATGTATTTTATTGCCAATCTGAAAGCTGTCCGTCTGGGCGCGCCTTTATCGCGGGCGCGGGCGATGGGATAACCGAAGGGCTTTTCGCACGCGGGCGGGAAAGCCGCGCGTAAGGAGCAACGTCTTGCGCTAGCGCGCGTGAGGGGAAGGCGGGCGCATGCGCTAAGGTGCTTTTTATCTTTCGCGCCGCCGGCTTAAAGGAGGTGGGGCGCCTATTTGGTTGAATGTCACCACAACCGCCGGCGGGAGAGAGATCATTTTGTGCGCTTTACCCTTAGTACTCACTGTAGAGGATATCCGCGCGGTTGGCAATGGGCAAGATACCCAAATTTCCACCCGCCGGCTTGGCGGCGCGTTTTCCGCGGCTTTTTGTGTGGACGCGGCGCGGGAAAAATGAAAAACCGCCGCTGTAGGCGCTTTGGGCGCTTTAAGCGGCGGTTGTTCTTAAAAGGGAGAACTCGCTTCAGTGAGACATGGAAACGAGTTCTCAGAGGGAGAGTGTGGGACTAAAACTGATCCTTAAATTCAGCGTACACTTCGGGCAGAATTGCCGCGAGGTTCGTGAATTCCTTAATGTTGTGGAAGAACAGGTCCTTGATCGCCTCGGGCGGGATCCGGACGCCGTCAGGAATCAACTTTACGGGCTTACCGTCCTTCACGCCGTACCCCATCCAGAAACGGGAGCGCAGCTCGCAGCCATTTTCCGTCGGCCGGAAGAAGTGCACCATGATCATCGGCGTGTGCTCGTTGCCCGCGCACACGATGGTGCCCTTGAAGTTCTTGTACTTCTCGGGGTCAAAGCCGATGTCGACGGGGTTGCGGAAGTTGATGATGATGTCCTGCGGCTCGCCGTCGGCCACCATCGCCTCCTTGACGTCGTGGATGGTGTCCCACAGACGCTCTCTGTAGGAGAGGGAAGCGTCGCGCGCCTTATCGGGGTTGCGCGTGATGGCCTGGTGGTGCTCGTCATGGCACCAGATTTTGTAGCGCAGGGGCTCGAGGCAGTGCCACGTGAACCACCAGTCGAACATCTCCGGCGTGGAGCCCGGGAACTGCGTGAGGTTGGCGAGGGTCACGGTGCCGTCCTCAAGCTGGCCGTAGCCGAATTCGCAGGGGAGGTAACCGTCGTCAAAGAGAAGGTTCATATCCTGCGGCTTGTGCAGCAGCTCGGCGGGGACGGGCTTGTCGCCGTCTATGTACCGCTGAGGATCGGGCGCGACCATCGGTCTTTCAAAATATTTATAAAGAGGGGACTTTTTTTCCTCTTCGGTAATCGGTACCGGCAAATCTATCGCTCCTTTCGATTAAGCCATCGGTTTGACGGGCCATTTCTCGATGGGCACGTCTTCGGTGGAGAACGTCATTTCGCCGTCGACGTTCTTGACGATGATCCACTTGAGCCAGTTCTTGTTGTCCATCTCCGGATAGTCCTCGCGCAGGAACCAGCCGCGGGACTCTTTGCGCATCTCGGCGGCGCGGTAGTGCATCTCGGCGGAGAGGACCATCGCTTCGGCCTCGTGGCAGGAGAGCAGGTCGTGGAAGTCGACAGCCTTCATCTGCGGGACGAGCGCCTTGGCCTCAAGCACAATCGCGAGCGCCTGGGCGATGCGGTCGGCGTGCATGTAGACGGAGTACTCCATCGGGCCCATGGCCTCCTGCACCTTGCGGATGACGTCCTTGCAGGTGCAGCCGGACTCTCTCTCCAGCGGCGCGAAGACGCGCGTAAAGCTCTTTTCAATCTGCTCCTTGTCGACTTCAGGCAGCGGGTTGGACTTGGCGTGGTTGGCAACGCTCTCGGCGCAGGAGATACCCGCGAACACGGCGTTTAAGATGCCCGAACCGCGGTTGCGTCCCGGAGGAGCGGGAACGGCGCCCGGAGCGGCCGAACCGCAGTAGCTCGCGTCGCCGATGGCGTACAGGCCGGGGATCGTCGTCTGCATGTCGTGGCCGACCTTGATGGGGGACTGCTCGCCGATGAGAAGCGGGCAAACCTCGGTGTCCGTATCGACGGCCGCCGCGCGCTCGTGGTTGAGGCGCCAGAATTCCTGGCCATATGGACGGTCCCAGAGCCTGCTCAGCGGGGCTCCGCCTTCGCTCTGCGGCGAGTCGAACCTGAGGTGGACGGGGCCGGTGCCGTTTGTCATGGCCCAGTACCACTCGCGGATGGCCTTGGAGCTGATGTCGGGCTCGCGCTCTTTGAGGAAGTTCTTCGTGATGTGCTCGCCCTTGGCGTTGTACATAAAGTTTTCGCCGTAGACGACTTCGGTGTGGCTTCTCACGCGCACAAGCTGCGCGAAGTTGCCGAACTCGACGTTGCGCAGCTCAGCGCCGGCGCGGTACACGGCGGCAATGCCGTCGCCGCGGCCGCTGCCCCACATCGAGCCGATGCGGTAGTTCTGGCTGCCGGTCGCCATGATGACGGCCTTCGCGGTAATCTCATAGAACGTGCCGTCGAGGAGGCTAAAGCCGGTGGCGCCGGCGATCTTGCCGTCCTTCTTCAGCAGGTCGGTAATGGCGACCTTGTCGATAATCTTAACGCCGAGCTTCTCGGCCGTGCGGCGCATCTTGAGCGTGATGTCGAGGTCCACGCCGATGATGGCCGTCGCCGGGCCGGTGGGCATGACGTTGTACGTTCCGTCGGGGTTCTTCGGAACCTTCGCGCCCCACTCGGTGAGCTTGTCGAGCATGTGGTTGTTCATCGAGACGTACTTGGCGAGCAGCTCCTGATCGCCGAGGAATCCGCCGATGACGTTGGCATGGTACTTCACGAAGTCCCAGGGATCCATTTTCGTCAGGTCGAAGTACTGCAGCACGCCGCCGCCCTTGTTGGCCTTGCCGCCGTAGCCGCACGTCTGCTTTTCGACGATGAGGACGTCGAGTTCCGGGGCGATTTCTTTGATGGAAATCGCAGCCGTCAGGCCGCCGACGCCGCCGCCGGCAATCAGGACATCCGTCGATAAAGTCTTGCGATCAACTTGCGTTTTCATGCTCTCTCCTCCTTAGCGGTATCTGTCGAAGTGCTGCAGCAGACGCTCGCTGGCATAGTTCGGCTTGACTTCGATGGCGCCTCTCTTGCAGACGGACTCGCAGTAGAAGCAGTGCTCGCAATCTTCGACGTACTTGAAAACCGGCTTCTTGTTTTCCTCATCCCAGCGAATCACATCGACGAAGCAGGCCTTGTAGCACAGGCCGCAGCCGACGCATTTCTCAGGATGAAAAACGATTTCATGCTTCGTGTCAATCATCTGTTACCCTCCCTAAAAAAGCCTCTATCATACATAAATTTGATAGAGGCCGTACTTCTACACTAGTAGTTTAAGACGGAAATTTACAAGTGTAAAATGCATTTATTCGATGGGCTCATAAGCTGAGCGGAACGTTTCCGCGCAGGGGTTGGGGTTGCTCACGTTCCACGCGATGACAAGCTGAATAGGCCGCAGTTCCGGCAGGTGCACGAACGTGAGGTTCGAGTTGTAGCAGGCTATGTTGTTGATGCTCCCGATGGCCACGCCCTTGCCCGCCTCGAGGAGAAGCACCTGCTCGGAGACGTTCTCCGCTTCCACAACTTTCGGCGTAAAGCCCACCTTCTGGCACTCGACCATGAGAAGGGCGTTGATGGCGGGAGACTCCCGCGAGGAGACGTTGATGAACACCTCGTCCTTGAAATCGGCGAGTGTGAGCGTGTCTTTGCTCAGCAGCTTGTGCTTCGAGGAGAGGATGAGGACGGAGTCGAGGGGATACAGCGGCACCGACTGGATCCACGGTTTGCCCTGGACTTCGAGCTCAAGGCAGAAGGCGAAGTCGACGGTGTTGTCGTACAGCCAGCGGATCAGCTCGCTGTGGGAGCCGCGGCGGAGGGACAGCTCGACTTCGGGGTAATGGTCGTGGAAAAAGTCGAGGACGTGGAGCATCCGGTCGTCGATGCGGTCGGAGCTGATAAGGCCGATTTTCAGGGAGCCGGCGTGGCCGCTGTGGATGCTCTGGGCCGTTTTAAGGAGGTTTTCGTATTGCCGGATGATCTCCTGCAGGCCGTCGTACATCGCCTTGCCCGCCGGGGTCAGCTGCGTGGATTTCTGCTTGTTGCTCCGGAAAAACAGGGAGATGTTCCATTCGCTCTCCAGCAGGGCGATGTTGCGCGAAAACGCCGGCTGCGAGATGTGCAGCGCCGCCGCCGCGTCCGTAAAGTTAAGCAGCTCGGCCGCCTTGAGAAAGCACAGGATTTGCGTTGAGTTCATAGTGTTCACCCGTTCGGCGTAGATTGCGGCTGCATGGCAAGGCACTCGTCGATGACCTCGATGAGACTGGGGATGCAGGGGTTCTGGTCCCGCCGCCACGCGCAGACCATCTTGAAGGCCTTTTCGCTGCCGCGGATGCCGATGAAATCGAGGTTGTCCGTGGCGTAATGCTCCATGTGCCGCGCGAGAATGGAGATGCCCTGGCCGCACTCGACCATGAGCAGGAGGTTGTTGAGCGTATTGACCTTGAGGTTGACTTTCGGGTAAAATCCGTTTGCCATGCAGATGGAGTAGACGAGATCGTAGTCGCGGTCGGAGATGTTCGGGTCGATCATGACGAACGGCTCGTTGGCGAAGATGGAAAGGTCCACGCCGTCGCCCCTGTTGAGCGGGTGGTTTTTGGGGAGGACGACGCACATGTCGTCGGCGTAGAGGAACTTTTTCTCCAGCCGGGAGATGGTGTCCAGCTCCCTGTCCGGGATGAGGGCGACGTCGATCTTGTTGTCGAGGAGGGAGGACACCAGAGGCGAAAACGCGTAGTCGTACAGCTCGAGCTTGATGTCAGGATACCGGGCGGTAAAGGTGCTCACGATTTTAGGGAGAAGGTGGATCAGCGCGGTGCTGAGAAAGCCGATTTTTATCGTCCCGCGGACGCCTGCTTCGATCTCCCGCACGTTCGTGACGGCGGCGTTGTACAGCTCGATGATTTTCGTCGCGTCCCTCAGGAAGGCCTCACCCGCCGGCGTGAGACTCACGCCTCTGCGGTTTCTGTCAATCAGCTTTGCTTCCAATTCCTGTTCCATACTGATAATCAGCTTGCTGAGGTTCGGCTGGGTTGTATGCAGGAGCTTGGAGGCTTTTGTATAATTGAGCGTCGTCGCGAGCGTGATGAATGCCTCCATCTGGAAAGTCGTCAAGTGTAAGCCCCCTTTCTGTTGTACGCCTTTCTGTTATAACTGTGATAAATTATTGGAATTTCTCACGATTTTTTTTGTATGCTATGCTAATACTACTATAATAAATCCTTTCAGTGGATTTGTCCATTGAAAAAACGAAGGAGTGATACGCATGGTTACGAAGGAATTCGTCAAGAACATGTTCTCCATCGAGGGGAAAGTCGCCATCGTAACAGGCGCGACGGGCGCGCTTGGCAGCGCCATCGCCACCGCGTACGGCTATCAGGGCGCGAAAGTCGTCCTCTCCGCGCGCAATGAGAAGAAGCTCAAGGAGCTCGTAGACAAGCTGAAATCGGAAGACGTCGACTGCGCTTACTTCGTCGCCGACCCCGCCGTTGAGGAAGACGTGAAGAAGCTCGTCCGCTTCACCGTTGACACCTACGGGAGAGTCGACATTCTCGCCGCCGCGCACGGCTTCAACGCGCCGAAGAGCGTCGTTGACCAGAGCGTGGAAGAGTGGAAGAAGATTATGGACGCCGACTGCACCAGCATTTACATACTGGCCAAGTACGTCGCCGAGCAGATGATCGCGCAGGGCGGCGGCGGCAAGATGGTCATCGTCTCCTCCGCGCGCTCGAAGGCGGGCATGGCCGGCTACACCGGCTACTGCACGGCCAAGGGCGGCGTGGACCTGATGGTTCAGTCCCTCGCCTGCGACCTGACGGCCAAGTATGGCATCAACGTCAACAGCATCAACCCGACGGTGTTCCGTTCGGACCTGACGGAGTGGATGTTCGATCCGGAAAGTCAGGTCTACCAGAACTTCCTCAAGCGTCTGCCCATCGGGCGTCTCGGCGAGCCGGAGGACTTCGTCGGCCTTGCCACGCTGCTGGCCAGCGACGCCGGCCGGTTCCTCACCGGCGGCAACTACGACGCGACGGGCGGTTACTGGTCCTGCTAGGATCCCGGTTGACTTAAAACCTGTTTGTGTCCTTCAGCAGAACGCGATTACTGCCATTGGGAGGAATCACTTTTGAAAATCAAAAATGTCGTCGTCGTGGGAGCGGGCATGATGGGCAACGCCCTCGCGCAGGTATTTGCCTCCGACCCCGACCTGAATGTCATCCTGAAAACACGCACGCTTAAGGAAGACCGCTGGGATCCCATCATCAAGAATCTTGACATCATGATCGCCAGGGGCGCCGCGACCGAGGAGGAAAAGCAGCGCATCCTCAGCAGCATCAAGTTCGTCACCGATGACGCCGAGGCGTATACCGACGCCGATTTCATCATCGAGTGCTACCCGGAAGTCATGGAGATGAAGCAGGATCTTTTCGCCCACATCGAAAAGTTCTGCCGCAATGACTGCATCCTCGCGACCAACACCTCCGTGATGAGCCCCACGGAAATCTCCGAAAAGTGCGAGCACAAGGAGCGCGTCGTCGGCGCGCACTTCTGGAACCCCGGCCACCTCATCCCCCTTGTCGAGGTTGTCAAGTCCAATTATACCTCGGACGAGGTGATCGAGGCGACCATGGCGCTGCTTGAGAAGGTCGGCAAGAAGCCCATCCTCTGCAAAAAGGACGTGCCCGGCTTTGTCGCCAACCGCCTGCAGCACGCCCTCTGGCGGGAAGCCTTCTACATGGTGGAAAACGGCATCGCCGATCCCAAGACGGTGGACGACGCCTGCAAGTACGGCCCCGGCCTGCGCTGGCCGATCATGGGCCCGATGGAGAACTCCGACCTTGTGGGCATCGACCTGACCTACAACATCCACAAGTATATCCTAAAGCACCTGGCCGACAATCACGAGCCGTCGTACCTCCTTCAGGACATGCTCTCCCGCGGGGATCTCGGCATGAAGTCCGGCAAGGGCTGGCAGGAGTGGACGCCGGAGCAGGTGGAAGAGTCCAACAGAAGGCTCCGCGAGTACCTGATCGACTATACGGCATCCAACAAGCAGAAACAGTAAGAGCGCGGAAACCCTTCCGCTCTCTCACCGTATAAGCAACACCATGCATTAAATCATCTCAGGAAAAGGAGAATGCACAATGGGAAAAAAGGTTTTTGTTGACTTGACGCATCCGTTTGGTGCTGAGATTCCGCGCTGGCCGTATTTCGACAAGCCGCTTATCGACAACACCCACACGATGGCCAAGGGCGGCGTCCTCACGCAGAAGATCACCGTCACGATGCACACGGGCACCCACTGCGACGCGCCGCGTCACGTCATGGAGTACGAGTTTGACGGCCGCCGCGCCCGCTACACGCACGAGATGCCTGTCGACGCCTACACGGGCGACGCCGTCTGCCTGCCCATCGACATCGAGCCGTGGGGCCTGATCACGGGCAAGCACCTCGACGCGGCCTGCGAGAAAGTCGGCATCAAGCCGGAAGAGCTCGAAGGCATGGTCGTCTGCCTCGACACGGGCATGCACAAGCTGTTTGACGACTCAAAGGCGTACTATCATTACGCGGCCGGCACGGGCGTTGACGCCGGCAGATGGTTCGTCAAGCACAAGGTCAAATGCGTGGCCATGGACTCCCAGGCGCTCGACCACCCGCTGCACACCGCCATGGGCAACAACGGCATGACCCGCATGAACCTCCTCGGCATCACGGGCTATCCCATCACCGAGGAATACAAGATGCTCTTCGGCGAAGAGGCTTACGCCGAGTTTGACAAGTTCGAGTATATCCGCATCCACGGCGAGAAGGCCTACTACGAGAAGTACGGCGACCTCGAGAGACTGGGCAACTGGGGCACCTGGGAACCCTGCCACAAGCTGATGCTCGGCCACGGCATCGTCGGCGTCGAGAACCTCGGCGGCGACCTCGCGAAGGTCTCCGGCAAGCGCTTCAGATTCTATTGCTTCCCGCTCCGCTGGTACATGGGCGACGGCTCCATGGCGCGCTGCGTGGCGGAAATCGACGAGGACGACCTCAACGACGTGCCCGACCGCGTCTACGAGTACGGCGGAACCGGTTATGCCGGCGAAGCGGGCGGCGGCGGCAGCGGCCTTGAGTATATCCAGAAGCTGTTTGGCCGCCTGATGAACAAGTAAGAGGAGGTCAGAAAAATGTCTGGTCTGTCCAACAAACGCATCATCACGGTGGCGACAACCGGCGCGTGGCCCACGAAGAAGGACAATCCCAATATTCCTCTGACTCCCGCTGAAATCGCTGATGATATCTATGAGTGCTGGAAGGCCGGCGCTTCAATCGCGCACCTGCACATGCGTGACGAGAACGGCAACGGCACCATGGACAAAAACCGCTTCGCGGAAACGGTCAGGTTCCTCAGGGAGAAATATCCGGAGTGCGACATCATTCTGAACATGACCACCTCCGGCGACCTGCACGCCACTGACGAGACCCGTCAGATCCACCTGAAGGAGCTCCGCCCTGAGCTGGGCACTTTCGATTGCGGTTCCATGAACTGGATGCACACCAGCCTGTTCATCAACTCCCCCAAGTTCCTGGAGGAGCTGGGCAGGAACATGCAGGAGTGGGGCGTCAAGCCTGAGGTCGAGTGCTTTGACCCCGGCATGATCGCCAACGCGGCCTACTATCTCAAGAAGGGCGTTCTGAAGGCCCCCATTCATTTCCAGTTCTGCATGGGCTGCGCCAACGGCATCCCCGGCTCCGTAAAGAGCCTGCTCTTCATGCTGGAGACCGCTGAGGAGCTGGTCGGCAAGGGCAACTTCACGTGGAGCACCTTCGGCGTCGGCAGGAGCGCCATGGAAATTCTCTACGCCGGCGTCGCTCTGGGCGGCCACGTCCGTGTCGGCATGGAGGATAACGTTTTCTACTCCAAGGGCGTTCTTGCCGAGAGCAACAAGCAGTTCGTCGAGCGCGCCAGACGCATCATCGAAGAGTTCGGCTGCGAAGTTGCCACGCCTGAAGAAGCCAGGCAGATTCTCGGGCTTCCGCCCCGCAAATAGTCAATAGTCCAACGTCCAATCCTATAGTCCAACAGTCCAATCCTATCGAGGTAATGAGGTAATGAGGTGAGCCGGTGAATAAAGTGACTACCGCCCAAGAAGCGATAGCCAGAATCAAAGACGGAGACACGGTGCTTGTGGGCGGATTCCTTCAGGCGGGAAGTCCCGAAACGCTTCTGAAGGCCCTGCTCGAGCAGAGCACCGCAACAAATCTCACAGTAGTCTCCAACGACACGGGTACGACGCAGTCCCACATGTATAAAATCATGGAACAGGGGAGAGTGAGCAATGTACACGCCTCCTACATCGGAGCCAATCCGCTCACAGGCAAGATGCTGATCGAAAATCCCGACAGCGTCACGCTCTATCCCCAGGGGACGCTCGCCGAAAAAATCCGTTGTGGCGGCGCCGGTATCGCGGCGTTTTACACGCCCGTCGGCGTCGGGACGCTCGTGGAGGAAGGCAAGGAAAAACGCCGTTTCGGCGACAGGGACTACCTCCTCGAGACGGCCCTCCGCGGAGATGTCGCGCTCGTAAAGGCGACGGTTGCTGACAAGGCCGGCAACTGCTTCCTCCGCGGCTCGACGAAAAACTTCGGCGCGATTATGGCGCGCGCGGCTGACTATGTCATAGCCGAGGCGCAGAAGATTGTCGAAGTCGGGGAACTCGACCCGGAGCTTGTGACGATACCCGGCATCTTTATCGATGCCATCGTCCCGTCGGAGGTGTAAATCATGGATGTCAAGCGTTTAATTGCACAGCGCGTCGCAAAAGAACTGCGGCACGGCGACGTGGTTAACCTCGGCATCGGCCTGCCGACGCTCGTGGCTGATTATGTCCCCGAAGGCGTGGAAGTCGTGCTCCACGCCGAGCACGGCATACTCGGTTCCGGGCCGCTGGCCGAGCCGGGGAAGGAAGACCCGGATATCATCAACGCCGGAGGAGCGCACATCACCGTTTTACCCGGTGCGTGCTTCTTCGACAGCGCCACATCCTTCGGCATCATCCGCGGCGGGCATGTCGACGTCACCATCCTCGGGGCCCTGCAGGTTGACGAAAAAGGCAATCTCGCCAACTGGATGATACCGGGGAAAAAGGTGCCCGGCATGGGCGGGGCAATGGACCTCGTCGTCGGCGCCAAAAAAGTCATCGTCGCCATGGAGCACACGAACAAAGGCGAGCCGAAAATTCTGGAGAGATGCACGTTCCCGCTGACGGCCGTCGGCGTGGTGGACATGATCATCACGGAACTGGGCGTGATGGAGGTCACGCCGGAGGGGATCGTGCTGAAAGAAGTCGCGCCCGGCGTCACGCCGGAGGACGTGCAGAGAGTAACCGGCGCTCGCCTCATCATCCCCGAAGAGCTCGAGTCCATCGCCGTCTAGCGTAAGGCGGCACGCTCTCGCAAAACGACCCCGCCCGGCCCAACCGGCCGGGCGGGGCCCAAAGAGGTGAACTAATGCCTAACGCTCTTCTCAGCGTTCACAAAATAAACAAGACCTTCGGGCCGACAGTGGCCCTGCGCGATGTGGATTTCACCCTCATGCCCGGCGAGGTGCATGGGCTCGTCGGCGAAAACGGGTCGGGGAAAAGCACGCTCACGTCGATCATCGCGGGCATCCAGAAGGCCGACAGCGGCGAGATGTTCAAGGACGGCAAGCCGTACGCCCC
>JAAYMC010000030.1 GCA_012521555.1 Clostridiales bacterium
ACGAAATATTCCGATAAAAAACGCATAAACCGACAAATACGCTCCGATGTTTCACGCCGGAGCATTTTTTGCGTACAAGCGCAAAGCCGCAAGCGTTTGGGCAAGGTGTGCGCGAAGCTTCACGGCGCATGAGCGGCGCGCGGCGGGCGCTGATGCCATGCGGCGCATGAGCGGCGCGCCACTCAGACGGGCTGCTCTGCGGGCGTTTTTGATAGTTGAATCACTGTTCAATAACGAAATATTTCGATAAAAAACGCATAAACCGACAAAAACCGCTCCGATGTTTCACGCCGGAGCATTTTTTTCGTACAAGCGTAAAGCCGCAAGCGTTTGGGCACGGCGTGCGCGAAGCTTCACGGCGTATGAGTCAGCGCGGCGGGCGCTGGTGCCATGCGGCGCATGAGCGGCGCGCCGCTCAGACGGGCTGCTCTGCGGGCGTTTTGGGTGGTTGAATCGACATTCAATTTCGATAAAAGCCGCCCGAAACCGGCAAAAAGCTCCGGTGTTCAAGCCGGAGCTTTTTCTACGTGCAAAGCCGTGTGCGTTCGGGCTGTCAAGCTGCGCCGACGCTTCGAGGTAAATAAACCGGCGCGGGGCGGGCGCTGACGCTACGCGGCGTAAGAGTCAGCGGCGGCGCGCCTGATGTCTTACGCTCACTTCCGCGCTGCAGGCCGCGCCGGACGGATTACGCTATTTTCCGTGTTGCGCGCCGCGCCGGAATGTATTGCGCCTTCTTCCGCGTTGCGGATTGCGACCCGTTTCCTCGCTGTGGGCGCGCCGGGTGAATGCGCCTCGCGTTGCGAGCGCACTGGGCGGATTGCGCCCTCTAACGCGTAATGGGCGCATTGGATAGTTGAATGAAAATTCAATACCAAATCTTTCGATGAAAACCGCCTTTTTTCAAGAAAAAACGCCCCGGCGTGAGTGCGCCGAGGCGTTTTACTATTTATATACGGTATGCGCCAGGCCGCGCGCGTCAGGCGTTCGCGCCCGACAGGGCCGGCGCGGGGGCGGGGATGCCGGTGCGCTCCCAGTGGCGGTGCCTGGCGAGCGCCGAGATAAACTCAGTGCAAAACGCCTGCTTGTCGGGCAGGCCCTCGCCCGTCACGATGCCGGACTGCACGGCCGGCGCGCCGGGACTTGCGGCGGGCAGCACGCCGGCGCAGTCGGTCGCGCGGAGGAGGTTTACCCCCTCGTCCGTCGCGCCGATGGTCTTGGCGTGGTGGAACTGCTCGTTTATAAAGGAGCGGGCGGCGTAGTGGGAGATAAGGGCGGGGATATGGTCGCCGCCGGGGACTAAGACGCCGTCGTAAAACAGCGGGCTTGTGGTCGTAAAGTCCTTATCGGGCGTGACGGGCGCGCCGCCCTTCGTCTGGACGGGCGACTGCGTGGCGGCGACGGTCTCGTACACGACGCCCGCCGCCCCGAGGGCCGTGATCATCGCCTGAAGCGACTGGGCGCACACGCCGTTTTCAATGAGGATGGCCACCTTGCGCGTCTTGGCCGAGCTGGGCTGGTTTGCCTGGCTGACGGCGGGGGACGGGGCCATCGGGATAATCTTCGCCGTCGGCGGCGCGGGCGGGCGGCAGCCCATTTTCTCCGCGATCTGCATGGCAAGGTCTAAGGAGACGTTTGCGAACATATCCACGACGCGTTGGCGCAGCGCCGGGTCCTTCACGCTGCCGGCCTCGTAGTGGAACCCTTCCACCACGTGCTTTTTCTCCCACGGCGAAAGGCTGTTCCAGAACATGGCCGCCTGCGAGAAGTGATCGCTGAAGCTCTCGCTGCGGGCGCGGATGATGTGCGCGTCGACTTTCTCGGCGTAGCGGGCGTATCCGCCCCTGTCCGGCGGCGTGGGGCTCGGGTCGTTTTGCGCGAGCGAGTTTGGGAAGTAGCTCACGCGGCCCGTGTTGATCGTCATGCGGTGCATCCCGTCGCGCTGGTTGTTGTGGACGGGGACGACGGGGCGGTTGATGGGGATTTCGCGGAAGTTCGGGCCGCCCAGGCGCGAGATCTGCGTGTCCTCGTAGGAGAAGAGGCGCCCCTGCAGGAGCGGGTCGTTGCTAAAGTCGATGCCCGGCACGATGTTGGCGGGGCAGAAGGCCACCTGCTCCGTCTCGGCGAAGAAGTTGTCCACGTTTTTATTGAGGGTGAGCTTGCCGATGATTTTGACGGGCACAAGCTCCTCCGGCCAGAATTTCGTGGGGTCGAGGATGTCAAAGTCGAAATCGAACTCGTGTTCCTCGTCAATCATCTGCACGCCGAACTCGTACTCGGGGTAGTCGCCCCGCTCGATGGCCTCCCACAGGTCGCGGCGGTGGTAGTCAGGGTCCTTGCCGCTAAGCTTTTGCGCCTCGTCGATGGCGAGGGAGTGGACGCCCAGGACGGGCTTCCAGTGGAACTTCACGAAGCGCGCCTTGCCCTGCGCGTTGATGAACCGGAAGGTGTTGACGCCGAAGCCCTCCATCATGCGGTAGCTCCTCGGCAGGGCGCGGTCGGACATGAGCCACATGACCATGTGGGCCGTCTCGGGGGTGTTGACGACGAAGTCCCAGAACGTGTCGTGCGCGGCGGTGGCCTGCGGGATTTCGTTGTGGGGCTCGGGCTTGATGGCGTGGACCACGTCGGGGAACTTTATCGCGTCCTGAATGAAAAAGACGGGGATGTTGTTGCCGACGAGGTCGAAGTTGCCCTCCTCCGTGTAAAACTTCGTGGCGAAGCCCCGCACGTCGCGGACGGTGTCGGCCGAGCCGCGGGAGCCCACGACGGTGGAAAACCGCACGAAGACGGGCGTCTTCTGACCGGGCTTTTGCAGAAACGCCGCCGTGGTGTACTCCGACATGGACTCGTACACCTCGAACACCCCGTGCGCCCCGAAGCCGCGGGCGTGGACGACGCGCTCGGGGATGCGCTCGTGGTCAAAGTGCGTGATTTTTTCGCGGAAGATGAAGTCCTCCAGGAGCGTCGGACCCCGGACGCCGGCCTTGAGGGAATTGTCGGTATCCGAAACCTTCATGGCGTTGTTCGTCGTGAGCGCGCCGCCCGTGTTGTCCTGGCGGTAGGCGGCAAGCTGCTCGTTTTTCTTCATGCTGTTGTCAAGGCAATCTCCGGCCAAAGCGATTACTCCCTTCTGCTGTCATTACACCATAGTATCCCGGCCTTTAAGGCGCCTTATTCCGCCTGAAAAAGCAAACATCCCGAAACGAAGCCGTTTCGGGATGTTTTCGCTCAATATGGGGGCACGCAAGGAGCCCGCCGGCGCTTTTTAGCCCGGGCCGGAGGGACTTATCTGTCCGTCACACGAGGTACGGGATCGGATCCGTAAAAAAATGGTCATCAACCTGCGTGGGCGCGCCGTACTTGCCGATCATCACGAAGATGGGCCGCTCTTTCCCGTCCATCGTCATGGTGCCGAAGCCGCGGCCGACGCTGTACATGCGCTTGTAGTTGTCGAGGAAGCAGAGGGTGTCGCTTCTGAAGCGCACCTTGTCGCCCATAATCTTTTCCGTGTTCTGCTCCGTGATGCTGATAAAGTACATGCCCTCTTTGATTTTCACATAGTACGCCGGCTCGTCGGACCCGGGCATCGACTTGAGGAGCTCGCGGAACTCATTGGCCTGGTCCTCTCCCGGGGTAGGGGCAGCGTCCCTCGGGTATGTAATGCGGTACCAGTGGGGCGAGTGGTAGATGTGCACGGTGGCCAGCTCATGGCCGTACGTCCACTTAATCGCGGTGCCCGTGGCCTCGTCCGTAAACCCGTGGCGGCGCACGTCCTTGTGCTCGACGCCCTCGCGGCGGATGTAGCCGAAGGTGAAGTGGCTTTCAATGAGGTACGGCCAGTACGGGTTTTCCCCGAGGTCGCAGCGCAGGAACGTGACGAGGCTCTGCTCCTTGTCGATGACCCACGTGTGGTTCTCCCTCGGCGTCTTCCCCTCGATGCAGTAGGAGACGAGGTACGTCCAGTCGTCCGCCTTGCGGCACTCGTACGTCTCCAGCTTGAGCTCCGTGCCGCCCTTGATGCTCCATTCGACGTGCGTTTCGTCGACGAAGTTGAGGACGGCGTCGCCCGTGTCCGCGCCGGTGTCCATCACGAGGTCGAAACGCTGGCCGGCCAGCTCGAAGCATCTCGGCGGGCAGTACTGGTTGATGGAAAGGGCGCTTGCCGACGGGCCGTATTTTTCGGCGAGATTCATGATGTAACTCCTCCTATTTTTTGTATTCTTTGTGCACAGCATACATGACGGCGCGCGTAAAGTCAACCCGATTGGCGCGGTGAGCAGTGCAAAAAATGAAATTTTTCAAAAAAGGGTTGACAGCGGCAGGTGAACTGCGTATATTAACTGTGTTAACACAATTAGTACAGTTGGAGCGGAAAGGAGGTACAAACCGCTGTGATTCGACTCGACTTCCGCGACTCCCGCCCAATTTACGAACAGATTATGGAGAACCTGCGAAAGCTCATCGTGTCGGGGGCGATAGCGGCTGAGGAGAAGCTGCCGTCGGTCCGGGAGCTGGCCACGAAGCTGGCCATCAACCCGAACACCATCCAGCGGGCCTACCGGGAGCTGGAAAACGAAGGGTATATCTACACGGTGCCGGGCAAGGGGTCCTTTGCCGCGCCGGCCGGCACCTTAAGCCGGCAAAAGCGCGAGGAGCTTTTTCGAAAGCTTGAGGAGGCCGCCGTCGAGCTGATGTACGCCGGCGTGCAGCCGCCGGACATTCTCGCGCATATCGAGGCGGTTTTGCAAAAGGAGGAGAAGAAGTCAGAATGATTGAGACAAGGGAGCTTACAAAGCGTTTTGACGAGTTTGTAGCGCTTGACGGCGTCAGCCTCCATGTCAGACAGGGGAGCGTGTACGGGCTTGTCGGCCCCAACGGCGCCGGGAAGACGACGCTCATCCGCCATCTCGCGGGCGTATACCGCCAGACGTCGGGCGAGGTGCTCGTCGACGGGCAGCCCGTGTTTGAGAACAACGCCGTCAAGGAGCGCATCGCCTACATCCCGGACGACATTTTCTATTTCATGCAGGCGAGCACGCGGGATATGATGGCGTTTTACCGGGGCATCTACCCGCGCTTTAACATGGAGCGGTACAACGCCTTAAAGGACGCGTTTAAGCTGGTCGACGAAAAGCGGGCCATCCGCCGCCTGTCGAAGGGGATGCAGAAGCAGTCGGCGTTCTGGCTGGCCATGTGCATGATGCCGGACGTGCTGCTGCTCGACGAGCCGGTCGACGGGCTCGACCCCATCATGCGCCGGCAGGTCTGGAGCCTGATTATGGAGGACGTCGTCGAGCGCGGGATGACCGTCCTCGTCTCGTCCCACAACCTGCGCGAGCTGGAGGACGTGTGCGACTACATGGGCGTGATGGACGGCGGCAGGCTCGTCTTCGAGCGGTCCGTCACGGAGCTGCAGGAGGACCTCGTGAAGGTGCAGGTCGTCTTTGAGACGGAGGACGCTCAGCTGCCGCCGGAGCTTGAGGTGCTGCACCGGGAGAAAGCGGGCCGCATCCACACGCTGATTGTGCGCTGCTCGCCGGAAGAGGCGCGCGAGCGCCTCGGCGTCCTGAAGCCCCTCCTGCTGGACACAATCCCCCTCTCGCTGGAGGAAATCTTTATTTACGAGCTTGGAGGTGTCGAACGTGGCATCAAAGACATCCTGCTTTAATAAGGCGCTTGTAAAGAGCAACCTGTCGCGGTTCTGGCCGCTGGCCGCGTTCTACGCGCTGATATGGTTTGTGTCCCAGCCGCTTTACATCCGCAGCCACATTGAAAACGGCCTTATTTTAGGGGAGAGCCTTGCGGAGATACAAAAAGAGGCGGCGCAGGGCGTCATGCAGCTCGGTTTTACGGAGGGGGCAGTCCTGTCCTTCGGCTTTGGCGGGCTGATTGCGATGGCCGTTTTCTCCTATCTCTACTCCGCCCGCAACTCCACCGCCCTGCACGCGCTGCCCATCCGCCGGGAGGAGCACTTTATCTCCCACTACCTCTCGGGCCTTATTATGCTCGTTATCCCGAACGTCGTGATTTTCCTCGCGACCGTGATTGTGGAGGCCGCCTACGGCGTTCTGGACTTTACCTCGGTCCTTGAGTGGCTGGCTGTCGTGACGCTGCAGAACGTGTTTTTCTTCTCGTTTGCGTCGCTGTGCGCGGTAGTGTCGGGACATCTTTTCGCGCTGGCGGTGTTTTACACTGTTTTCAACGTCCTCGTGGTGGGGCTGGAGTTTCTCGTTGTCTCGACGCTGTCGATGTTCATCTACGGCATGGGCTACGACCGCCCCGTGATGCTCGACGCGTTTTCGCCGCTCTACCGCTTCGTGCTCGACAGCTCCTACGTCGACACGCCGGAAGGGTGGCGGTACGCCGTCCTCTGCGCCGTCGCGGGGCTCGTGTTCGCCGCTATCGCGCTGCTGCTGTACAGGAAGCGCCGCGTGGAGGCGGCAGGGGACGTCATCGCCTTCCGCGCCATCAAGCCCGTCTTTAAATACGGCGTGGCCTTCTGCGCCGCCCTCTTCTTCGGCTTTGTCGTCTATCTTGTTTCGTTCGGTGACAACAGGCACGCCGTCTGGCCCTTCGTCGCGTGCATGATTGTCATGGGGAGCATCGGCTACTTCGTCGCGGAAGCGCTGCTGCGCAAGTCGCTGCGCGTGTTTGGAAGGGCGTGGAAAGGGTGGATTTGCTTCGTTGCCGTCCTCGTCGCCATCGGCGTGTGCCTGAGAACGGACGCGTTCGGATTTGAGAAGTACATCCCGAAGCTGGAGGATATTGATATGGCCGTCGTGTCCGACTACTCCCGGCCCTACATGGAGGGCAACTCGCGCAGCTTCCTCATGAACGGCTCCACCTTCATCGCCCTAAGCGAGGCGGAGAAGGAGGCCGTGCTGAAGCTGCACCAGAGCCTTATCGACCGGCGCGGCGAGTACAGGGATTACGATTACACGCACGAGCACTACGGCGACGACGCGTGGCACATGTCGATCACCTACCGCATGAAAAACGGTTCTCTCGTCGGCCGCAGCTACACCTTCCCGACCTCCGAGGCGATTTTAAGCGATAAGGATACGCCCGCGGCGCTCTACGACGCGCTGATGAACAACCCCGAAACGCTCCCGCGCCTGTACTTCCCGGAGGGCATTGCGGAAGAGCATTTCCGCAACGGCACCGTCTGGGCCGAAGGCGAGCGCACCACCCTCTCGCAGGCGCAGTCGTTTGCCCTTTACAAGGCCATCCTCAAGGACCTCGAAGCGGGCCGGATCGGCCTCAAGCGCCTCGCGGAATGGAAGGGCGGGGAGTACGACGTGCGAATTGAGCTAGAGTTTAACGGGTACTTCCCCGATTGGGTCGGCTCGCCGGAAAATGAGGAGCCGTACCGGCGCACGTATTTTGCGAATTTCATCGTTATGCCCGGCTCGGAAAACACGCTTGAGATGCTGGAAGGCTGGGGTATGGTTGACCGGAATAACCTGAGCATTATAAAGCCCGGGCAGCCGCTCAGCGCGGACGTGTATGACGAACTGGTGCCCGGCTTCTTTGAGATGGCCGCGGGATAACGGAAAGCGCCCCGCGCAAGCGCAGCCCGCATGACGCGAAAGCGCCTGACAGGGCTGTGCGCGGCAGGCGCAAGCCGCTTGACAAGACTGCCGCGCCTTACCCGCGTTTCACTCAAGCAAAAAGCGCCCGACATGAAAGTCGGGCGCTTTTCTTTTGCGCGCGCCTCTCTGCATGGCGCGCTTTGCCATTCCGCGGGGCTCTTTTCCCTTGATTTGCAGGCGCTTGCGGGCCGCTGGAAGAATTTACGCCTTGAGAAAAAAGAAACAAATAGTTACAATAGGTTTACATTTCGTAAAAGGAGGACGACGAATGAAAAGGATTGCCATGCTCCTCGCCCTTCTCGTGACGCTCGCCGCGCTCTCCGTGGGCGTATCCGCCGGCGCGATTGCGACGCCGGTTTACATAGACGGCGTTGAGGCGCCCGTCGGGGCGGTGCTCGATAAGAGCGTGGACACGACGTACGTCCCCATCCGGGCTTTTTCGTACGTGATGCGCCCCGGCGCGTCGGTCACGTGGGAGTATGGGCAGGCCGTCGTGCGGTGCTGGGATCTTGTCATCACGGCACGGGAAGGCAGCTGCTATATCGAGGCAAACGGCCGCGTCCTGTACACCCGCGCGCCGATTATCAGCCTGAACGGCTCCATCATGGTGTCCGTCCGCGCGCTGGCCAAGGCGTTTGACGCCACGGTGGATTGGGACGACGCGACCGCCTCCGTCAGCATCAAAACAGGCGGCGGCGCCATCCTCCCCGCCGAGAGGTTCTACGACGCCGACGCGCTTAGGTGGCTTGCCCGCATCATCAACGCCGAGGCCGAAGCGGAGCCGTTTTTAGGGAAAGTGGCCGTCGGCAACGTGGTGCTCAACCGCGTAAAGAGCCCCGAGTTTCCAAACTCCATCTGGGGCGTCATCTTCGACCGCAAGTGGGGCGTGCAGTTTGAGCCGACTGTCAACGGCCGCATCTACATGGAGCCGACGGCCGAGAGCGTCCGCGCCGCGAAGATGTGCCTTGAGGGGACAAACGTCGCCGGCAGCAGCCTGTACTTCTTAAACCCCGCGAAATCCTCAAACTTCTGGATTATGCAAAACCGCGCGTACGTGACCGCCATCGGCGGGCACCTGTTTTACGCGTAACTCCCGTAAACCGAAAAAGCCTTTGGGCTTTAGCCGTTTTGGCGGCTGATGCCCAAGGGCTTTTTGCTTTTGGCGCATTATTTGCCGTCCGTCTCTGCCCCGGCGCCGCCATTCTCTTCCGCCCCCGCCCTGCGGCGGCGGATGGCGCGCGCGATAAGCCAGACGAGGATGACCACGAGGATGCAGATGGCCACGGCGGAGTAGAGGCTCACATAGTCGCCTATTGACTCCCACGCCTCGCCGGCGACCGACCCGAGAAAGACCAAAACCGTGTTCCAGATGGCCGTGCCGAGCACCGTGAGCGGGAGGAAGGCGCGCAGCGGCATCCGCGAGGCGCCGGCGGGGATGGAGATGAGGCTGCGCACGACGGGGATAAACCGCCCGAAGAAGACGGCCTTGCCGCCGTGCCGCCCGAACCACGCGTTGGCGCGCGAAAAATCGGCCTTTTTCAGGCGAAGGACGCGCCCCGTGCGGCTGCGGATGAGCTTGTCCAGCCGCTCGGGCGTGACGACGCGCCCGACGGCGTACAGGATGATGGCGCCGAGGACGGAGCCGAGCGTCGAGGCGATGACGACGCCGGGGATGTGCATGGCGCTGACCGTCGTGAGAAAGCCGCTGAAGGTGAGGATAATCTCCGATGGAATCGGCGGGAATATATTTTCAACGGCGATGAGGAAGAACACGCCGAAATACCCGAACCGGTTGATGACGTCGAGAATATACGGATCCATTGTGCCTCCCGCTTAAAGCCCGGGATTTGCCGCTTTGAGCGCGGCGCGCGTCGGACTCATTATGAGTCATTTTACCACAAACTAAAACACAATTGTGAGAAATCTGTAAAGAAAAGGCAGGAAGCCCGCTTTATTACGGGCTCCCTGCGGTATAATGAGCTTAAGTCCGCGTCTTACTGGTAATTGTCGTAGATCTTCCCGATGAGCTCCCCTAAAAGCGGGATGTCGATCGGCGAGAGGGCCGACGTGATAAACGGGTTGTGGATGTAAGCCCCTTCCGCGCAGGCAACGGCCGCCTCGCGGGAGATGCCCATCTTCTTCAGGGACGGGATATTCAGCCGCCGCATCAGGGCGCGCACGTAGCTTGCCGCGCGGTGCCCGGCCTGCGCGCCGCTCTCGCCCGGGGAGACGTTCAGGCCGAACGCCTCGGCAATCTCGATGCCCTTTTGCGGGGCCGCCTCGGCGGAAAAGACGATGACCTCGGGAATCGTCAGGGCACAGGCGACGCCGTGCGGGATGTGGAACACGACGCCGAGCTCGTGGGCCGCCGCGTGGCCGAAGTGGAGGAACGCGTCGTTGAATGCGATGCCGGCGAGGTTGCTCGCGAGGGCCAGCTGCGTGCGGTAGTGGAGATTGGAGCCGTCATGATAGGCTTTTTCAAGGTTTTCCGCCACAAGGCGGATGATGTTCTTGCAGAGGATGTCGGAGAGCGGGTTGCCGCGGTTTGTGGTGAAGGATTCGACGGCGTGGGAGAGGGCGTCAAAGCCCGTCATCGCCGTCACCGCCGGCGGGACGGTGAGCGAGAGCTCCGGGTCGACGATGGCGAGCGTCGCCGCGCGCAGGACGGACGCCTTCCTGTGGGAGGCCGTGTCGTGGATGACGGCCATGAGGCTCACTTCCGAGCCCGTGCCGGACGTGGTGGGGATGAGGATGAGGGGCGTCGTGGACGTAAAGGGCTCGCCTTCCCCGGCGAAGTAGCGCGTCACCGGCGGGGGGTTCTGGATGAGGACCGTCGCGGCTTTCGCGGTGTCGAGCGTGCTGCCGCCGCCGATGCCGACGACGATGTCGCACCCTTCCCGGCGTCCGAGCTCGCCGGCTGCGTCCACCGTCTCCGAGGGCGCGTCGGACTGCACGCCGTCAAATACAACGTAGGGGATTTTCGCCTCGTCGAGCAGGGCGAGCATGCGCCGGGCGATGCCGGACGCCTCCACGCCCTTGTCATACAGGCACAGGGCCCTCGTGCCGCCAAGCTCGCGGATTTTCCCGGGCAGGTCGCGCAGCGCGCCCGCGCCGAAGAGCACGGGGCAAAGCTGATGGTATGTATTCGCCATGGTGTTCCTCCTTTTTTCTTTAAAGTGCCGCGTTGAAATCTTCCCAAATTTTATCACAGCGCGCGGCGAAAATCCACAAGCGCGTCCCGTTTTTCGCGCCGCGCGGCAAAAAGCGGATAGAGCGGCATCCGGCGGAAACACTAAGACGGGAGGTGTTTTCCAATGGTATCGCGCAAATCCGTCATCACGTTCGGGATGGTCGCCATCCCCATCGCCATGTACACGGCCACGCAGGACAACGACATCCACTTCAACCAGCTCCACAAGGACGACAACAGCCGCATCCGCTACAAGAAAGTCTGCGCCCACTGCGGCAAGGAAGTCGGGGCGGCGGACATCGTGCGGGGCTTTGAGTACGACAAGGACAAATACGTCGTCATCACCGACGAGGAGATTGAAAAAATCAAGACGGAGAAGGAAAAGTCCATCCAGATTCTCCATTTCGCGCAGCTGAACCAAATCTCCCCCGTCTATTACGACAAGACGTACCAGGCCTTCCCCGAGCCGGGCGGGGAGAAGGCCTTCGAGCTGCTGCGGCTTTCCCTCATGTCGGAGCAGAAAATCGCCGTCGGCAAGACCGTCATGGGCACGCGGGACACGCTCATGGCCATCATCCCGCGGGAGGAGGGCATTCTCATCTCCACCATGTTCTACGCCGACGAAGTCAAGGCCATGCAGAGGACGTACGACAAGCCGCAGGTGTCCGAGCAGGAGCTCAATCTCGCCAAGCTCCTCATCAACGCCATGGACACGCTGTTCGACCCGTCCCAGTACAGGGACGAGTACCAGGCGCGGCTGAGGGAGCTCATCGAGGCGAAAATCGCCGGGCGCGAGATCGTCGCGCCGCGGGAGGAGGGGCCCGGCAAGGTCATCGACCTCATGGAGGCGCTGCGGGCGAGCGTCGAGAAGGCGCAGAAGGAAAAGGACAAGGAGAGGGAGAAAGACCTCGTGATGGCTTAAAACGCCAGGGTGCATCATGGAGACAAAGCTCACCGAGTACAACGAAAAACGCGACTTTTCAAAAACCCCCGAACCGGAGGGGCGGCCGGCGTCCACGGAGGGCGGGCTGCGCTTTGTCGTGCAGCACCACCTCGCGCGCCGGGACCACTTCGACTTTCGCATCGAGTGGGACGGGGCGCTACTTAGCTGGGCGGTGCCGAAGGGGCCGTCGTATAACCCGAGGGACAAGCGCCTTGCCGTGGAGGTGGAGCCGCACCCGCTGGAGTACCGCCACTTCGAGGGCACCATCCCGAAGGGCGAGTACGGGGGCGGCACCGTCATGCTCTGGGACGAGGGGACGTGGGAGCCGCAGTCAGACAACGTGGAGGAGATGCTCGAAAAGGGCAACCTCAAGATGATCCTCCACGGGCGGCGGCTTAAAGGGAAATGGGCGCTCGTGCGCCTCAGGCCCAAACCGGGGGAGCGGGAGACAAACTGGCTCCTTCTGAAGGAGCGGGACGAGTACGCGCGAGACGAGGAGGGTATCTCTCAATTTGACACGAGCGTCCGCACGGGGCGCACCATGGCGGAAATTGAGGCGGGCGCGGCGGAGCGGCTTGCCCGCAACCCGTTTAGCACTGTGAGCGTGCAGCTGGCAAAGCTCGTGCGAAGCGTCCCCGAGGGGGACGACTGGGTGTTTGAGCTAAAGTACGACGGGTACCGCATCGTCGCCTTTGTGGAAGCCGGTCGCGCGCGCCTTGTCACGCGAGGCGGTCACGACTACACGCACCGTTTCCCGACCGTCGCCGCGGCGCTGGAGGAGTTTGCCGCCGGGCGCGCCATGGTGCTCGACGGGGAGATGGTCGTCGCGGACGAGACGGGGCGGTCGGACTTTCAGGCCCTGCAGGGGTATCTGAAAAACCCGAAGGACAAAGCGCCCGCGTACGTCGTGTTCGACCTTCTCGCGCTGGACGGCGAGGATTTGCGGGGAAAGCCCCTCGCCGAGCGCAAGGAGACGCTCTGCGCGCTCATGGAAAACGCGCCGGGCGCGCTGCGCTACAGCCGCCACGTCGAGGGCGACGGGAAGCGGTGCTTTGAAATCGCCTGCGAGATGGGCATGGAGGGCATCGTCGGCAAGCGGAAATCTTCCGTCTACAGCGGCACGCGAAACGGGGATTGGATAAAGCTCAAGTGCGGCAGGCGGCAGGAGTTCGTCGTGGGCGGGTACACGCGCACGGATAAGGCGGCAAGGGGCGTCAGCGCCCTGCTTCTGGGCGTGTATGAAAACGGCGCGCTCGTCTACTGCGGGCGCGCGGGGACGGGCATCGGCGAGGCGGTATCGCGCGAGATTTTAGCCCGCGCCGAGCCGCTCAGGACAGACGCGCCGCCCTTCAAAAACCCGCCGAAAATCCGCAGGGACGAGTCCGTCACCTGGCTGCGCCCCGAACTTGTGGCGGAAGTGAAGTTTGCCGAGTGGACGGAGGAAAACCTCCTGCGGCAGGCAAGCTTCAAAGGGCTTCGGACGGATAAAAACCCGAGGGAAATTGTGAGGGAAACGGATATGCCGGAAGACATGCCTTTAGCGCCTTTCCCTGAGGGAGGCGCGGAAGACTTACCGCGCGGCGGCGCGGCGCCGGCGGAAACGCAGGGCGCGGGGCCCCCGGGCGCGGCAGACACTGAAAACGCGCCGCGCGAGAGCGCACAGGCGCAGGCGGCGGAAAAAGACAAAAGCGCGCCGGAGAAAGCTCAGAGCGCGGCGTCTGTGGCAGGCGCGTCAGGCGCGGCGGGTGCGGAGCAAACTCCGGCGGGTGTCGCGCAGGGCGGCGCGGGGGTGCGCGCGGGCAAGCTCATCATCGAGGGCGTCGAGATATCCCACCCCGACAAGGTCATCTTCACCGACCCCGTCGTGACGAAAGGCGACGTGGCGCGCTATTACGCCGCCGTCGCCACGCGGATGCTCCCGTACGTGGAAAAGCGCATCCTCAGCATCGTGCGCTGCCCGAAGGGGGTCTCAAGCGCCTGCTTTTACAAAAAGCACCCGGGCACGTCGAGCCGCGGCGTCGTCACCGTCCCGGTCACGGGCAGCGACGGGGAGACGGGTGAGTACTTTTACATCGACAGCGTCGCGGGCCTTGTCTCCGAGGCGCAGATGGGCACGCTCGAGTTTCACACGTGGGGCAGCCGCGTGGAAACCCTCGAGCAGCCGGACGTGATGGTGTTCGACCTGGACCCCGACGAGGGCATGGACCTGGAGCAGATCCGCCGGGGCGTGCTGGACCTCAAGGGCATACTGGACGAGCTGTCCCTCAAGTCGTACCTTAAAACGAGCGGCGGGAAGGGGTATCACATCGTGGTGCCGCTGCGCCCATCCGCCTCGTGGGACGCTTTCAGCGGGTTTGCCCGCCGCGTCGCGGAAGTGATGGAGCAGAAATGGCCGGACCGCTACACGAGCAACATCCGCAAGGCGCGGCGCGCGGGCAGAATCTTCATCGACTGGGTGCGAAACGGCAGGGGGGCGACAAGCGTCGCGCCCTACTCCCTTCGCGCGCGGCCGGGCGCGCGGGTGTCCATGCCCATCGCGTGGGAGGAGCTTCACACCGTCGCCCCCCAGGGGGTGGACATGGCGGGGGCGCTTGCGCGCCTTTCCGCGCCGGACCCGTGGCAGGGCTTTTTCGAGCAAAGCCAGAGCCTGGGCTAGAGCGGGCTGCCGTTTCTGTTTGCAAAATGCCGAATTTGCGCCATAATGGGAACAAAGCGTGTTTCCAATCGTCTAACCCGTGAGGTGAAATGCTTATGAGAAAAATCCTCGCCGCGCTTGTCTTAATTTCCGCCGTCCTGATTTCATCCTGCGCCGGAAAAGCGCCGGAGCCGGAGGAGACGTCCCCGCCGCCGTCACCGGCGGCCACGCAGACCCCGGGCGAAGCGCCCGGCGAAACCGCAAGCCCGTCCCCGGAAGAGTCCCCCGGCGGGACGCCTGATGCGGAGGACGAAGGGGCGCTCGGCGCGGTGTACACCGAGACCATCACCATCGAAGGCATGCCCGAGACGGTCTCCTACGCCCTTGTTGAAGGCTCGTTCGGCTACACCATGCCCATCGACGTAGACCGCTTTGAGTTTATCGCCGCCGACGGGAAGGACTACTATATCTGCGCCCTCAACGAGCACGTGTGGATGTCCGTCGAGCACGAGGAGACCGCGACCGTCGAGGAGATGCGGGAGAAGCTGCCCGAATGGCCGGAGGGGGCCGTCGTGAGCGAAAACGACGTGACGATTACGGAAAACAAGTACCCGGCAAGGCACGTCCACGTCCTCTACGGCACAAGCTACGACAGCACCGTCCTTGACTACTACATCGTCGGCGACGGGGCAGGAGGGTGCTTTGTCATCACCCACTGCTATTTCCTCGAAGGCGCCGAGGGGTGGGGCGCGCGGCTTTACTACATGACGCAGGACTTTGCTATCGAAAAGGCTTAAGCGGCATGCCGCCGGAAGAGAGCGCGCAAAGCGCGCGCCGCGCCGCCCGGTAAAGCCGCGTGCCGATGGCGCGAAAAACACGCTGTTGCAACGGGCCGAGCAATAGCGGGAAACGCCGCGCGCGGCGATGGCGCGCAACACTTTAGGGCGCAAACGGCAGGCGCCGCGCGCCGCAAAAGACAAAAAAGCCTCTGATTTTCATCAGAGGCTTTTTCTTTATCAGAGGTTTTTCACACGCTGCGGGTTAGGTCGCGCACCCACCTGTAGCGGTTGCACTTGATGGCGTTGGGGATGCACTTGAGAATCTGGTCGGCCTTGAGGAAGATGAACGTCACGACGGGCGGGAAGCGGAACACGAAGGCGCTGAGCATGGCCGAGGGAATCGTAAACAGCCACATGAACGTGTTGTCGCATATAGCGGCGTATTTCGTGTCGCCCCCGCCGCCGATAATGCCGGACTCGACGGGAAACTCGTAGCACGTCCCCACGGTCGTGACGCTCAGCACCGTCAGGAAGGCGACGGCGAGGGAGCGCGTCTCGTCCGTGACCTTGTACATGTCCACGATGACGCCCTTAAACGCGAAGAGGAGCGCGCCCGACACGACGCCGATGGCGAGGAAAATGCGCTGGAGAGAGCGGGAGTAGGGGCGCACGAGGTCGAGCCGCCCCGAGCCGACGGTCTTTCCGATGGTGACGGACGCGGCGTTGGCGCAGGACATGCCGAACACCGCGAAAATCTGGAACACGACGGAGGCGATGCTGTTTGCGGCGATGACGGACTGGTGGATGTGGCCTAAAATCGCCGTCTGCGCCGTCTGCGCCACGCCCCAGAGCGCGCCGCTGAGGACGACGGGGATGGACACGCGGAAGTAGTCGCCGAGCAGCACCCTGTCGAGCGTGAAGAAGTGGCGGACTTTCATCTTAAGCTTTTTATCTATCTTGAGGATGTAGACCGTGATGATGAGAAGCTCCACAATACGGCTGACAAGCGTGGCGACGGCCGCGCCCGTGATGCCCAGCTCCGGCGCGCCGAAGTTGCCGAAGATGAGGCAGTAGTTGAGGGAGGCGTTGATGACGATGGTGCTTGCGGACATGACCGTCCCGATAAACGCCGTCTCCACGCTCCGCAGGGAGAACATGAGCACCGCGGAGACGGAGTAGATGAGGTACGTCCATTTCATCACGCGCAGGTACTCCACGCCCTGCGCGATGACGGCCTCGTCGTTCGTGAGAATCCGCAGGACGCCGCGGGGAAACAGCGCCGTCGCGGCAAAGAACAGCACCCCCGCGGCAAGGGCAAATTTCAGCCCGATGGCGATGATGCGCCGGATGGGGTCTACCTCCCGCTTGCCCCAGTACTGCGCGCCGAGGACGGACACGCCCGACCCCACGCCGGAGATCACCTGCTGGAGCATGAACTGGAGCTGGTTGACGAGGGCCGCGCCGGACAGCGCCAGCTCGCTGTACGAGCCGAGCATGAGGTTGTCCACAAGGTTGACCATGAGCGAGACGAGCTGCTGCAGCGCGATGACGACAAGCAGGGGGAAGAAGAGGCGGTAGAGATCTTTGCGTGCCTGTTTGATGTCGGTCATAAGGTACCTCGTAAAAAGCGTAGTTACCGCCATTGTACCGCAAAACGATGCGGGATGACAGGGGCAAGTTCGACAAAAAGCGCCCGCCTGTCGCCGCGCGCGTTTCATGAGGCGGCATAAAGCGGTATCATCCCTCATTTCGGGGTGTGGGGCATAAGAGAGCCGCTTTGGAGAACCTGGCACGGGAGTTTCTGCGCCGCTTCCGGAAACAAAACAGGAGCGCCGAAAAATGGCGCTCCTGTTTTGAATGGAAGATGAAGGATTTGGAGAATCGAAGCAGGTTGCGCATTATGGCGCGCGCTTTAAGGGGCGGAGATGCCGAAGAACGCGCGGGCCCGCTCGTCGCAGATTTCCATGGCGTCGGAAAGGCCCGCAGCCATGAGGTCAAAAGTGGCCTCGGCGATGTCGGGCGGGAACTTCTCGCGGATGGAGGGCTCAAACCGCACGCCGTTTTCCGCCTCCCAGAACTCCGTGACGGTATATCCGCTATCTGTTTTCGCAAACGTGATGGCGGCGGGCGTGCAGACGGCGCCCGTCAGGGCGGCCTCGTTCTCCACAAGCTGGTACTGCGCGTAGAGCGTCACGACGTAGACCGTGACGGCGCCGCCCTCCTCCACGGTTCCGATGGTCTCGTGGTACTCCGTCGCAAACGTCTGGTAGACGCCGCGCAGGAAGGACGGCTTAAAGTGCGCGATGATGGCGTCCGAGACGAGCGCGTCGAGATCCTGCCCGCCAATCGGTCCGGGCGAAGCGGAGGCAAGCGGCGTCACGATTTCCCTGAGGCTTTCCCCGCCCGGGCGGTGGATGTCCCGCACGAGGTACCATGTCGTGAAGTTGTCAACCTCGCCGCTGCGCTCCGGGTCCTGGGCGTAGTAATAGCCTGTGTACTGCTTATGGATTTTGCTGAAGACGCCCGTCACGCGGATGCTCACCTGCATGGTGTCCGCCCAGTGAAACGAGGGGTAGGGGAAGTCCTTTTCCTGAATCATTTCGTAAACGCCGTACCTGTGCATCAGCTCCACGAGATGGGCGAACACTTCCTCCTCCTGCTCGTCGGACCTGAGCGTCACGTCCCAGTAGAGCGTCGGCCGGTAGATGGAAACGCGCAGGCCCGTCACGTCGGGAAACTTCGCGCGCAGGTCCCTCTCAAGGGCGCCGAGCTGCGGGTCCGTCACCGCAAAGCGGCGGTACGGGCAGAAAGCGATGGAAAGAAGCAGCAGGCAGACGAGAATATAGGCCAAAACGCGTTTCCTCATTAAAAAACCTCCCGGCGTGGAAATATGTGGCTATTATAGCGCCTTTAGGAGAAAAAGCCAAGTGCGCCGTTAAGTTTTATCCGTTTTTGACGATAAACAAAACACTGGCGTCTGTTTTAAGGCGCCATGACGCTCATGAAAGGAAACAAGCTATGAAAAGAAAACTTGCAACCACCCTCATTTTCGCGATTGTCCTGACAACCTTTTTTGCGCCCGCCGCACAGGGCGCGACAGCGGCGCCCACGCAGTCGGCCATCTTTATCGACGGCACGGCGGTGTCATTTGAAGCCTACAACATCGGCGGCAACAACTTCATCAAGCTGCGGGACCTGGCCTTCGCCATGACGGGGACCGCCGCGCAGTTTGACGTGGACTGGGACGGGAAGAACATCCTGCTTAATACCGGAAAGCCCTACACCGTCGTCGGCGGGGAAATGGCGGCAAAGGGCTCCGGCGCGCAGAACGCCGCGCCGTCAAACCTCGCCGTTATCAGGGACGGCGTGAAAATCCCCATGTCCGCCTACAACATCGGGGGCAACAACTACTTTAAGCTGCGCGACGTGGCGCAGATTCTCGACTTCGCCGTCGATTACGTCGGCGGCAACGTCGTGGTGGACACATCAAAGCCGTACACGATGCCCGAGGGGACGGTTCTCGCTGTCAACAGCTATCCGCTGCTCCTTGTGGGCATGACAAAGGCGCAGATTGACGCAAAGCTCGGCGCGCCCGTCCTCGTCGACGAACTGTCGGGCGTGCGGTATGCCAACGGGCTGAAGCTCGGTTTTGACGTCGATATTATGGGAGATATTCCCACTGATTCAAACCGCTGCTATTACGTGTCCGGCCTTCTGTCGCACATCGTCAGCGCCTGCCCGAACACGCTCACCCTTTCGCAGGTGCGCGCCCTGTTCGGCTCCGGCGACATGTCTTATGACGAAATGGACGACCGCTACAACGTCGTCGTCAACTACGGCGGCGTGCCCCTCGTCATCGAGAGCGACAGAAACGGCACCGTCAATTTCAAATCGATGTTCTTCTACAACACGCTCGATACCTATACCGACCCGGCAAACGACTACAGCTGGGTACCCGGCGAGTGGCGGTACTTCAGCCATGATACGGGCGAGGAAGTCACCGTCGTCGTGAAGGAAGCCTCCGCGAGCAAGCTGGTCATTGAAGGCACGCTTAACTACTTCGGCGCGTCGAGCTGGGTCTCGGCCTCGATATTTAACACGGTGCTGACCTCGACGGACGGCCGGACCTACACCGCCTCGGGCGTGCGCGACAGCTGGTATAACACCCTCACTCTCACCGTGACTCTGGAGGGCGGCAGGATCAGGCTGAGCAGCGACGTCACGAAATTCGACAGCATGGCCCGCTGCGCCTTCGCGGGCGAGTACGTGCTGGAGTAAGGCGCTCTTCAGATTTACATAGTCAAAACCCACCGGTTAAACCCGGTGGGTTTTATTTTAATTTGTCACACCCGCCGCTCGACGAACCAGCGGTTGTCTTCGAGAAAGAGATACGTTTCCGTCCGGCCGATTTTCACGCAGTAGCGTATCCCCGCGCCGCCGGCCTTGAGGCTGGCGGCCCGGCGCACGTCCAGAATGCGGTCGATCCGGTACTCCCGCCCGTCCTCCCACGTGATGGAGAGAGGGCGGATTTTCCCGTCCGGCTCAAAGCGGGCGCTGACCGCGACGTACACTTTCACAGGTTTATCCGTCTTATCCATATAAAGCCTCACACTGCCTTAAAGTAGCCCACGGGGTGGATGGTGTGCTCGTCCTTGGCGTTGATTTGCGTGAGCGTCGGGTCGACGTACGTGCCGGCGCGGCCGATGGCGTAGTGCCCGAAGCGGCGGCGGATTTCGTCCATGGCCTGCTCCAGCCGCGCGCGCCGTATCTGCTTTTCGGGATTTTCAAAGAGGCTGAGCTGCACCGGCGTGGTTGCCGGGACGAGGTCCGTCCCCCGGATGCCGACGGAGCGCAGCGGGCGGCGCCAGTTGTAATGGGCCCGCAGCAGGCGCATGGCCGCCGCATGCAGCTCCGAGGCGAGAAAAGTGGGTTCGGGGAGCTTCATCTGCCGCTCGAAGCTAAACAGCTCGTTGTCCCGCAGGGTAATCTGCACCGTGCGGCACATAAACCCGCCCTCCCGCAGCCGCTCGGCCACGCTCTCCGCGAGCATCCAGAAGATGATAGACGCGTCCTCGTCGCAGGTCAGGTCGCGCGGCGCCGTCGTCGAGTTGCCGACGCTTTTGATGAGCGCCTCCTCCCCCGTGCGGGCGACGGGGCTGGTGTCCAGCCCGTTTGCGAAGCTGCTGAGGACGAGCCCCCATTTCCCGAACCACTTCCGGAGCGTCTCCGGCGGCGTTTGGGCCAGCTGCCCGATGGTCTCGATGCCGTAGCTTTTGAGTTTCCGCCGCGTGGCGGGGCCGACGTAGAGCAGCTCCGACGCCGGAAGGGGCCAGATTTTTTCCCGGAAATTCCCGCGGGTAAAGACCGTCACGGCGTCCGGCTTTTTGTAGTCGCTGCCGAGCTTGGCGAAGATCTTGTTGAAGGACACGCCGACGCTCACCGTCACCCCCAGCTCGAATTTGACGCGCTTTCTGATCTCATGCGCCAGAGCCTCGGCGCCCAGCTCCGCCAGTTTCGGCGTGCCGGTCACGTCCACCCACGCCTCGTCGATGCCGAACGACTCGATCTGGTCGGAGTAGTCCGCGTAAATCTCGCGCGCCATGCGGGAAAAGCGCAGGTACAGGTCAAAGCGCGGCGGGAGGACGACGAGCTCCGGGCATTTTTGTCTCGCCTGCCAGATCACTTCGCCCGTTTTGATGCCGAATTTTTTCGCGTGCTCGTTTTTGGCCAGGATAATCCCGCGCCGCTTTTCCACGTCCCCGCCGACGGCGACGGGCTTATCCCGCAGCTCCGGCCGGTGCAGGCACTCGACGCTCGCGTAAAAGCTGTTCATGTCGATGTGGAAAATCGTCCGCTCCACTTGCGCGTCACCCCCTCGCGACGCCATTATAATACTCCCAACAGGAGATTTCAATACATAATATTCTCCAAAAAAGCGAAAATACTCTCTTGTCAGGCGAAATTTTTTGTGATACGCTAGGGGTAAAGAAGGAGAGGTGAAGCGGCGTGAACATCGGCGAAACACTCGCGCGATACCGCAGGGAGCGCGGATACACGCAGCGGCAGGTGGCGGAATACCTTAGTGCGAACGGCTGCGAGGCGACGCAAAAGGCCGTCTCGAAGTGGGAGCGCGGCTTTACCATGCCCAATGCCGAGCAGTTTTTGCTGCTGTGCCGTTTTTACGGGGTGCGGGACGTGCTCGCCGCTTTTTGCGGAATGCCGGACAGCCTGTCGGGGCTCAACGCCCTCGGGAAAAAGCGCGTGGAGGAGTATATCCGCCTGCTTGAGCAGGACGCCGAATTTCGCGCGGAAAAGGCGGAGCGCCCGCCGCGCCTTGTGCGCACGATACCGCTTTACAGCATCCCCGCCTCCGCCGGCACGGGGCAGTTTCTGGACAGCTCCGACTACGAGCTTATCGAAGTGGACGAGTCCGTGCCGCTGTCGGCGACGTTTGCCGTGCGCCTTTCCGGCGACAGCATGCTTCCCCGCTTTGCCGACGGGCAGATTGTCTACGTCAAGCCCCAGCAGACGCTCGAGCGGAAGGAAATCGGCATCTTTATCCTCAACGGCAGCGCCTACTGCAAGCAGCTCGGCGGGGAAGAGGAGATCAGGCTTGTGTCTCTAAACCCTCAATACGAGGATATTATTGTGCGCGAATACGACGAATTTCGCGTGCTGGGAAAGGTCGTGAGCTGAATGTGCGGCCGGTATTATGTCGACGACGAAGAGCCCGCCCTGCGCGACATCGTGGAAAAACTCAGGGACGCCCATGTCAAGACGGGGGAGGTTTTCCCGACGGACGTCGCCGCGGTGATGGCGGCAAACGGGGATTTTGCCGCCATGCGCTGGGGCTTTCCGCGGTTTGACGGGAAGGGCGTGATTATCAACGCCCGCGGCGAGACGGCGGCGGAAAAGCCGATGTTCCGGCGCCCGATGCTGGAAGGGCGCTGCCTGATTCCCGCCAGCTGGTATTTCGAGTGGGAAAAGCGCGGCCGCGAGAAAATTAAGTACGCCCTGGCGGCGCCGGAGGAGCGCGCCCTGTGGATGGCGGGGCTGTCTCGCTTCGACGTGAAAACCGGCGAGCGCACCTTCGTGATTCTCACCCGCCCGGCGTGGGAGGGCATCGCTTTCATCCACGACAGGATGCCCGTCATTTTGCCGGCGCGGCTTCACGACGAGTGGCTCCACGGGCGCAGTCCCGAGAAAACCATGGAGCGCGCGATCAGCGAGTTGCGCTACCGCGCGGCGGATTAGGCAGCAAAATAAAACCCCCGGCGCAAATGCGCCGGGGGTTTTTGCGTGCGATTTTTTGTCGGTAAACCGGAGGAGACGCTTATGACATCTGCATCAGATGCATGGTTTTAGTCCAAAGGTGTGACGAGTATCAGCATACATAAGACAGAAGAGTAGGGGAAGTAGCTTAAGCCTAAAAAGACGTAATACTCACTGTTTTCAAAGCAGTACTTATAAAACCCTTCCTCGTCCGTAATGGAGGTAATATATTCAAAGCCGAGGTTTTCGAGCAGATTGAAGTAACCGTAGAAAGCAACTTCGGGGTCAACCGGAATAGCTTCTACTCTATAGTAATAAGCACAGCTTCCGCTCTCGGTCGGCACGGCTTTGGCCAACGGCGCGCCGGTAAAAGCGCCGAAATCCGGCACCGAGCCGTAGCCTGAGTAATACCGAACAACCGGCATCGTCACGGTCACATCGATAATCGTCTTGGCCAGGATATTATCATCGCTGTCGAGCAGGGCGATACTAAGGCTTGTCCGCCCGACCGCTATGCCGGTGATGGTCAGCGCCACGGCATTGCCCTGCATTCCTGCATAATTGCATGTTATGATGCTTTCGTCATCGACTAAATAGCCCATGCTGTCATAATCGTCTGAGCTGGGCTTAGCCGTAATCGTCACCTGCGCGCCCAATGCAACTGTGACGGATGTCTGCGACGGCGTGATCGTCAGCGCAGGCGCCTTGACGGAAGACAGCGGCGTGACGGATACCTGCTTTAAGTCCTTTACGAGATTGATGGGTATGGCAAAGTTTAAGTTCTGCGCGCCGTCTAACAGGGCCGCGGTCACGCCGATGACCTTTCCCTGCGCGTCGATGAGGGCTCCGCCGCTGCTGCCCTGCGAGATGGCGGCGGAAATCTGGATATAGTTGACCCCGTTTATGACCCGCGACGCGTTCGAGACGAGGCCGTCCGTAATCGTGTTGTCAAGCCCTCTGGGGCTGCCGATGGCGTATATTTTCTGGCCGTTTACGACTTTCGAGGAATCCCCCATTTCAAGGTAAGGGAAATTCGAGCCGTTTATCTGCAGCAGGGCGAGGTCGTTTTGGACGCTAAAGTCGTATACGCCGGCGACGTCGTAGATTTTCCCGTCCGTCGTCAGGATTTTCGCCGACGAGGCGCCCTTAATTACATGGTAATTCGTCACGGCGACGCCCGAGCTGCTGATAAAAAACCCGCTGCCCGACGCGTAGGCCTTTCCCGACGCGTTGTAAAGCTCGATATAAAACACGGCGGGGGAGCATTTGGCGGCGATTTCCGTCGCGCTCAGCTCCCTTGCCGGCGCCAAAGACACTTTCTGCCGCAAGGACGGAATGGCCATGCGGGCGATAATCGCCGCGACGGCGTCGCGGGTGATGTAGCTGTTGGGGTAAAACGTCCCGGCGCTGTCGCTGCCCGTCAGGACGCCGGCCCTGTAGAGCTTGTAGACCGATGGCCCGTATGTATAGCTGACTAAAACGTCCGGTATCTGGTTGTCTTCGACTGTGTTGATGGGCGTGAGCGCCTCGTCCGGGAGGGCTTTTGCGAGGATGACGGCGAAATCCGCCCTCGTCGCGTTCACGTTATAGTCCGGGTAAGGGGAAGATATGATGCCGCTGCTGAGCGCGTAATCGACGTACGGCTGATACCAGGGGCTTCCCGACGGGAAACTGCTCGAACCTGTGTTGTAAATGCTGTGGAGGCAGGACGCGAGCTTTATAGCCTGGGCGATCGTCAGGTTTTCCTTGGGCGAGTATGTTGTCGCCGACGTTCCATCAATCAGCCCGAATTCGTATGCCTTCTGCACATACTCGGCAAACCATTCGTCCCTGACGTCGGAAAACTGGCCGGGCGTGTACGTTCGAACCGCCGTAAAATTTGCTAAAGTTCCCGCCGCCGCCCCGGCCGGCAGCAAAATAAAGATTAGGATTACCGCGAGAAAAATAGATATTGTGCGCTTTTTCATACAGTTCCTCCGTTGTCGGTTGTCCAGGTATTGTAAGGATGAGTTATAACCTCATTGTAACTTATAGACTGGAAATATCAAGAACGCGCCTTAAAAAACGCGGCTTATTTCGATTCTGTCTGAAAATCGCGCCTTGTTTTTGAGTAAAACGTAGAAAAATATGCCCCCGCCCTTATCGAAGCGGGGGCTGGCTGCCGGCGCTTAACTTTGAAGTTTCGAAATAAGCTCCTAAATGGCGGGGATGACGAGCACCATGATACATGGGACCGTCGTGTCGGGCACATTGTTTTCGTCGACATAGTAGTTTCTCCCGAACCAGACGGAGTAAATGCTGTTGTCGTACCACATTATGTCAAATTCGAAAAGGTTTTTCTGAGAATGGACAAACGAATAACCGTTGCTTTCCAGCAAATCGCAGTAACCCGCTATGGCGGCGTCGGCGCTTTCCGTGAGGTCGCTTATCCTGTAATAAAAGCAGTATGAGCCGTTTCGAAGATCAAAGGATTTTTTATAGAGCGGCGCGTCGGTATAGGCTCCGAAGTCCGGCACCGTGGCGAGGCCGCGATAGTACACAACGCCCGAGCCTGTGACGGTGACGTCGACGCTCTTTTCGTTCAGTACGTTTCCCTTGCTGTCCAGCACTTTGATATGCACTGTTGTCCGCCCGGCCGACAGGCCGTAAAGCGTCAGCGGAATGGACCTGCCGGCCCAGTCTCCCCACGTGCATGAAACGACGGAGTTGTTATCGATTTCAAACACTATTCTGTTGAAATCGTCCGAGCTTGCCGTAGCGGTAATCGTCATCCGCTTGCCAGTTTCAAGGGTGACCGACGATTGCGAGAGCTTAAGCGCCAGCCGCGGCAGCGAGACCTTTTGCCGCAGGGACGGGACGGCCATGCGGGCGATAATCGCCGCGACGGCGTCGCGGGTTATAGCTGTCCGGGTAAAACGTCCCGTCGCTGTCGCTTCCCGTCAGGACGCCGGCCCTGTAGAGCTTGTAGACCGCCGGCCCGTATGGATCGCTGATTAAGACGTCCGGTATCTGGTTGTTGCTGATTGTGTTAATGGCCGTGAGCGCATCGTCGGGGAGGGCTTTTGCGAGGATAACGGCAAACTCCGCCCTCGTCGCGTTCACGTTATAGTCCGGGTAGGGGGAGGATATGATGCCGCTGCTGAGCGCGTAATCGACGTACGGCTGGTACCAGGGGGTGTCCGGCGAGAAACTTCCGGCCGTACCCGTATAGTAGATGCTATGTAAACAGGACGCCAGCTTGATGGCCTGGGCGATCGTCAGGTTTTCCTTGGGAGAGTACGTTGTGGCCGACGTTCCGTCAATCAGCCCGAATTCGTATGCTTTCTGCACATACTCGGCAAACCATTCGTCTCCGACGTCAGCAAACAACCCGGGCGCGTACGTCCGGACCGCCGTGAAATTGGAAAGGTTCCCCCCGGCTGTTGACCCGACCGGCAAAACAAGAAGGGCAAGCAATACAGCGAGAGATAAGGATATAACGCGCTTTTTCATTTCTGTCCTCCTCGATTATTGATTGAACACAGGTTCAATTATATACCCATATATTGGACATTTCAATAAAATATTTCGTACGACGGGCCGGTCGCTTTAGTATTTCATGACAAAAAATCGCCCCGCGTTCTCTGCGGGGCGAATGGGGTGTACAATGATGGTGTTTGCAAAACTGAGCTGACGCTTCATGGCGCCGCAACTAAACAAAAAAAGCACCTGAACAACGTCAGGTGCTTTTTTCTGGTGGACGATACAGGACTCGAACCTGTGACCCTTCGCACGTCAAGCGAATGCTCTACCAGCTGAGCTAATCGTCCTCATTTTCGCGCCCTCTCGCGAGGGACAATGTGCATTATACAAGGCATGTCCCCGCTTGTCAAGCCTTTTTTCGCGGCGTTGCGGCAAACGGCGTATCGTAATTTGTACCAGTGTATCCGAAAAACGTCCCCGAAAACGCAAATTTTGCGGCCAATCCTGCCGCGCGGAGGCTCATAATTGACTCAAATGCGAAAATTGTACGTCTGCGACGCAGCGCTTAGCCGATCAAAACGCCGTCATCCAACCCGACGCACCGCAATGAGGCGCGTGAGCGGGAGAAAAGCGCCTCCGCGGACATATTCGATGCAATGCCCAGCTTGTCGCAGTTGGCGCGTAAGCAGGAGAAAAGCGCTCGTTTTTGCAGGCTTGCATACAGGAGTCAAAGCGCAAAAGGCGCCGCACCGGGCGGCGCCTTTTGTCTTTTTATTAGGTTACATTTGGCGGAGCTGCGTTTCCGCTTGCGGCGCGGGAGAGTGCGCCTTCGCCTGTATGGCGGCGGGCTTGCCCGCTCCGCCGGCGATGTCGAAAAAGTTTACGTCACGCGCGCGGGAGCGGCGCGCAAGCTGCCTCGGCAAAGGAAGTCGCCGGTTTGTGTCGGGAGCAAGTCACTGCCTGCCCCGTGGCGGCGTATCCAAAGAGTTCGCGTCTCGCGCGCGCAAACGCGCGCTTGCTGCCCCACGTCGGCGCACCCAAGGAATTTGCCTGCTCGCGCACATAGTGCAGCGCGCACCAGCGAACACGGGGCGGCATGTCTATGAGGAATTGGCCAGCGGAGCGAGGGCGCTGCCTGCCGTGCGCACGGCGCGGCGGCTACTCCGTCCGCAGGGCCACGACGGGATCCTTCTTTGCCGCGCTGCGGGAGGGGATGATGCCCGCGATGAGCGTGAGCAGCATGCTGATGAGCACCAGCACGAGCGCGACGTGCACGGGGAGGATGGCGTTTAAGTTGTTGATGCCCGTCAGCCGGTGGAGGATGAGGTTGACCGGGATACACACCAGGTACGTGATGAGCACGCCGAGGGTGCCGGACGCAAACCCGATGATGACCGTCTCGGCGTTGAACATGCTCGACACGTTCTTCTTCGACGCGCCGATGGCGCGCAGGATGCCGATTTCCTTCGTCCGCTCCTGGACGGAGATGAGGGTGATGACGCCGATCATTATCGACGAGACGACGAGGGACACGGCGACAAACGCGATGAGCACGTACGTGATGGCGTTGATAATCGTCGTGACGGAGGACATCATCAATCCCACATAGTCGGTGTAGCGGATTTCGGACAGGTCGTCCACCGTCTCGTTGTAGGCGGCGATGGCGTCGACGATGACGTCCTTGTCGGCAAACGTCGCGGCGTAGAGGTTGATCGTCGCGGGGCTGTCGAGGTCGACACGGCCGAGCCGGATGAGGTTTTCCTCATACGTAGAGTCGGAGAAGACGAGGACTTCGTCGTAATACGCGGCGCACTGCTCGTCGGTGTACTGCGCCATGGCCATGTCGAGCGCCGCGGCCAGCTGCTGCGGCGTCATGGAGCCAAGCTGCTGGCGCACCTGCTCGGCGTACTGCGTCTTAAACTGCTCCTCCGCCATCTGCCGGAACAGGCCGAAGATATCCTCGTCGCTCATATTCTCGATGTAGCCCTTGATTTCGTCGGCGCTGATGCCCGTCTGCTCGGAGAGGGCCTGCATCATCATGGCCTCGATGTCCGCGCGGGTCATGCCGCCCAGCGCCTGATCCACCGCCTGACGGACCGTTTCGGCGGAGGGGATGCTCATAATCTGGACGTACGCCCTGGCCTTGCCCGCCTCGTCGAGGGAGGCGATATACGCCTTGAATTCAGCGGCTTTTTCCTGCACGGTGCGCGCGCCGCTTGTGTCCTTAAAGGGCAGTCCGGTGAAGATGTCCGTCCCGGGGTCTTCCTCCTGGGCGAGGACGGCGGGGGCATTTTTCGCCTTGTCGATGACGTATTCCGTGAGCTTATAGGTGTACCCGATGGAGCCCGTGAGCATGGTGGCGACGGCGTCCTTGTTCGGGCGGATGATGCCGCTGACCTTGAGCGACAGGCCGTTGTCGTAGAGGTACTTAAGCCCCGCGCTCGTCTCCCGCAGGTCCACGTACGTGCCGGACGCTTCGTCGTAAATGTAGCAGTCGGAGTTTAAGATAGTGCGGAAATCCATCGCGCAGATTTCCTCGTAGGACCACTTCTGCACGTCGTACTCGACGGTCTCCTTGTTCATGGCCGCCTTCATGACGCGGTCGATTTCCGCCTTGGGCTTCAGGCCGAGGGCGTAGAGGGTGAGGTCGTCGAGCTCGTTGTTTTCGTCCACAACGAGGACGATTTCGTTATACGCCGAAGGCCACGCGCCGTAGACGAGGTCGTACTGCTTTTTGAGCAGGGGGCTGATGAGCTCCCCGTTTTTGCCGGGGAGCATCTCCTGCCAGAGCGTGGCGCCTTTCATCATGGAAAAGGCGTTCATGCCGAAGGACTGCTCCTGGAAGCTCAGCAGGGTGGAGACGTCCATCCCCATGTACTCGAGGAGGATGTCCTTCATGAGCTCCTGCGTGTCGGAGCGGATGATGTCGCCGTCGACGTTTTTCGTGTAGATGAGCAGGTCGAGGTCGTACCCGTACTGCACGCCGGAGAGGGCCTCGCGCAACGGGCTCTCCTCGCTTTCCATCTCCCGCTCGATGTAGGCCTTAAACGATTTGAGGTCGTTTTTCTGCTCCTCGATGGTGCTCATGGCGTTCGTGAGCTCGTAAATCATGGCCTTCTGGTAGACGGCGTCGTTTTCGTGCGCGCCGGTCGACCGGGCCTTGCCCATGAAGGTGGAAAGCAGCGTGCCCATGTCGACGTGCCGCGCCTCGAGGGTGAGGGGATAGGAGGAGAGGGTGTCCTCCTGGACGAGGTTGATGTACGTCGTCGCGCCGTGGGAGACGGCGTAGATGAGGGCGATGCCGATGATGCCGATGCTGCCGGCGAAGGAGGTCAGCGCCGTGCGCCCCTTCTTCGTGATGAGGTTTTTCAGGGACAATCCGAAGGACGTCCCGAAGGACATCGTGGGCTTTTTCTGTTTGCCCTCCGCCTCCGCCTTGGCGATGCCGTACTCCCGCTCAGAGCGGATTTCCTCTTCCGTCAGCGGGGCGGAGTCGCCGGTCACGCGGCCGTCGAGCAGGCGGATGATGCGGGTGGCGTATTGATTGGCCAGCTCCGCGTTGTGCGTGACCATGACGACGAGGCGGTCTTTGGAAATCTCCTTAAGGATGTCCATGACGACCTTGCTCGTCTCCGAGTCGAGCGCGCCCGTGGGCTCGTCGGCAAGAATGATGTCCGGGTTGTTGACGAGGGCGCGGGCGATGGCGACGCGCTGCATCTGCCCGCCGGACATTTCGTTCGGCTTTTTCCTCAGCTGGTCGCCCAGGCCGACGCGCTCGAGCGCCTCGATGGCGCGGCGCCGCCGCTCCTTTTTGGGCACGCCCGTGAGCGTCAGCGCCAGCTCCACGTTCTGCAGGACCGTCTGGTGGGGGATGAGGTTGTAGCTCTGGAAGACGAAGCCGACGGAGTGGTTGCGGTAAGTGTCCCAGTCTCTATCGTTAAAATCCTTTGTGGATTTCCCGTTGATGATCAGGTCGCCGGTGGTGTACTGGTCGAGGCCGCCGATGATATTGAGCAGCGTCGTCTTGCCGCAGCCGGACGGGCCGAGGACGGCGACAAACTCGCTCCGGCGAAACTGCAGAGAAATGCCCTTGAGGGCCTCGATCGTCTCGCCGCTCGTGCGGTAAGTTTTAGTGATTTGCTTTAGCTCTAACAAATCGCGACATCCTTTCTAATCTGGCTCTGCTTGGAAAAGGGCGCGCTCGCGCCCGGAGCGCCGCGCGCTTTGGTGCGGTGCGCGGCGCATGATGTAATCATAACCCCAATCGGGGGAAAACCCATGACAAAATTTTAAACTTTGCGCCTCCGGCCTTTCGCGTTCCCGGCGCGCCGCGCTAAAACCCGCGCGCGAAGCGCCGCGGACGAACCGGCGGCGCCGTGGCGGTAACATGCGCGTCTTTAGAAAGCGCGTGCGGCTTTGGGCGTGCGGCCGCAACGGTGAAAAAGACGCGGGCGGCACGGCGCAGCCTTGCGCGACGAAGCGCGGCGGGCTTTGGGCAGCGTCAGCGTTCACGCGCCGTTCCAGTGAAAACGTCTTCAATGAAGTTTTTCACCTCGTCCCACGCGTCGTTGGCCTCCTGAAGCTCCGGAAACAGCAACTGAAACACATGGAACATGCCGGGGTATGTGGTCTGACGGACGTCGACGCCCGCCTGCCTTGCCTTTTGGGCCACGGTTTCGGTGTCGCCGAGGAGCTTTTCGGCGCCGCCGGCCTGCATGAGCATCGGGGGAAAGCCGTGGTATGCGCCGAAGGCGGGCGAGATGTAGGGGTTGTCCGCGCGCTCCGAGCCCACGTAAGGCGGCGTCCACCGCCTGTAGCTTAAGTTTGTCCACGCCGACATGGTAACGATTCCGGCTGGCATCGGCATGCCGTGGTCTCGCAGGTAAAGGGCCGCCGCCAGCGCAAGGCCGCCGCCGGCGGAGTCGCCCGCGATGACAATGCGCTCCGGCGGGAACCCCTGCTCCAAGAGATATTCGTACGCCTTCACGGCGTCCTCGAGCGCGGCGGGGTACGGGTGCTCCGGCGCGACGCGGTAATCGGCGGTCAGGACGCCGGCGCCGGATATTTCGGCGTATTGGACCGCCGCGCGCCGGTACGTCTGCCCGTTGTCTTTCAGGGAGCGGGTGTACGCGCCGCCGTGCAGCTGCAAAATGGCCTTGTCCGGCTCATCGTCCTTCTTTCGCACCCACTCCATTTTAAGCCCGTCCGTTTCGACAAGCTCGAGCGTGTAATCCTCCGGCATTTCCCAGCTTTCGTTGAGTCGCTTTAGGAGCTTTACGTTTTCGCTGCCGCCCACGGCAAGACGCGTCAGAAAAGACCTGTCTTTCATGCTTCCCGTCATGAGCCATATCACGCAGGCCGCCGCCGCAATCGCAACAAGGGCAAGGGCGGCCCGCTTAACGCGCTTCTTCCTCATGGCCGCGCCCCATTTTGCCCGCCATGTCCTTGTAGATTTCCGCGAGCCGGTCGAGCAGCTCGATGAGCTTTTCCGTGTGGGCGTCGCCCAGCCGCGCGGCGAGCCTGTCGGCCACGCTCAGGACTTTCTCGTCGGCCGCCTCGAGCGCCTTCCGCCCGGCCTCCGTCAGCTCGACGATGATGCTCCGCCGGTCGTTTTTGTCGATGCGCCGCGTGATGTACCCGCGGTTTTCAAGGCCGTTTAGGACACGCGTGACGGCGGGGCGGGACACCTTCAGCAGCTCGGACAGCTTCGCGGCCCGCACCGGCTCGCCCACTCCGCCCGGCCGGCCGCGCGCGACGTTCCGCAAAACGAGGTACTCGCCGTGGGAGAGCTCGCCGACGCCGGCTTCAATCAGCGGCGCAAGCTGCCGCCGCATTCTCATGAGGGAAAACAAAAGGCGCGCCCCGTTTGACTGCTCCATGCGAAAGCCTCCCGTATTTGATTTTAAGGCAAAATAGTTAACTTAGTTAATAATTATAGCAAGAAAATATTAACTGTCAAGTGGCGGGCAGGCGCTGGCGTGCGTCTTGCGCGGGGCGGGGTTTGTGTGCCGCAGGGGTTTGCGCAGTGCGGCGCGGGATTTTGCTGGGGTGAGATTTAACGCGCGCCGGCGCGGGATTTTGCGCACCGGCACGGGTGGTGCAGACTTGCAGAGTTTTGCGCGCGCCGGGTCGGGGCTGGATGCTTTGGCGGGGATTGTCACAGCATGGTTTTCGCGCGACGCGGGCGGTTTTGTGTACACTGGGGCGGAGTTTTTTGCGCGGCGGCGGGGAATTCGCGGGGCGAAGCCGGGCGCGTAAAAGGGACATGGGAGGTAAGGGATTGCTGCGGCGCGCGTCCGGGGCGGTTTTGCGGGAACTGTGGGAAACCCGTCATGAAAAAAGAGCATCCAACCATCTCGCGGGGGGCAGGCGTGTGTTTTGAGCGGCGGTGCGTGGTTGCGCGGGGCGAAGCCGGGCGCGTCGGGATAGGGACATGGGAGGTCAGG
>JAAYMC010000031.1 GCA_012521555.1 Clostridiales bacterium
CGCGGGGGACATTATCACCATACGCTTTAATGGCGCGACCTATACCTACAGCGTGTATGAGAGCATCGAAGTCCTGCCCACGGAGACGTGGGTCTTGTCGCCCGTCAAAGGGCACCCGTACACGCTCACGCTCATCACCTGCACGCCGTACCTCGTCTCCTCGCACCGCCTTATCGTCCGGGCGGAGCTCACGGAGATTGACGGCGTGCCGTTTGAAGACCCCGATGCGGCCCCGGCGGAAGAAACGAGCGCCCCGCCGGACATCGAAACAGGCGGGGAAGGCGCAGTCGGCGCGGCGCCGGACGGTGAAAAGGGCGGGGAAGATACTGGTGGCGAAAGCGCGCCGACGGACGCTGGCGGCGCGGGCGGTGAGGGCGCGCCCGGCGAAGGTGAAACCGGCGCGGCGCCAGATAGCGGGGAGACCGAAACCACGCCGGGCGCGGCAGGCGGCGCGGCAGACGGCGATGCGCCGGCGCCGGACAGCGCAGCCGGCGGCGCGGAATCGGGCGGCGCGCCGGCGCACGGTTCAGGCGCGGCGGGGAGCGCGGCGCCTGAGGCGGCGGGGTGACAAGGGGGCGTTTTCCGCTATACCCGCAGCCAATGCAAGCTGGGCAGCCGCGGAAGGCGCGGCAGGACAAGTAAGGCGCGTCCGCTGGGGAAGCGGGCATGCCGTTGCCAAAAATGCGATTTGAAAAGCGCGCGCTAAGAGGCGCGGCGCAAAGAAAGACGCGGTGCAGGTTTTGCACCGCGTTTCATTTCGTGGGCGGTCTTGCGCAGAATCGTCATCATGCGCTTTGGGTGAGGATTTCCTCTGAAAGTCAGGTGTACCGAATACGCAGACGTTTCGCTGCGTGCGTGTTCGGCGCGGCTAAGGCAGACGCTGTCGATGCGTTTAGTTCAGGCGGCGCCTGGTGCGTCAGGTTTAGCACAACGACAGGGTGCGAACGGCGTGCGCGGCAGGCGCGGTACGCCGCGCGGCTTGAGTTCCCGGCCATGGTCATCCGGAGCGCATTTTTGCGCCCGCCCGGGCGCGGCAAGGCGCCGGAGCGGGTTCGACGTAGCGCTTTATAGCGGCGTTTGGTGCAAATAATGAGAATTTCGTGAGAAAAATGATAAAAATCCCGAGAAATTTCAAATTTTTTGAAACCAAATATTGACAAAACCATACATATACCGATATAATGTACAGCGTCAAAACATCATTCGAGATTTTCATTAAAAAAGTAACACGATAAGGGCAAACCTGTCGAAAGGCAGGGGCGCAAAGCCATAGGGTCTAACCCCAAGAAATTGGGTATGACAGCCGGTTGCCGAAGTTGCTTCGTTTGTTTTTTAAACGAGTCTTTGGCTGACCGGCCGGGGCTCGTATTTATTATGCCTTGGCCGGTCCATCGAGGCGAAATCCGCCGCGCGCCGCGCTGCGTCGAGAGGTTTCCGATGCCCTTTTCGTTGTACGAACGAAAGGGAGACTGGCCATGAAAGCCGTCAAGAGACTGTCCGTTTTGATCCTTATCGCGGCGCTTTTCATCGCTCAAGCCGCCAATGCGTACGCGGCTGACGACGAGGCGGACAAAGCCGCGCAGTTTCGCGCCGAAATCGTCCGGCTCGTCAACGAGGAGCGCGAAAAAGCGGGCCTTCAGCCGCTTGAGGAACACGAGGAGCTTGCGAAGGCGGCTCAGGCGCGCGCGGAAGAGGCGGCCGAGTCGTTTTCCCACACGCGGCCGGACGGCAGGCGCTGGTCGACGGTTTTCGCCGAGTATGAACTCAAATACAAAGCGGCCGGCGAAAACCTCGCGGCGGGATTTAAGACGGCGGCGGCCATGGTGAAAGCGTGGATGAATTCCGACGGCCACAGGGCCAACATCCTCGCCGGCGACTTTACATACATCGGCATCGGGTTTTACGTCCGCGCCGACGGGAGAATCTACGTCGCCCAGCTGTTTTACACGCCGCTTTCATAAAAACTGCTGGCCTGCTTTCTGCGGCCTTAACGGATATAAAGCAGGGCGCGGCGCGCACCCCTTTTATCGGGTGCGCGCCGCACGTTTTTGCGTCATGGAATCAAAGACGCCAAGCGTCGGGACAGAAAACACTTATCGGGTGCGCCGCGCGTTTTTACGTGCGGCGCGTCTTTACCGGAGCTTTCCACCCGAGCCGCGCGCCTTTACTGTGATACGCCGCGTTAGAGAGCGCGGTATCGCGCGCCGCCGCGCGGAAAGACGCGGTCAATATTTTTCAGGTACCGCGGTGAGCGGCGGCGGTATGGCGCGCGCCGCCGTTTTACCCGGAAAAACGCCGCGGCTGCAGCCGCGGCGTTCCGATAAACGGGGCGTTTTTTCTAGAGCTTTCCTGTTTTCTGGTACCGCATGCGCAGGCCGTGGTCGAGGATGCGCTTGCGCAGGCGCAGGCTTTGCGGCGTGACTTCGAGGAGCTCGTCGTCGGCGAGGAACTCAAGGCACTGCTCAAGGCTCATGATTTTCGGCGGAATCAGGCGCAGCGCGTCGTCGCTGCCGGCGGCGCGGAAGTTGGTCAGCTGCTTCTTCTTGCAGACGTTGACGGTGATGTCGCCGGCTTTCGGCGACACGCCCACAATCATCCCGCCGTAGACGGGCGTTCCCGGGCCGATGAACAGCTGACCGCGCTCCTGCGCGCCAAACAGGCCGTACGTCACGGCCTCGCCCGTCTCGAACGCGACAAGAGAGCCGCTTGTCCGGCGCGCGATTTCCCCCTTGTGCGGCTCGTACCGCTCGAACACCGCGCTCATGACGCCTTCGCCGCGCGTGTCCGTGAGGAATTCGCTGCGGTAGCCGAACAGGCCGCGGGACGGGACGAGAAACTGCACGCGCATGCGGCTGCCGATGGGCGTGATGTCGAGCATCTCGCCGCGCCGCGCGCCGAGCTTTTCGATGACGGCGCCGACGCAGTTTTCCGGCACGTCCGCCACAACGCGCTCGACGGGCTCGAGGAGCGTGCCGTCCTCCGCTTTCTGAAAGAGCACGCGGGGCGGGGAGACCTGGAATTCGTACCCTTCGCGGCGCATCGTCTCAATGAGGATGGACAGGTGCATCTCGCCGCGCCCGGCGACGTTGAAGCTGTCGGAGTTGGGAATTTCCGTCACGCGCAGCGACACGTCCCGGAGCGTCTCCTTCATCAGGCGGTCGCGCAGGTTGCGCGTGGTGACGTACTTGCCCTCCCGCCCGGCGAAGGGGCTGTCGTTGACGGAAAAGGTCATCTCAATCGTCGGCGCGGAGATGTGCGCGAAGGGCAGCGGCTCGGGGAAGTCCGGGTCGCAGAGCGTGTCGCCGATGGTGATGTCCGAGATGCCGGACAGGGCGACGATGTCCCCCGCGGAGGCCGACTGCACGGGCTTTCGCGCAAGGCCCTCAAACTCGTAAAGCGCCGTCACCTTCATGCGGCGGGGTTCCGCGCCCGTGTGGCTGTTGACGACCACAACCTCCATGTTCTGCCGCACCGTGCCGCGCTCGATGCGCCCGATGGCGATGCGCCCGACGTAGTCGTTGTAGTCGATGGAGGAGACGAGCATCTGGAAGGGCGCGTCCGCGTCCCGGCTTGGCGCGGGGACGTGGCGGAGGATGGTGTCAAAGAGCGGGATGAGGTTTTTCCCCGCCTCGTCGGGCGAGAGGGAGGCCGTCCCGTTCCGCCCGGAGCAGTAGAGGATGGGGGAGTCGAGCTGCTCGTCCGTCGCGTTGAGCTCAATGAGCAGCTCGAGGACTTCGTCGACGACTTCGCGGATGCGCGCGTCGGGCCGGTCGATCTTGTTGATGACGATGATGATGCGGTGCCCCAGCTCCAGCGCCCGCTGGAGGACGAAGCGCGTCTGCGGCATGGGGCCTTCCGCGGCGTCGACGAGGAGCAGCACGCCGTTGACCATCTTCAGGGTGCGCTCGACTTCGCCTCCGAAGTCGGCGTGGCCCGGCGTGTCGACGATGTTTATTTTCGTGCCGCCGTACATGACGGCGGTGTTCTTCGCCAGTATGGTGATGCCGCGCTCGCGCTCCAGGTCGTTTGAGTCTAAAACGCGCTCGGCGACGACCTGGTTGTCCCGGAAGATGCCCGCCTGCCGGAGCAGCTGGTCAACAAGCGTCGTCTTGCCGTGGTCGACGTGGGCGATGATGGCGACATTTCGGATATCTTTCACAAATACACTTCCCGCTTTTTAGGGTATTGGACGAATATCTATTATACACGCCCTGTCAACAAGGGGCAAATTATTTTTATTGGTCGAATTTTAGCAGGAAAATTCGACTACCATTTATCCCGCGTTTAGGATATAATCTATAAGAATAGGGCGGTCTGAGCCGCTTTGGCCTTAATGATAACCGCCTTTGGCGGGTAAAATAGAAAGTGCGAGGAAACAAATGGAATTCTACGAAAAACAGGTGTCATCCGAGCGCGTGTTTTCGGGGCGCGTGATAAACGTCCGGTGCGACATGGTGGAGCTTATCAACGGGAAACACGTCTCGCGGGAGGTCGTGGAGCACCCCGGCGGCGTGGCGATCGTGCCGCTGGCGGAAAACGGGGACGTGCTCATGGTGCGGCAGTACCGCTACTGCGTGTCGGACGAGCTCCTTGAAATCCCCGCGGGCAAGCTGGAGGAAGGGGAAGACCCCTTCGACTGCGCCGTGCGCGAGCTGTCCGAGGAGACGGGGTGCCGGGCCGGGCGCATCGTGCCGCTCGGCGCGATGTACACGTCGCCGGGATTCAGCCGCGAGACGCTGTACATATATCTCGCCACGCAGCTTGAGGAGGGGCAGTGCCACCCCGACGAAGACGAGTTCCTCTCCGTTGTCCGCGTGCCTTTTGAGGAAGTGGTGGACAAAATTATGTCCGGCGAGATTAAGGACGGGAAAACGATCGTCGGCATTCTCAAGGCGAAGGTTTTCCTTGGAAAATGACAGTCGGAGGTTTGCCATGTCGAAGACAATCCTTGTGGTGGACGACGAAAAGGCGATTGTGGACGTGCTCACGTTCAACCTGAAAAAGGAAGGGTACGACGTCATCGCCGCGTACGACGGGGAGTCGGCCCTCGAGGCCGCCGCCAGAAAGCCCGATCTCATCCTGCTTGACGTCATGCTCCCGAAGCTGTCCGGCTTCGACGTGTGCCGCGAAATCCGCAAGACCGATATTTTCACGCCCATCATCATGCTCACCGCCCGCGCGGAGGAGACGGACAAGGTCCTCGGCCTTGAGATCGGGGCGGACGACTACATCACAAAGCCCTTCGCCATCCGCGAGGTGCTCGCCCGCGTCAAGGCAAACATCCGCCGCACGAGCCTGACGGCGCCCGCCGAGAGCGCGCCGGCGCAGTCGGGCATCGTCGTGGACATGGAGCGGTACGACGTCTGGGTCAACGGCAAACGCGCCGACCTCACGCAGCGCGAGTTTGACCTGCTGCGCTTCCTCGCCGCCCACCCGGGCAAGGTGTTCTCGCGGGAGGAGCTGCTCCGCGAAGTGTGGCAGTACGACTATCTCGGCGACCTGCGGGCCGTGGACGTCGCCGTGCGCCGGCTGCGCGAGAAAGTCGAGGAAGACCCGGCCAGGCCCGTGCACATCCTCACAAAGCGCGGCGTGGGCTACTACTTCGAGCCGTAACGGCGCGCCATTGGCCGCCTAAAGCGCCGGGAAAGGGTAAACGCCAATGAAAAACAAGCTGCAGTGGAAATTCGTTTTCATCATGCTGCTGCTGATTCTCATTCTCATGACCGTCGTGTGCGTCTTCCTCATTCAGGGCGTGCAGCGGTTTTACTCCGACGCCTTTTTCAGCCAGATGGAGAAGGTGTTCACGGACAAGCTCCTGTTCGGGGAGCTGACCGCCGCCCTGGGTGCGGAGGACCCCGTCGCCAAAACCCAGGAGGTGCTCGACGCCTACCAGGGCCGCCTCGGGATTAATACCGACACGCGCAACTATTACATCCTCGACGGGACGGCCGGCGCCGTCCTCGCGACGTCCGCCGCCGGCGAGACGGGGCGGCTGGAGATGACGCCGAACATCCTTCAGGCGCTCGGCGGCACGTCCGCCTTCGGCGGCAGCGCCACCGCAGACTATATGGATATCGCCGTCCCCCTCGCGGGAGAAGGGGGCGGCGTCGAGTACATCGTGTACATCCGCGACAACCGCCAGACGGTGCGGGATCTGACGGTCTCGCTCGTGTCGCTGATTATGGAGGCCGTGGGCGTGGGCTTTGTCATCGCCGTCGCGCTCGCGCTCATCCTCGCCAGAACGCTCCTCAATCCGATTCTCGGCATGACGAAGGCGGCGGAGGCCATCGCCGGCGGCGACTTCTCAAAGAAGCTGAGTGTGGAGGCGGACGACGAAATCGGCATCCTCGCCGAGACGTTTAACAACATGGCCAGCCAGCTGCAGGCGACGATGGAGGAAATCCGCCGCTCGGAGGCGCTGCGGCGCGAGTTCGTCGCCAACGTCTCCCACGAGCTGCGCACGCCGCTGACAAGCATCCGCAGCTACGCGGAGACGCTCACGGAAAACCCCGACATGGAGAAGGAGACGGAAATGAACTTTCTCCATGTTATTTTAAATGAAAGCGACCGCATGACGAAAATCGTGCAGGACCTTCTGGAGCTGTCGCGCTTTGACGCGGGCAGCGTCCAGTTCAATTTCGAGCGGTTCTCCCTTGCCAAATCCATCGAGGACGTGCGCGACGCCGTCAAGCTCGAGTGCGCCGCGCGCGGGCACACGATGACCGTGCACACCCCCGAAGACCTGCCCGACATCGTGGGCGACCGGGCGCGCATCGAGCAGGTGCTCATCAACATCGTGACAAACGCCATCAAATACACGCCCGACGGCGGCCAGATCGACATCACAAGCGGCAGCTCTGACGGCTTCGTCTGGGTGGCGATTAAGGACACGGGCATCGGCATCCCCGAAGAGGACATCCCGCGCCTGTTTGACCGCTTCTACCGCGTAGACAAGGCGCGCTCGCGCGAGTCGGGCGGGACGGGGCTGGGGCTGTCCATCGCCCTTGAGATTATCCAGCGGCACGGCGGCGCCATCGACGTTCAAAGCGCCGTGGGCGAGGGGACGACGGTGACCGTCCGATTGCCGATTGAGCCGAAGGCGCACCCCGGCGACAAAAACGGGGGCGCCCGGCATCACGCGATTGAGGAATAGGCCGTGAAGACTTCAAACCGCACATCGGAGCGCGTGAAAAACGCGGTGATCGTCCTGCTTCTCATCAGCGCCGTCCTGACCGGATGGGCCTCGCGCCTGTTCGGAAACTCTCAGGCGCGCCCGCTTGCGGCCCTCGTCGGCCTGTACGACAAACTCACCGCCTCCTCCGGCGGCGCCGCCGCCGAGCGGTTTACCGAGGCGGCAAGGCCCTGGACGGTTGTGATTACAAACGGCGCGGGCGGGCGCTATGGCGTGCGCTACGACACCCGCGAGCGGGACGCCATCTACGGGCGCACGAGCGGGCTGTTGGGCGAGGCGCTCGGCTCGGCCGGCGAACCTGTCAAAATCCCGCGCGAGCGCTGGCAGTCCGCCCTGGGCGGCGCGGGCATCTATTACGAATACGCCCTGCCGGTAAGGCTCGCCATCCTCGGCGGGTGGTTCGGCGCGCGCGTGGAGGGCATCTGGAGGGAAACGCCCGTCCGGCGCATCGCCATCGTGAGGGGAAAAGACGCCGGGGTGCTGCTCTATCAGGACGCCGAGACGGGCGACTTCTTCGAGGCGAAGACGGCGGAAATTTCGGGCCTTGAGTCCGTCGTGGACCTTTACGGCGGCAACGGTGCCCTCTTTGCCTTCGAGCGCGGTCTGCCGCTCGGGGACGGGTGCGCCGTCCTCTTTGACGGGGCGAACGTCCACCCGGTGGTGGAGGCGCTCTCCCCCTTGGAGGACGAGGACAAGCTCGTGAGCGTGCTCAACACGCTCGGTGTGAGCGAGCACCTCAAATACAGCTACATCGACAGAGACGGCGCGCGCGTCTACGTCGAGCAGAGCGCAACCATCAGCGTCTCGCCAAGCGGAATTGTGCACTACCGCGTCGACGAGCGCACCGCGCCCGCCGACACGCGGCTGGACGAGGCCGCGGCCATTGAGCTGGCGCGGGACATCGTCGCCAGGACCGCGGGGCTTTACTGCGGCGAGGCGGACGTCTCCCTCTCCGGCGCGCGGGCGGCGTCCTACGGCGTCTGGGAAGTGGAGTTTGTCTACACCATCGCCGGCGGGCGGATTGACGCGTCCCTCGGCGTTCCGGCCGCGCGCGTTGTCATCACGGGCGCCGAGATCACGGAGCTTGAGCTGTACTTCAGGACGTACCACACCGCATCCGCGACCGTGGAGCTTTTGCCGGAGGTGCTCTCCGCCGCCGCGGCGGGCGGGATGTGCCGCCTTGTGTATGTCGACTCCGGCGGCGTGACGATTGAGCCGGTGTGGATGGTCTGGCCGGAGGGCGCGGCATGAGCACGAAGACAACGAACATCAAAAATATCGTCATCGCCGCGCTGGCCGCGATAAACGTCCTGTTCATCTCCTTCATCGTGATAAACGGCATAAGCGAGCGGCGCGAGCGGGCGCAGGTCGCCCGCGACCTGACGGCCGTCCTCGCCCGAAACGGCGTGACGCTCTCCGAAGGGGCCATAAAAGACTTTACCGCCCCGGAGCAGGCCATCGTCGAGCGGGACCGCTCCGAGGAAAAGGCGTTTACCGATATGCTCTGCGGCGAGACGACGATTACGGAGGGCGGCGGCAACATCCTGCACTACACGGGCGAGCGGGGGCGCGCCGTCTTCCAGAGCGGCGGCAGCTTCAGCGTGGTCTTAAACCCCGCCAAGGGCGCGCTGCCGACGGAAAACGCGGAGGAGACGACGCGCACATACCTTAAAAAGCTCGGCGTGCCCGCGAAGGTGTTCCGCATCGTGCTGACGGGACAGCGGCAGTCCGTTCTCGCGCGGTACCAGTGGAAGGGGAGCGCGATTTTCAACTGCGTCGTGTCGTTTACCTACGACGGCGGCGTTTTGACGGAGGTCTCGGGGAAGCGCGTCTCGTCCGTCCGCGCGGGGGAGGACAGCGAAGGGGCGCACCTCGTCTCGACGGCGGCGCTCGGCTTCCTCCGGGCGGTGCTGGACGGGCGCGTTCAGTGCTCCGCCATTACCTCGATTGAGGCGGGGTATCTGTACGTGGCCGTCTCCGCCTTCGGGGAGGGCAAGCTGCACCCGGCGTGGGCCTTTACCACCGACACGGGCGTCTATTATTACGACGCCGTGACAGGCATGATCGAGTCCGGCATGTAACGAAATGGTAATTTTAACAAATAAAACGCTGGAAATAAGTGAAAATCATGGCACGGTTGCAAAAAAAAATCATGTAGTGTATAATGAAGCGAAAATTTCTGTAACATTCGGGTAATACTTTTTGTGTCGGTTCTGTTACACAGAGTATTATCACAGCCTAAAGAGGGTGGGCCCATGACAAAATATGTCATCAACGGCGGAAGGCCGCTGACCGGCACGGTGACAATCAGCGGCGCGAAGAACGCCGCCGTTGCGATAATCCCCGCAGCGCTGCTGGTTGACGGCGTATGCCGTATTGAAAATATTCCTGAAATCTCAGACGTAACGATGCTCCTGAACATCGTGGAGCAGATTGGCGCGGAGGTCAGAGTCGTAAACCGGCACACGATCGACATCGACTCCTCGCGCGTGCAGACGACGGACGCCACGTTCAGCCTCATGCGGCGCATCCGCGCGTCGTACTACCTCATCGGCGCGCTGCTCGGGCGGTTCGGCCGGGCCAACGTCGCCATGCCGGGCGGCTGCAATTTCGGCGGCGTGCGCCCCATCGACCAGCACATCAAGGGCTTTACCGCCATGGGCGCGACGGTGAATGTGCAAAACGGCATCGTCATGGCCCACACGCCGAACGGGCGTGTGAAGGGCGCGACGATCTATCTCGACGTCGTCTCCGTCGGCGCGACGGTGAACATCATGCTCACCGCCACCCTCGCCGAAGGGCGCACGGTGATTGAAAACGCCGCCCGCGAGCCGCACATCGTCGACCTCGCCAACTTCCTCAACTCCATGGGCGCGGACATCCGCGGCGCGGGCACGAACGTGATTAAAATCCGCGGCGTGAAGAAGCTGCGCGGCGGTTTTTACTCCATCATCCCCGATCAGATCGAGGCCGGCACGTATATGGCGGCCGTGGCCGCGACGGGCGGCGAGGTGCTCATCCGCAACGTCATCCCGAAGCACCTCGACTGCATCTCCAGCAAGATGCGGGAGATGGGCGTGGAAATCGAAGACTACGCCGACTCCGTTCTCGTGCGGCGGACAGGCCCGCTCATGCGGACGAACGTGAAGACAATGCCGTACCCCGGGTTCCCGACGGACATGCAGCCGCAGATTTCAACGGTGCTGTGCCTGGCGGAGGGGACAAGCGTCGTCACCGAAGGCGTCTGGGACAACCGCTTCAAATACGTCGACGAGCTCATGCGCATGGGCGGCAGGATCCACGTCTCGGGGCGGACGGCCGTCATCGAAGGCGTCGAGCGCCTGACGGGCGCGTGCGTGAAAGCGACGGACCTGCGCGCCGGGGCTGCCCTCGTCATCGCGGGGCTGTCGGCCGTCGGGCGGACGGAAGTGGAGGGCGTGCACTACATCGAACGGGGTTACGAAAACTTCGTCGGGAAGCTCAAAGCCCTCGGCGCCGACATCGACAGCATCACCGTCCCGGACGACGGCATGGCCGAGCGGGAAGCCGTCTGACTCTCCTTACCCTGCGCGCCGATAAACGCGCAGGGTATCATTGCGTTTATGGACGTTAGCATTTTTTTGCCCGGAAAGGATATCTATGAAAATCTGCACGCTTGCCAGCTCGTCTTCCGGAAACTGCGCGCTTATCTCGCACGGGAAGACGCACATCTTAATCGACGCGGGCATCTCCCTCCGCCGCATCACGAAAAGCCTTAAGGCCCTCGGCGTCGCGCCCGGCGAGCTTGCGGCCGTCCTCGTCACGCACGAGCACACCGACCACATCAGCGGGATTAAGATGCTCGTCAAGTACCACGCCGTCCCCATCTTCGCGACGGAGGGCGCTGCGGCGGGCATCTTAGAGTGCGTGCCGGAGGCCGAGCCGCTCATCCGCCGCATCCGCGCCGGCGCCGGCTTTTCCGTCGGGGAGATGGACGTCTTAAGCTTTCGCACGCCGCACGACACGCCGGAGAGCGTGGGCTACCGCTTTTACGCGGGCGGCAGGACGCTCGCCTTCGCCACCGACTGCGGGTGCTTAACAAAGGAGCTCGTCGACGGGACGCGGGGAGCGGACCTTGCCGTCATCGAGGCCAACCACGACGTGGAAATGCTCAAAAACGGCCGCTACCCCGAATTTCTCAAGCGCCGCGTCCTGTCAAGCCGCGGGCACCTGTCCAACGACGACTGCGGCAGGCTCGCCGTCCTCCTGGGGCAGGCGGGGACGCGGCAGGTCGTGCTCGCGCACCTGAGCCGTGAGAACAACACCCCGCAGGCGGCGCACGACACCGTCGCGGCGGCGCTGCGGGGAGCCGGCGCGGAGGCGGGGGACGTGCAAATCGGCCTTGCCCCGCCGGACGACTTAGGCTGCGTGTACATACTCTAAAGGGAAGACGTCTATGCTGCATATAAGGCTTGTGTGCGTCGGCAAGCTCAGGGAAAAGCACTTTGCCGACGCCGCAAAGGAGTACTTAAAGCGCCTGTCCGGCTCGTGCAAAATTGAAATGGAGGAAGTACCGGAAGCGCGCCTGCCGCAAAACCCCTCGGCGGCGGAAATTGACGCGGCGCTCAAGGCGGAAGCGGCGGCCATCGAAAGCCGCCTCATTCCGGGCGGGGCGGTTATCGCCCTGTGTATTGAAGGCGAGCAGCTTGACAGCGCCGCCTTTTCACGCCTCCTTGAGGCGGCGATGGCGTCCGGCAGGCCGAAGATGTCGTTTGTCATCGGCAGTTCCTACGGGCTGCACGAGTCGGTCAAGAAGCGGGCGGACACGCGCCTTTCCATGTCCCGCATGACGTTCCCGCACCAGCTGGCGCGGATTATGCTGCTCGAGCAGCTCTACCGCGGGTTTAGCATCATAGAGGGCGGGAAATACCATAAATAAACCGAATGGTTTGGAGGTTTAATATGGGGCTGTTCGGATTTGAGCGGAGAAAAAAGAAGAGACTTAAGGAGATCTGGCCGAAAAACGAGGACGGGACGGACGTCCCTCCCGCTTTTCTGACGCATACAGGCGGCTCCCCGATGGACGAGCAGATTGTGCTGTCCATGCTCGAGGCGTACGGCATTCCGGCCGTGACGCGGTACCCGGGCGACGGGGCTTTCGGGAAAGTGGTGCTCGGCGCCTCGGGCTGGGGCGTGGACATCTACGTGCCGGAGACGATGCTGGCAGACGCCAGGGCGCTTTTGGCCGCCGAGGCCGACGAGCCCGATGGCGGGGAGGCGGACGGCAGTGGGATATAGGCAGCTGTACGACCGCTGGCTGGGCAGCGCGGCCCTCACGGACGAGGAGCGGCGGGAGCTTGAGGCGCTCTCGGGCCAGGAGGCGGAGATTGAAAGCCGCTTTTTAGGGCCGCTTGAGTTTGGCACCGCCGGGTTGCGGGGCGTCATGGGGCTCGGGCTGTTTCGCATGAACAGATACGTCGTGCGCCACGCCACGCAGGCGTTTGCGCAGGTCATACTCCGGGAGAGCGGGGGAGACGCGTCCGCCGCCGTGTGCTACGACTGCCGCGCCCACAGCGCCGAGTTTGCGCGGGAGACGGCGTGCGTCCTCGCGGCAAACGGCATCCGCGTGCGGCTTTTTGAGGCGATGCGCCCGACGCCGGAGCTTTCGTTTGCCATCCGGCACTACGGGCTGACGGCGGGCGTGAACATCACCGCCAGCCACAACCCGAAGGAGTACAACGGCTACAAGGTCTACTGGTCCGACGGGGCGCAGCTTCCGCCGGAAAAGGCCGCGGCCATCGCCGCCGTCATGGCGGAAAACGACGTGTTCGACTCCGTTAAAACCATGGACTACGACGAGGCCGTCCGAAAAGGTCTTATCACCCTCATGGGCGAAGAGACGGACGCGGCGTTTCTTCGGTGCGTCATGGCCGAGTCGGTGGACGGCGGCGCGGTGAAAAACGTCGCCGACACGTTTAAGATGGTCTACACCCCGTTTCACGGGACGGGTTACCGCCTTGTGCCGCATGTCCTGCGGGAGCTTGGCGTGGGGCACCTTTACTGCGTGGAGGAGCAGATGACGCCGGACGGGAGCTTCCCGACGGTCGCCTCGCCCAACCCCGAAAACCCCGAGAGCTTTGCCCTCGCCATCGAATATGCCGACCGATACGGGGCCGACTTCATCCTCGGCACCGACCCGGACGCCGACCGCGTCGGCATCCTCGTGCGCGACAAAAACGGCGCGTTCCGCCCCATAACGGGCAACCAGACGGGCGTGCTGCTCCTTGACTACCTCATCGCGGCGAAAAAGCGCGCCGGAACATTGCCGGAGCGGCCCGTGGCGCTGAAAACCATCGTCACGACGGAGCTGGCGCGGAAAATCGCCGAGGCAAACGGCGTCAAATGCATCGACACCTTCACGGGCTTTAAGTTCATGGCGGAAAAAAAGAACGCCCTCGAGGCGGCAGGCGAGGGGAAGGTCTTTTTCGCCTACGAGGAGTCTTACGGCTACATGATCGGCGACTTCGTGCGCGATAAGGACGCCGTGACCGCCTCGCTGCTTCTGACGGAAATGGCGGCGTGGTACGCCGGGCGGGGCATGACGCTCCTCGACGCGCTCGAGGCCATCTACGAAAAATACGGCCGCTTTGCGGAAAAGACGTTGAGCCTCATGATGCCGGGCGTCAAAGGCATGGCGAACATGAAAGCGCTCATGGACGGCCTGCGCGCGACACCCCCTGCGCAGATTGAAGGTACGGAGGTTCAGTCCGTCACGGACTATTTAAGCGGCGAGAAGTCCGAAGGAGGGCGCTCAGAGCCGATTGAGCTGAAAGGCTCCAACGTCCTGCGGTTTGAGCTGGTTGGCGGCACGTCCGTCATCGTCCGCCCCTCGGGGACGGAGCCGAAGGTGAAGGTCTACATCCTCACCCGAGGCGAGACGGCGGCAGAGTGCGACGAAAAAATCGCGCGCTTTACGCGCTGGGCGCAGGCCCTTGCCGACCGGTATAACGTCTAAAGCCGCTGCATGCCGGGAAAGCGCGCCGCGCGGCGAAAGCGCGGCCTTTCGCGACAAATAAAACCCGTCGCCTGCGGCGGTTGACCCATACGCCGCGCAAAACTGCCATTCACGGCGATGAGCCGCCGCGGGATGGGAAATCCGCCGATTGCGCCGACGGACCCGTTCGCGGCGCAAGATTTGCCCGGCGAAGAGCCGCCGCGGGGAAAAAACGCCCACCGCGCAAACAAAACTTAAAACAAAAACACCCGCCCGTTTTGCCGGGCGGGTGCGCGCGTTTTTGCGGCATTTTTTGTTTTTTGAGCGGCGCGCGGGGTTCCGCAGAGCCTTTTATGCAAATCGTGGAGCGGTTTTTTGGACAAAAACAAAAAATCAGCAAAAAAGACAGGCTTTTCTGCTGATTTATGCTTGACATTTTTATGCATATTAGTTAAAATGAATTGCTATATGCAAAAGTAAGCGGTCTTTCCCGGCCGCTTGTTTTTCTCAGTTTACCACAATGTCCGGAAAAATCAAAGGGGAAACTGATAAATATCGACAACCTATCCGGGTGTATCGTTTCTGTAAAACAATCCATCCGCACGGTGAAGACAGGGAACTATACAAACAGAGGAGTGAACTGAATGCCGAAAGACGTGGCGTACGGCAAGACAATCCGCAAGAGCTTTGCCAAGTCGGAAGAAATCATGGACATGCCGAATCTTCTGGAGATTCAGAAGGATTCGTACAAGTGGTTTCTCGAAAAGGGACTGCGGGAAGTGTTCAACGACGTTTCGGCTATTACCGACTACACAGGCAACCTCGAACTGACCTTCATCGATTACAGCATCGACGAAAAACCGAAGTATTCCGTCGAGGAGTGCAAGGCGCGCGACGCGACGTACGCCGCGCCGCTGAAGGTGCGGGTTCGCCTGCGCAACAAGGAAACGGAAGAGATCAAGGAGCAGGAAATCTTCATGGGCGATTTCCCGCTCATGACGGAAGCCGGAACCTTCATCATCAACGGCGCCGAGCGCGTTGTCGTCTCGCAGATTGTCCGTTCGCCGAGCGTCTATTTCGATAAGGATTTCGACAGGCGGACGAACATCGGCATCTACACCGCGACGGTCATCCCCTACAGGGGCGCCTGGCTTGAGTATGAGACGGACGCGTCCGAGACGTTCTACGTCCGTGTGGATAAAAACAGGAAGCTGCCGATTACGGTGCTGCTGCGCGCCGTCGGCCGGCCGGTTCCGGAAAAGATGCACACGTGGCTTTCCATCCCGGGGGCCGAAGCCGGCGCGGAGACGTCGGAGCAGCTCAAGATAGTCTTCGGCGACGACGAGCGCATCAACGCCACGCTCGACCGCGACACCTGCCGCAACAGGGAAGAGGCGCTCATCGAGCTGTACAAGCGCCTGCGCCCCGGCGACCCGCCGACGGTCGACAGCGCCGAAGCGCTGCTCAACAACCTCTTCTTCGACCCCCGCCGGTACGACATCTCCGCCGTCGGCCGCTACAAGTTCAACAAGAAGCTCGCCCTGTGGCCGCGCATCGCGGGGCGGACGCTCACGCGCCCCGTCGCGGACCCGATGACGGGCGAAATCCTCGCCGAAGCAGGCGAGACGCTCACGCGCGAGCGCGCCATCGAGCTTGAAAACAAGGGCGTCGTCGACGCGTGGGTGCAGGCGGACGCGCGCGAAGTGCGCGTGTTCTCAAACGGCATGGTGCCGCTTGAGGGCTTTGTGGACTTTAATCCCGAGGAGCTCGGCATCAAGGAGCGCGTGCGCTTTGTGGTGCTGCGCCACCTCCTGGAGCAGTATAACGGCGAGGAGCTGAAAGAGGCCGTAAAGCGCCACATCGACGACCTCATTCCGCGCCACATCATTGCCGACGATATCTTCGCCTCCGTCAATTACCTCAACAACCTCGCGCACGGCATCGGCAGGAAGGACGACATCGACCACCTCGGAAACCGCAGGCTGCGCTGCGTTGGCGAGCTGCTGCAAAACCAGTTCCGCGTGGGCTTTTCCCGCATGGAGCGCGTCATCCGCGAGCGCATGACGCTGCAGGACCTCGACATTATCACGCCGCAGTCGCTCATCAACATCCGCCCGGTCACCGCGGCGATCAAGGAATTCTTCGGCTCTTCGCCGCTGTCGCAGTTTATGGACCAGACAAACCCGCTCGCGGAGCTGACGCACAAGCGCCGCCTCTCGGCGCTCGGCCCGGGCGGCCTGTCCCGCGAGCGCGCCAGCTTCGACGTGCGCGACGTCCACTACAGCCACTACGGCCGCATGTGCCCCATCGAGACGCCGGAAGGCCCGAACATCGGTCTGATTTCGTACCTCGCGTCGTACGCGCGCGTCAACGAGTACGGCTTTATCATCGCGCCCTACCGCAAGGTGGACGGCGCGACCGGCCGCGTGACGGATGAAGTCGAGTACCTCACGGCCGACCAGGAAGACGAATACTTTATCGCGCAGGCGACGGAGCCCCTCGACGAGGAAGGGCGCTTTGTCAACCAGCGCATCACCTGCCGCCACGGCGACGAAATCGTCGAGGTTGACCGCGAGCGCGTCAATTACGTGGACATCTCCCCGTGCATGATGGTCTCCGTGGCCACGGCGATGATCCCGTTCCTCGAAAACGACGACGCCAACCGCGCGCTCATGGGCGCCAACATGCAGCGCCAGGCCGTCCCGCTGCTCACGACGGAACCGCCCATCGTGGCCACCGGCATCGAGCACAAGTGCGCCATCGACTCAAACGTCTGCGTCATCGCCGAGGGAGACGGCGTCGTCAAGAGCGTCTCCGCCACGCGCATTACCGTCAAGTACGACAGCGGCGAGACGAAAGACTACTTCCTCACGAAATTTGCCCGCTCCAACCAGGGCACGTGCATCAACCAGCGCCCCATCGTCAACGTGGGCGACCGCGTCACGAAAGGCGACATTCTCGCCGACGGCCCCTCCACCTCCCAGGGCGAAATTGCCCTCGGCAAGAACGTCCTCGTGGGCTTCATGACGTGGGAAGGCTATAACTACGAGGACGCCATCCTAATCAACGAGCGCCTTGCCATGGACGACGTGTTCACGTCCATCCACATCGAAGAGTACGAAATTGAGGCGCGCGACACGAAGCTCGGCCCCGAGGAAATCACGCGCGACATCCCCGGCGTCGGCGAAGACGCCCTCAGATACCTCGACGAGCGCGGCATCATCTGCATCGGCGCGGAGGTGCACGCGGGCGACATCCTCGTCGGCAAGGTCACGCCGAAGGGCGAGACGGACCTGACAGCCGAGGAGAGACTGCTGCGCGCCATCTTCGGCGAAAAGGCGCGCGAGGTGCGCGACACGTCCCTGAAAGTGCCGCACGGCGAGAGCGGCATCGTCGTGGACGTCAAGGTCTTCACGCGGGAAAACGGCGACGAGCTCGCCCCCGGCGTGAACATGGTCGTGCGCTGCTACGTCGCGCAGAAGAGAAAAATCAGCGTCGGCGACAAGATGGCCGGCCGCCACGGAAACAAGGGCGTCGTTTCCCGCATCCTGCCGCAGGAAGACATGCCCTACCTGCCGGACGGCACGCCGCTTGACATCGTCTTAAACCCGCTCGGCGTCCCCTCCCGTATGAACATCGGGCAGGTACTCGAGGTTCACCTCGGCTACGCCGCGAAAGCCCTCGGCTGGAAAGTCGCCACGCCCGTCTTCAACGGTGCGACGGAGGAGGACATCCGCGAGGCGCTCCGTCTTGCCGGATTGCGGGAAGACGGCAAGAGCATCCTGTACGACGGGCGGACGGGCGAGCCGTTCGACAACCCCGTCACCGTCGGGTATGTCTACTTCCTCAAGCTGCACCACCTCGTCGACGATAAAATCCACGCGCGGTCGACGGGCCCGTACAGCCTCGTCACGCAGCAGCCGCTCGGCGGCAAGGCGCAGTTCGGCGGCCAGCGCTTCGGCGAAATGGAAGTCTGGGCGCTGGAGGCCTACGGCGCGGCGTACACGCTGCAGGAGATCCTCACGGTCAAGTCGGACGACGTCACCGGCCGCGTCAAGACGTACGAGGCCATCGTCAAGGGGCACAACATCCCCAAGCCCGGCGTGCCCGAGTCGTTCAAGGTTCTCGTCAAGGAGCTGCAGTCGCTGTGCCTTGACGTGCGCGTGCTCGACGAAAACGGCAACAAGATCGATCTGAAGATGGACGACGATGACGAGGACTTCCGCGACCATATCCGCAACAGCGTCTATCAGACCGACGATGCGGAGCTGCTCGAAAGCGGCTACTCGATTGAAGAGACCGGCGAGCCGGAGGACGAGGAGGTCAATCTGGAGGAAGAGGAAGACGAGCTCGACATCGTGCTCGACGACGAAGATCTCGAAGCCGGTGTCGACGACGACGCGTTCTTCAGTTTTTCGGATGATGAGGAGGATGACTAATGAGCTGTGCACCGTTTGACGCCATTCAAATCGGCCTTGCGTCGCCCGAGATGATCCGCAGCTGGTCGTACGGCGAAGTCAAGAAACCGGAGACGATAAACTATAGAACGCTCAAGCCGGAAAAAGACGGGCTCTTCTGCGAGCGCATCTTCGGCCCCACAAAGGACTGGGAGTGCCACTGCGGCAAGTACAAAAAGCTCCGCTACAAGGGCAAGATCTGCGACCGCTGCGGCGTCGAAGTGACGAAATCCGCCGTCCGCCGCGAGCGCATGGGCCACATTGAACTGGCGGCGCCCGTCTCGCATATATGGTACTTTAAGGGCATCCCCTCACGCATGGGCCTGCTTTTGGACCTCACGCCGCGCGTTCTTGAAAAGGTGCTGTATTTCGCGGCGTATATCGTCATCGACCCCGGCGACACGCCGCTGCATAAATACCAGATTCTCACCGAGAAGGAATACCGCGAGATGCGGGAGAAGTACGAGGACGACTTCAAGGCCGGCATGGGCGCCGAGGCCATCCGCGAGCTCCTCGCCGACATCGATATCGAGAAGTTCTCCGAGCAGCTGCGCGCCGAGGCCAGGGAGGCCACCGGCCAGAAGAAGGCAAAGCTCGTCAAGAGGCTTGAAGTCGTCGAGGCGTTCCGACAGTCGGGCAATGACCCGACGTGGATGATCATCGAGGTGCTGCCCGTCATCCCGCCGGAGCTGCGCCCGATGGTCCAGCTCGACGGCGGCCGCTTCGCCACGAGCGACCTCAATGACCTCTACCGCCGCGTCATCAACCGCAACAACCGCCTCAAGAGGCTTATCCAGCTCAACGCGCCGGACATCATCGTCCGCAACGAAAAGCGCATGCTGCAGGAAGCCGTCGACGCCCTCATCGACAACGGCCGCCGCGGCCGCCCCGTGACGGGCGCCAACGCCAGGCCCCTTAAGTCCCTGTCCGACATGCTCAAGGGCAAGCAGGGCCGCTTCCGCCAGAACCTGCTCGGCAAGCGCGTCGACTACTCCGGCCGTTCCGTCATCGTCGTCGGCCCCGAGCTGAAGATTTACCAGTGCGGCGTGCCGAAGGAGATGGCCATCGAGCTGTTCCGCCCCTTCGTCATGAAAAAGCTCGTCGAGGACGGCGTTTCCAACAACATCAAGTCCGCCAAGAAGATGGTCGACAAGGGCCAGACGGAAGTCTGGGACGCCCTCGAGGTCGTCATCAAGGAGCATCCCGTCCTCTTAAACCGCGCGCCGACGCTCCACCGACTCGGCATTCAGGCCTTCGAGCCGATTCTCGTTGAAGGCCGCGCGCTCAAGCTCCATCCGCTCGTCTGCACGGCGTACAACGCCGACTTCGACGGCGACCAGATGGCCATCCACGTCCCGCTGTCCGCGGAGGCGCAGGCGGAGGCCCGCGTGCTCATGCTCTCGGCCAACAACCTGCTCCACCCGAAGGACGGCCAGCCCGTCACGGTCCCCACGCAGGACATGATTCTGGGCGCGTACTACCTGACGCTCCTGCGCGAAAACGAAAAGGGCGCCGGCAAGGCCTTCTCGTCGCCGAACGAGGCCCTCATGGCGTACCAGTGCGGCGACATCGGCATCCACGCGCCGATTAAGGTGCGCGTCGGCAAGGAAATCGACGGCAAAATGCAGTACAAGGTCGTCGAGACGACGGCCGGCCGCATCATCTTCAACGAGCCGATCCCGCAGGACCTCGGGTTCGTCGACCGCACGAACCCCGAGACGATGTTCGACTACGAAATCAACTTCCAGGCCGGCAAGAAGCAGCTTGAGGAGATCATCCGCCGCGCCATCGCCAAGCACGGCTTTACCCGTTCGGCGGAGCTCCTCGACAACATCAAGGCGCTCGGCTTTAAGTACTCCACGAAGGGCGCCATCACCATCTCCATTTCCGACATGACCGTCCCGCCGGAAAAGCCCAAGCTCATCCACGAGACGGAGCAGAAGGTTCTGACCATCGAGCGCCAGTACCGGCGCGGCTTCATCACGAACGAAGAGCGGTACCGCCTCGTCGTCAACGCGTGGGAGGAGACGACGAAGGAAGTCACGGAGGCGCTCCGCCGCGCCCTCGACCGCGACAACCCCATCTTCATGATGGCCGACTCCGGCGCCCGCGGCAGCATGAACCAGATCCGCCAGCTCGGCGGCATGCGCGGCCTGATGGCCAACACCTCCGGTAAGACGATTGAAATCCCGATTAAGGCCAACTTCCGAGAGGGCCTGAGCGTTCTCGAGTACTTCACGTCCTCCCGCGGCGC
>JAAYMC010000032.1 GCA_012521555.1 Clostridiales bacterium
GAAGAGGTTCGTCATGGGCATCATCTCGCCCACGGGCTCGCAGCCCCAGACGTGCTTGGCGCCCCAGAACCAGCCCTCCCAGCTGTCCATGTTGCGCATCTGCAGCGTGTACCCGCCGAGCAGCGACATGAGCCTGTTCGGGCAGCCGTGGCTGGGGGCGACGTGCTTGCCCTCGCCGTGCATGTCCGCCTGGACCAAAACGGCCTCGGGGCCGTACGTCTCCTTGATGCGCATAAGCTCGTCGGCGATAATCTGCGCCGCCTCGTCCCACGAGATGCGCACGTACTTGCTCTTGCCGCGGTTTTGCGGGTTGCGCTCGCCCTTCGGGTCCCAGTCCACCCGCTTGAGGGGATAGCGCACCCGGTTGCGGGAGTAGACGCGGGACTTATACCCTAAGCCGAACGGCGAGATCGTCACGCGGTCCGGCGCGCTAAACGTGCTGCCGCGGGCTTCGATTTTCCACGGGTTGCAGTGCTTGTCCGTATATTCTTTATCGTAGCGATACGGCCGGATGCGCGTGATCCTACCGTCGGTGGTATCAACTAGGCAGGGACCGCCGCTTTCCGGCCCCATGAGACTGAAACTGACAATCTGCTGAGAATCGGGTACAAATTTTTTGGCCATCATACACCTCAAAACTGCGTATTCAGGTTGCCAATGACCTGTAACTACAGTATACTCAACATTTTGCATAAAGGGAAACGCATTCAAAAAGGCTGGTAACAACCGTTTGGTTGTAACGCCACTTCAAATCGCATATTAAAACCGAATTTTTTTGGGAATAGGGCAAAATAGGGGCGCATGGGCTTGACATTGGTATCGTCCTAAGGTTTATAATTAGCGTGACTGTAATAGAATCCTGCGGTAAAATGCAGCAAGAACCGGTTTTTGTTATTATTGTACAAAAATATGGAGGAGTGAAAGATTTTGGAGAAGGTATACACCAACCTTACCACCGGAGGTCCTATCTCCGTCTATGTGGAAGATGGCAAAGTTACCCGTATCCGGCCGCTGCAAGTTCCGGAGGAGGATTATCCGAAGCCCTGGACTGTTGTCGACAGGTACGGGAGAAAGTATAGTCCTCCCAAAGCGATGCGCATCGCTCAGAACGTATTTGCAGAACGCAACAGACTCTATTCAAAGGACCGTATCCTTTATCCGATGAAGCGAGTCGACTGGGATCCCAACGGCAACCGGAATCCGCAAAACCGCGGCAAGTCCGGCTATGTCCGCATTTCCTGGGACGAGGCGACGACGCTTATCGCCAACGAGATCAAGCGCCTGATTAAGGTCAATCCGGACGGCACGATCGACGGCCACAAGATTACGGCCATCACGAGCTCCCACCACAACTGGGGCATCGTCGGCTACAAGATGGGCCCCTTCGGCCGTTTCTTCGGCATGCTTGGCTACACCCCCATCTTGGACAACCCCGACTCGTGGGAAGGCTGGATGTGGGGCGCGACGCACATGTGGGGCTTCTACTGGCGCCTCGGCCAGCCCGAGCAGTTCGACCTGCTGCAGGACGCCATGAAGCACACCGACATGATCGTCTTCTGGTCCAATGACCCGGATTCCACCCACGGCATCTATTCCGGCCAGGAGTCGAACATCTGGCGCGTCTGGCTGAAGGAAATGGGCGTCAAGTGCGTCTTTATCGACCCGTACTACAACTACACCAACGCCGTCATGGACGGCACATGGTTCCCCGTCCGCCCGGGTACCGACACGGCGCTGGCCGCGGCCATCGCGTACACCTGGTTCGTGGACGACACCTACGACCATGACTTCGTCGAGCGCAAGACCATCGGCATCGAGGAATTCCGCGACTATATCATGGGCAAGGAAGACGGCGTGCCGAAGACGCCCGAATGGGCCGCCGAGAAGACCGGCATCCCCGCGCGCCGCATCCGCGCTCTGGCCAGAGAGTGGGCCTCCAAGAGAGTCGCCCTGGCCGGCGGCGTCCGCGGCGGCGAAGGCTCGGCCTGCCGCTCCGCGTACGGCACGGAGGAAGCCCGTTTCCTCATCGCGCTTGCCGCGACGCAGGGTATCGGCAAGCCCGGCGTCTCCATCTGGGGCACGACCATGGGCGCGCCTTCGGACTACACCTGGTTCCCGGGTTACGCAGAGCCCGAGTCTCAGATGGGCAAATCCCCCGTCGCGAAGTACAAGTTCGCTCTGACGAACCCCACCAAGCAGCGCCTGTACCGCCTGACGTTCCCCGACGCCATCATCAACGGCAAGGACGCCTTTATCGGCGACGGCTTCTGCGGCCAGTCCATCGAGCAGCAGTTTAACAAGCACGAGTATCCCATCGAGGGCCATGTCAAGATGTTCTGGCGCTACGGCGGCAGCTTCTTCGGCACGATGACCGACACGAACAAGTGGGCGCGGATGTATCAGAACGACGGCCCGTACGCCCTCGAGTGCGTCATCAACCAGGACTGCTGGTTCTCCAGCGAGACGAAGTATGCCGACATCATCCTGCCGGCCTGCACGAACCTGGAGAGAAACGACCTCGGCGAGTGGGCCGTCGGCGGCGGCTACACGACCCACGCTCAGATCGGCAACAACTGGCGCGTCATCGTCCGTCAGATGAAGTGCGTCGAGCCGCTCGGCGAGTCGAAATCCGACTACGAAATCTTCGCCATGGTGGCCGAAAAGCTCGGCATGGGCGAGCTGTACACCGAAGGCAAGACCGAGGACGACTGGGCAAAGGCTTACTGGGAACTGTCCGATCTCTCCAAGCGCATCAGCTGGGAAGAGTTCTGCAAGAAGGGCTACTATATCGTTCCCGTTCCCGATGACTATGAAGAGCACCCGGCATTCCGCTTGTACTACGAGGACAGGGACTGCGACACGCAGGACTACCTGAACCCGAAGATCAAGGTCGTCAACCACATGAACACGCTGGAGCCGACGGAGCACTCCAAGGAGCTGGGCACCTACTCCGGCAAGATCGAATTTGCCAGCGAGTCGCTCAAGAAGCTGTCGCCCGACGACGACGAGCGCCCGCCCGTTCCGCACTATATCCCCAGCTGGGAAGGCCACGAGACGGAGCTTTACAAGAAGTACCCGCTCCAGATCATCTCGCCGCACCCGCGCTTCTCGTTCCACACGCACTACGACAAGCACGCCAGCTGGCTTGACGAGATTCCCATCCACCGCGTCCAGAAGGACGGCTACGCCTACTGGCCGGTCCGCATCAACCCGAAGGACGCCGACGCGCGCGGCATCAAGAACGGCGACCTTGTTGAACTCTACAACGACCGTGGCAGCGTTATCTGCATCGCCTGCGTCACGCACCGCGTGCCGCCCGGAGTCATGCACAGCTACGGCTGCTCGGCCAAGTACGACCCGGTTGTCCCCGTTCCCGGGGCCACCGACAGAGGCGGCTGCGTCAACCTTCTGACCAGCGGCAGATTCCTGTCCAAAAACGCACCCGGCATGGCGCCGAACTCCTGCCTTGTCGAATGCAGAAAATGGGAGGGCTAAGAAATGGCCAGATTAGGATTTGTTTTTAACGTCGAGCGCTGCAACGGCTGCTTCTCCTGCTTCCTTGCTTGCAAAGACGAGTTTACGGACAACGAGCATTTGCCCACCGCCGCCGCGACCACCGAAGGCGTCAACCTCATCAAGGTCAACGAGGTGGAATACGGCACCGGGACAAAGGTCAAGGTGGACTACACCCACTCGATCTGCCAGCAGTGCTCCAAGCCCGCCTGCATGGAGAAGTTCCCGGAGCAGATTTACAAGAGGCCGGACGGCATCGTCATCATCGACCCCGTGAAGGCCAAGGGCATGCAGGAAATCGTCGGCTCCTGCCCGTACGGCGCCATCGTCTGGAACGAAAAGGCTCAGCTGCCGCAGAAGTGCACCATGTGCGCCCACATGCTGGACGCCGGCGAGAAGGTCACGCGCTGCTTCGAGTGCTGCCCCAACCAGGCCATGCTGTTCGGCGATCTTGACGACCCCAACAGCGAGATTTCCATCTATGTCAAAGAGCACGCTGCCGAGCTGGAGCTGCTGCATCCCGAATACGGCACGGAGCCGAACGTCTACTACAGGCACCTGCCGAAGCCCTTCATCTGCGGCGAAGTCGTCTGCGGCGACACGGACGATTGCTGCAAGGGCGCGAAGGTCACCTGCGTCTGCGACAGCTGCGGAAAGAAGATGGAGACGGAGACGGACTTCCTCGGCGATTTCGAGTTCCGCTTCCTGCCGACGAACGAGCACTTCACCATTACGGTGGAAGCGCCGGGCTACAAGCCCGCCACGCTCAAGGCGAAAACCCACGGGTCCGTCAATCTCGGCGAAATCGTGCTGGAGAAAGCTTAAAAGATTTGCAGATCCGGGCCGCTTTTCGCGGCCCGGATTTACCCGTCTCGCTATAGTTGCGGAAAGCCGCAGCTGAAGTCTTAAAGCGGGCCCCGGCGCCGGCCGGCCGGTCGCCGCCGGTTACCGAGCAAAATACGAGTTAAAAGGATGTCGGGAGGACACCTATGCTTAAAGAAATCCGAGAAGTTGTTATTGTGGACGGCTGCCGTACCGCGGTCGGCAATATGGGCGGGAGCCTCAAGCCGCTGCACGCTGTCGACCTGGCCGAATGCGTCCTGAAGGGGACCCTGGAGCGCACGGGCATCGATCCGAACGAGATCGACGAGGTCATTCTGGGCCAGTGCCGCCAGACGTCCGACGAGCCGAACATCGCCCGTGTCGCCGCGCTGCGCGTGGGCATCCCCGACAAATGCGCCGCCTATACCGTGATGCGCCAGTGCGCCTCCGGCATGACGGCCGTTCAGAACGGCGCGATGGAAATCATGACGGGGCACGCCGACGTTGTGATCGCCGGCGGAACCGAGAGCATGTCGAACGCCGTTTTCTATCTGCGCAACGCCCGCTGGGGCCTCGGCACAGGCAACACGGAGTTTATCGACGCCCTGACCGAGGGCCAGTTCCAGAGCCAGCCGCCCGAGATCTACGGCCGCTTTAACATGGGCGCGACCGCCGAGAACGTCGCTCAGATGATGGGCATCACCCGCCAGGAGCAGGAGGAGTTCTCTCTGCTGAGCCAGAAGCGGGCGGTCGCCGCCATTAAGGAAGGCCGGTTCAAGGACGAAATCGTGCCGGTCGTCGTGCCGCAGGGGCGCAAAAAGCCTCCCCTTGTGTTCGACACGGACGAATTCCCGCGCCCCGACACCAGCCTTGAGGCCATGGCAAAGCTCAAGCCCTGCTTTAATATCAAGAAGGACGATGAGGGCAGGCTGTTCAACGACGACGCGCTGACCGGCACGGTCACCGCCGCCACCTCCTCCGGCCGGAACGACGGCGCGTCCGCCGTGCTGATGATGACGCCGGAGAAGGCCAAGGAGCTGGGGCTCAAGCCCATCTGCAAGATCATCGGCATGGGCGTTGCCGGCACGGATCCCAGGACGATGGGCCTCGGCCCCGTCTACGCGGTGCCGAAGGCGCTCAAGGACGCCGGCCTGACGATGGACGACATCCAGCTTATCGAGCTCAACGAGGCCTTCGCCGCTCAGGCTCTCGGCTGCATTAAGATGCTCGGCTGGGAGAACAAGATGGACATCATCAACGTCAACGGCGGCGCCATTGCCCTGGGCCATCCGGTCGGCTCTTCCGGCTGCCGCATCCTCGTCTCGCTGATGCATGAGATGAAGCGCCGCGGCCTGAAGTACGGCCTTGCCACGCTCTGCATCGCCGGCGGTATGGGCCAGGCGACGGTTATCGAGATGTGCGACTGATCAGGTCTAAGGCCTGACTGACGCCGTTTCTCCCTGGAAGGAATCTGACGCTGAAAACTGTCCCCGCACCACGGTGCGGAGAGAATATCTTTCTTTGAAAGGGGCAAATAAAAATGGCATGCAAACTGTTTGATCTTACCGGCAGAACCGCCGTCGTCGTCGGCGGCGCGGGCGGTCTCGGCCAGGCGATCGCCGAAGGCCTTGCTGCGGCCGGCGCGAAGGTTCTCATCTCCAGCCGCAAGGAAGATGCCCTCAAGCGCGCTCAGGAGGAAATCAAGAAGGCCTCGGGCTCTGACGAAGTGTACTACTTTGCGGCGGACGCCACCAACGAGGAGCAGGTCATCGCTCTGCTGGAGAACGCCAAGCAGCAGCTCGGCGGCAAGATTGACATCCTCGTCAACGCGCAGGGCTTCAACAAGAAGATTGACGCCCTCGACTTCGACATCGATGTCTTCCGCCAGATGCTCGACGCGAACGTCACCAGCTTCATGATCACCTGCAAGCACTTCGGCCGCCACTTCAAGGAGAACGGCTACGGCAAGATCATCAACCTCTCCTCCGTCCGCGGCAAGATCGCCACGAAGGGCCCCGGCAATGCCGGCTACTGCGCCACGAAGGGCGCCGTCGACATGCTCACGAAGCAGCTGGCCTCCGAGTACGGCCCGTTCGGCGTCACGGTCAATGCCATCGGCCCGAACATCACCGCCACCCCGATGATGGTCCCCGTCTTTGAAAAGCGCGCCGCCGAAGCCGGCGTCGACGTCGAGACGTACCTCAAGCAGCAGGGCGCGGGCAACCCGCTCCGCCGCATGGGCAAGCCGGAAGACATCGTGGGCACGGCGATTTTCCTCGCCTCCGCCGCTTCCGACTTCATGACGGGCAACATCCTCTATCCCGACGGCGGCCTGACCGCTATCGGCTAAACAAAACAGACGGCAAAGCAAAGCGCGCCGCCCTTCGCGGCGGCGCGCTTTAATTGCCTTTCGGCGCGTTTTAACGGAATTTGACGCGGCGGGCTTTACGGCGCTTCCGGCTCCTCGATGGGCAGGAAGACCTCGAAAAAGCCGGTCGTTTCGCCGTTTTCGATGACGCTGCAGGCGAGGTTGCCGAAGGCGCACCCGGCGACTTTCAGCCCGTGCTCTTCGGCGTACTCCTTGAGGAAGTCGAGGTGGCGGGCCGTGAAGCGGTCCTTCCCCGTGCTGGTAAAGGCCGAGTGGATGCACAATCGGGAGGGCATGTACACCACGGGCGGGCGGATCTCGAGGTTAAACTCGCGGACGTACGTCATGGCCATGGAAAAGCCCCACGCGTAATCGTCCCCCTCGCCGAGGACGTTGTCCTCCGGCACTTCAAAGTACCGGCGGGAAAACGGCATGTACTTGAGCCACTCGCGCGAGACGGCCTGCAGCTCGTCGTCGTAATCGTACATCCTGTTGTACCGGTTTAGGTACCGGACGAACTCCGCGTTGCGGCGGATGTCGCATTTGCCGATAAAGCCGCGCAGCGCCTCGAGGTTTTCCGTGTATTTGCGGATGCGCTCCAAGAGGAGCTGCTGGTAGCGGAGCGCGGCTTCGATCTCGTCCCCGCGGGCTTTCAGGATGTCGAGAAGCTCCGAATACGTGCTGTTTGATACGATGTGGGCGACCTGTTCGATGCCGTAGCCGAAGTTTTTATACCACAGGCAGTCGATGAGGAAATTGATGTCCCACGTGTCGTAATAGCGGTAGTTGTTGAGCGGGTCCTTTGCCGGGGAGACGACGCCCTTTTCCTCATAATAGCGGATAAGGTCGGGCGATATGCCGAGTATCCGCGCCACGTCGCCTATTTTATACCGCACAGCACGCTCACCTCCGCCAAAAAAGGGACTAAAGAATATTTTTCTAGAAAATTGAACAATATTGTATTTGTTCGTCTAGAAATACGAACCTATTATATCTGATTTCCGCCGGCAGTTCAATAAAAATGGGTGGAAGAGCTTGACTTTGGAACCATTCCAAGGTTTACAATATAAGCAGGAATCTTGCCGGCGCCGCGACGCGCCGCCATCAATAAACAGGAGGTAACTACTATGGCATACATGCCGCTGGACAAGAGCAAGCTGTACCTTGACAGGACCAAGATGACGAAGATTTGGGACCTGTCCCAGCCGTGGGGCGTCGACACGCCGCTGTGGCCCTTCCCCGGCGCCCGTCAGGACCTCATCTTCCCCCGCGGGCAGTACCTCGGCCGGTTCCATAAGCGCACGATGACCTACACCGGCACCCTCCACGCCGGCACCCACATGGACGCGCCGGTACACGTCCTCCACGAGGAAGAAGTCGACCGCGCCCGCAACGGCTATTTCTTCCACGAGATTCCTCTTGAGTACTGCATCGGCACCGGCGTCATCCTCGATATGCGCCACCTGAGAGACGAGTTCGAGGCGAAGTGGAAGACCGGCTTCGAGCCCGACCTGTGGTACGAGCTCAAGCCCGAGGACTTCGAGAAAGCCTGCAAGAAAGACGGCCTCGAGATCCGCGAGAACGACTGGGTCATCGTCAACACCGGCTTCCACCACTACTGGAGAATCAACAACGACAAGTACTTCAACTATTATCCCGGCATGGGCCCCGAAGTGGCCAACTGGCTCATCCACGAGAAGCACATCAAGGGTATCGCCGGCACCTGGGGCGCCACCGACGCGCCGCTGTGGCACTACCCGCTGAAAGAGCAGATGCCGTGGCTTGACACCGCCTTCCGCAAGGCGACGGGCAAAAACCCGGACGAGCTGTTCCCGGACTACGAGCCCTGCCACAGACTGTTCATGCAGCACGGCGTGTGCACCGTTGAGAACGCCGGCGGCGACATCGACGAAGTCACCGGTCGCCGCATGATCATCGCCGCGTTCCCGTTCCGCTGCGAGATGGCCGACGGCGGTTTCGTCCGCCTCGTCGCGTGGGAAGAGGGCTCCTTCTAAGCACATCGTCCGAGCAACATTTTTGCCCCACAAGTCCTCTTGTGGGGCAAAAAAGTGAAAAGAGGATTTTAATATGATTAAAAGTCTCAGCGATATCAAGAAAATCGCCGTGCTTGGCGCCGGCACAATGGGCCCGGGCATCGCTCAGATGTACGCCATCGGCGGGTATTCCGTCACGATGTGGACACGCAGAGAGGAAACCCGCGAAAAAGCCAAGCAGACACTCCGCAAGAGCCTGGAGACGTTTGTCGAGGAGGGCCTCATCGAGGCCTCCGAGCTGGAGACCATCTTCAACCGCGTCTCCTTCGCCATGACGGTTGAGGAAGCCGTCGAAGGCGCGCAGTTTGTCCAGGAGACCATCGTCGAAAACAAGGACGCCAAGAAAGAGCTGTACGAGCAGCTCGACAAGTGCATCGGCGAAGACGTCATCCTCGCCTCGAACACCTCGGCGCTGAACATTTTCGAGCTGGTCCCTGAAAACCGCCTGCCGCAGACGGTCATCGCCCACTGGTACGCCCCGGCGCAGCTGATCCCGCTCGTTGAAGTCGTCAAGTCCGAGCAGGCGCCGGAAGAGTACGCGAAGATCACGGTCGAGCTCTTGGAAAAGTGCGGCAAGACGCCCGTTTTGATGAAGAAGTTCATCCGGGGCTATATCGCCAACCGGCTGCAGATGTGCCTCAACCAGGAAGTGTTCTACCTGCTCGACAACGGCTACTGCACGCCCGAGGATATTGACAAGGCCGTCAAGGCCAGCTTCATCCCCCGCGCCGTCGTCCTCGGCCTTTGCAAGCGCATCGACTTCGGCGGCGTCGACATGACGGCCAACAACTTCCGCAACAAGAGCTACACCATGCCGCCTCCGGTGGACATGCCCAAGACGCTTGCCGAACTCGTGGAGAAAGGCCACCTCGGCTTCAAGACCGGCAAGGGCTTTTACGACTACACGGGCGTCGACAAGCAGGAGCTTTTAGCCAAGCGCGACAAACAGCTCTTCGAAGTCTTTAAGCTCGCGAAGAAGTTTATGGACGATCCCGTCTAAGCACACTTTACGAAAGGAAAATGACGCCATGGCTAAATCAAACAAGATCATCATCCAGTGCTGCCTCTGCGGCGCCGGGACGAAGAAGGAGCAGGCTCCGACCGTCCCCTACACGCCGGAGGAGATTTCCGACCAGGTCGTTGAGGTCGCGAAAGCCGGCGCAGCCATCGCGCACATCCATGTCCGCGAGGACAAGGTCGTCGACGGCAAGCTGCAGGTCGGCTATAAGTCCATGAGCCTGCAGAAGTTCACCGAGACCGTCGAGCTGTGCCGCGAGAAGTGCAACAAGGCCGGCGTGGACATCATCATCAACCTGACCACCTCCGGCGGCGAGTACGAGGACTACAAGCGCCTGCAGCACCTCGGCGCGCTCCGCCCCGAGATGTGCTCCTTCGACCCGAACACCCTCAACTGGGCCAACGCCTATATCTTCGAGAACAGCCCGCGGTTCCTCAACCTGCTCGCGCAGGAAGTCGTCAAGTACGACATCAAGCCCGAGTTTGAGATTTTCGACACCGGCCACATCGACAGCGCCATGTACTACGTCAAGAAGTGGGGCATTCCGGAGCCCGTGCACATGCAGTTTATCATGGGCGTCGGCGGCGCCATGCCCGGCACGGCTGAAAACCTCGCGTTCCTCGTGGGCAAGCTCCCCGAAGGCGCGACGTGGTCCGTCTCCGGCATCGGCCGCGCGCACATGCCCATGATGCTCGCCGGCCTCGCCCTCGGGTGCGACGGCCTGCGCGTCGGCCTTGAAGACAACATCTATCTGTCCAAGGGCGTTGTCGCCACGAACGTGCAGCTTGTCCAGCGCGCCGTTGAGCTGTCCAAGCTCGCCGGGCGCGAAATCGCAACGGCGGACGACGCACGCGAAATTCTCGGCATCAAGCGCCACTGCCTGCGCGATGAAAAGACGTACGAACCGACCTTCAAAGCTTAATATGGAATACACGCCGGATTGCCGCCCGATGGGGCGACCGGCGTACAAAGCCAAAGAAAGGAAGATAGAAATTGCCGAAGGATAAAGTCGTGTCCCTCGAAGTCGCCATGGAAAAAATCCACGATGGCATTTCCATCCTCATCCCGGGCTTCGTGAACGTCGGCGTCCCAGAAACACTGATCAAAGGCATCATTGCAAAAGGCTGCAAGGATCTGGAGATCATCTCCAACAACACCAGTGTTAAAGGGCGCGGCATCGGCCTGCTCGTGCACGAAAACCGCATCAAGCACATCACCTGCTCGCACATCGGAAGCAACACGGAGACAGTTGAAAAGGTTGTCAAGGGCGAGCTGAGCGTGACGTTCGTGCCGCAGGGGACGCTCTGCGAGCGCGTGCGCGCCGGCGGCGCCGGACTCGGCGGCATTCTCACGCCGGTCGGCATCGGGACTCCGATTGCCGAGGGGAAACCCGTCATTGAAGTCGACGGCAAGCAGTATCTCCTTGAAAAGCCCATTCGCGCCGACGTGGCCCTCATCCACGCGTGGAAGGCCGACAGGATGGGCAATGTCGTCTACCGCAGAACGGCCCGCAACTTCAACCAGGTGTTCGCCACTGCGGCCGACTGGGTCATCGTCGAGGCGGAGCATATCGTCGAAGTGGGCGAACTGGATCCGGACGAAATCATGACGCCGGGCGCCCTCGTCGACGCTGTTGTACAGGCTGAAAGGAGTGACGACTAATGGCTCAACCGACTGAACTGAAAGGCAGAGACCTCATCGCGTACAGAACAGCCCGTTTCTTCAATGACGGCGACGTCGTTAACCTCGGCATCGGCATGCCGACGAAGTGCCTCGATTACCTCCCCGAAGGCATCGACGTTTGGGTTGACACCGAAAACGGCGCCATCGGCCTGGCAGGGCCCCCGAAGGCGGGCGAGCCCGTCGATAAGGACGTCTGCGACGCGGCCGGCAACCCCTCCACCCTGCGCGTGGGCGCCTGCTGCTTCGACAGCTTCACCTCGTTCGGCTATATCCGCGGCGGCCACGTGGACATCTCCGTCCTCGGCGCGTACGAGGTTGACCAGGAAGGCAACCTCGCCAACTGGATGGTTCCGGGCAAGACGGCCGCCGGCATGGGCGGCGCCATGGACCTCGTCGCCGGCGCGAAGAAGGTCATCGTCATGACGGAGCACTGCGACAAACAGGGCAACCCGAAGATCCTCAAGAAGTGCAAGCTCCCCCTGACGGCAGCCGGCGAAGTCGACATCATCGTGACGGAGCTGTGCGTCCTTGAGAGAACGGAGGAAGGCCTCGTGCTCAAGGAGCTCGCCCCGGGCGTCACGGTCGAGGAAGTCCTGTCCAAGACGGACGCGGAGCTGATTATTCCGGAAGAAATCGGCTCGATGATTTAAGGACATACAAAAAGGGCGGCGGAGTATTCTCCGCCGCCCTTATATTTGCAAACAGGCGGCTAACCCTGTATAATTGGGTGGACAATGTGTCTTAAGAAAGGCGGGAAACAGTTGATAAACGAAACGGCGGTCAAGTGTTTTTTGATGCTGTACAAAACGCTCAGCTTTACGGAGACGGCCAAGCGCCTTTTTATGACACAGCAGTCCGTCAGCAAATACATCGCCAAGTTTGAGGAAGACCTCGGCTTTAAGCTTTTTATCCGCACGCACCACTACGTCGCGCCCACCAAGGCGGGGGAGTTTTACTACCAGCTCTTTTCAAAATTTGAGGAAGAGTTCCAGCGCGTGACGGAAAAGACGAAGCGCTACTACGCCAATTTGTACAGCGCCATCCGCATCGGGTACCTCGAGTGGCTGGAGATTTCCTCCGGCATCAGCGGCGCGCTCAGGCGGCTCAAAAGCGAAATCGACGGCCTGCGCTTTATCGGAGAGAGGCACCCGCAAAACAAGCTCATCGAGCTGTTTCTCGCGCGGCACCTTGACCTGATCATCACCTACGCGGAGTTTGCCCCGAAGGGCACGGGCATCCGCAAGGCGAAGGTGCTGGAGACGCCGCTTGTCCTGCTCGTCTCGCCGGACCATCCGAAGGTGAAGGAGGGGGCGACGGTCGAGGATTTCAGGCGCGAGCCGTTTATCAAGGCCGCGGCCAGCCACGAGTCAAACTCCGAAAGCCGCGCCCGCGCCCGCAGGCAGTGCCGCGAGCTGGGGTTTACGCCGTCGGAGATCATTATCGCGCCGAACATCGAGTCGGCGTACATGGCCGTGGAGTTCGGGCAGGGCGTGATGGTCTCCACCATGCTCAGCCGCATGAGCCTGCACAGCGAGCTCGTGTGCTATCCCATCGGCAAGAACGAGGAGCTGCAGTGCTTCTGGCACGAGGACCAGGAAAACCCGGCCGTGGAGAAATTCGCCCGGTACCTGGAAGAGGCTTACGTTGAACAGTCCAAGCAGCAGGGGGAAAACGCATGAACATACCCGTCTACTCCATCGTGGCCTACTCCGGCACGGGGAAAACGACGCTCATCGAAAAGCTCATACCGGCGCTGCGCAAGCGCGGTCTGCGCGTGGCCGTCGTCAAGCACGACGCGCACGAATTTGACATCGACCACGAGGGGAAGGACAGCTGGCGCTTTACAAAGGCCGGCGCGGAGGTCACCGTCATCGCGTCCGCGACAAAAGCGGCGATTATGGAAAACCGCCCCGTCCCCATAGACGCGCTCATCGCGCGCATCTCCGGCGTGGACATCATCCTCACCGAAGGGTATAAAACGGGGCCGTGGCCGAAAATCGCCCTCATGCGCAGCGGGAACAACAAGCCCCTGCCCCTGCCGCCGGAAGAGTGCCTTGCCGTCATGGCGGACGTGCCGGTGGAGGCGGGCGTCCCGTTTCTCCCGCTCGGCGACGCGGAAGCGCTCGCGGACCTGCTCGTTGAGGACATGAGGAAAAACGCGAAAAACGCTTAAAACAGAAGGACATGGGCGAGCGCCCATGTCCTTTTTCGCATTAGATTTAAGCCGATATGGATTAAACATGCCGCTTTTGACGAAGCGTGCGCTTTTCAGACGCTGTCGTGAAACAGCGAGGCAAATCTGGCAAGCCCCGCCTCGAAATTGACCCCGAAGCGCACGTCCGTGCCCGCCTGGCGCGTCCGCTCGATGCTCTCGTAGGTAAACTCCGCGGCGATGAAGGCGGCGTCGGCGAGCGTCCGGCCGTTGAGGAGCGCCGCCGTGAGGGCGCTGGCAAACAGGTCGCCCGTGCCGTGGTAGATCCCTTCGACGCGCCCTGTGAGGGCGTAGTCGACGCGCCCCGTCACGGCGTCAAGGCAAGCCGCGCCATAGCGGCCGCCGTCGGGGTAGACGCCGGTCAGCACGACCTGCTTCGGGCCGAGCTGCGCAAGGCCGAAGAGGAGCTCGCGGAGGAACGCGTCGTCGTACGGGCCGGGCTTATACGGGATGTCGAGCAGGAAACAGGCTTCGGTGATGTTCGGGACGATAATGTCGGCTTTTTGGCACAGCGACCGCATCCCGGCGGGGAAATCGCGCGAAAAGCCGGTGTAAAGCCGGCCGTTGTCGGCCATGACGGGGTCGACGACGACGAGCGTGTCCGGCCCGCGCAGCTTGTCGATGAGCTCGCTGACAATGCCGAGCTGGCGGAAGGAGCCGAGATAGCCTGTGTAGACGGCGTCGAACTTCAGGCCCAGCGAGAGCCAGTGGTTGATGATGGGCATGATTTCGTCCGTCATATCGCGGTAGGTATATCCGGTGATGCCGCCGGTGTGCGTGGACAGGACGGCCGTCGGCACCGGGCAGACCTCGATGCCCGCGGCCGATATCACGGGCAGCGCCGCCGTCAGCGAGCACTTGCCGACGCAGGATAAGTCGTGCACCGCCGCGACTCTCTTTTGTACCGACATGGATGACACCCCTCCCTCGGGAAAGAAAACAGTTTCTCTCTCTAGTCTGTGTATTTTTTCTCCTATAAGACGGCGATGGCCTCAATTTCCAAGAGCGCGTCTTTCGGCAGGCGGGCCGCCTGCACGCAGGAGCGCGCCGGGTAAGGCTGCGGGAAATAATGCGCGTAAACGGCGTTGAACGCGGCAAAATCATTCATATCCTTGAGGAATACCGTGGTTTTCACCACGCTGGCGAGGGACGCGCCGGCTTCCTCCAGCACGGCGCGGAGGTTTTCAATCGCCCGGCGGGACTGCTCTTCGATGCCGCCCGTGATGGCGCCCGTTTCCGGGTCGGCCGGGAGCTGGCCCGACGTGAAAATCATCCGCCCCGATACAATGCCCTGCGAATACGGACCGATGGCGGCGGGCGCATTAGGGGAGCTTATCGGCTTTTTGTCCATGTTTTCAGCCTCCCGTCTGTTCATTTTGATTTTTCTATGTTATCATTTTATTGGAAATTTAGGAAGAGTCATTTTAAATAAAGGCGGTGGGGGAATGAAGATCAATCCCGTACGGCTTGTGGATGAGTTTATGCGCCTTGTCGAAATGGACAGCCAGACGTATCACGAAAGGCCGCTGGCGGATTATGTCATGGAGCGGATGCGCGCTCTGAAGATGTTCGTGCTGGAGGACGACGCCGGCGAGAAAATCGGGGGCAACAGCGGCAATATCTACGGCCTGATGAGGGGGGACGACTCCCTCCCGCCGCTGATGTTCTGCGCCCATCTCGACACCGTCGAGCCCTCCCGCGGCAAGCGGGCCACCCTCGCGCCGAACGGCCGCATCGCAAGCGCGGGCGACACCGTCCTCGGCGCGGACGACCTCACGGGCGTCGCCGTCATTTTAGAGGCGCTGACCGTGCTCTCCGAAAGCGGGCTGCGCCACGGGCCGATTGAGGTGCTGTTTACCGTGGCGGAAGAGGTCTACTGCAAGGGCAGCCGCGTGTTTGATTTTTCAAAGGTGCTGTCCGAGCAGGCCTACGTCCTCGACTTGGCGGGCCCCGTCGGCACGGCGGCGTACGCCGCGCCGAGCATCGTGACGCTTACCATTACCGTCCGCGGGCGGGCGGCCCACGCGGGCTTTGAGCCGCAAAAGGGCGTGCACGCCATCGCCGCCGCGGCGGACGCCATATCGCGCCTTAAGCTCGGGTTTGTCGACGACGAGACGACCGTCAACATCGGCCTCATTGAGGGCGGGAAGGCGACGAATATCGTGCCCGATGTGTGCGTCGTGCGCGGCGAAGTGCGCAGCCTGCGGCACGACAAGGCGATGAAAAGGGCGCAGTACATAGCCGGCGAATTTGAGCGGGCGGCGAAAGCCATCGGAGCCGAGGCGGAGGCGGACATTACGATTGCCGCCACGGCGTACGAGACGCCGCTGGACCATCCCGTTGTGAGCCGCTTTGAGCGGGCGTGCCGGCAGGTCCGGCTCACGCCGTCGCTGATTAAGACGTTCGGCGGAAGCGACAACAACGAGCTTGCCCTCAACAATATCACCGGCCTTGTGGTGGCGTGCGCGATGTTCCGCTGCCACAGCACGAAGGAGTACACAACCGTCGAGGAACTCACCCGCGCCGCAGAGCTCACGCTCGCGCTCATGACGGCGGACGCATAAAGAGCCGGCGCGTTTACAACACTACACGAGAGACATCGGAAGGGATGCTTTGATGACATGAAGCTGGGAGAGTACGGTTTTGTGCGCGTGGCGGCGGCCGTGCCGCGCGTTCGCGTCGCAAACCCGATGGAAAACGCAAAGGAAATCATCGCGCTTGTGCGCAGGGCGGAGGGCGAAGGGACGCGCTTTCTCGTGTTCCCGGAACTGAGCGTCACGGGCTACACCTGCGCCGACCTTTTCGGGCAGAGCACGCTCCTGCGCGGCGCCGAGGAGGCCCTCGGGCGCATCGCGGAGGAGACGCGCGAGTGCGACGTGCTTTTTGCCGTGGGGATGCCCGTCAGGGCGGACAACCAGCTGTTTAACTGCGCCGTGGCGCTTTTCCGCGGGGAGGTCAGGGCCGTCATACCCAAGACGTTTATCCCCAACTACGGCGAGTTTTATGAAAAGCGCTGGTTCGCGCCGGCCGGCGAGCGCAAAAGCGCGTTTGTGCGCCTTCTGGGAGCGGACGTGCCCTTCGGGGAGGACATTCTCCTGCGCTGCGCGGGGGAGACGGACGTTATCGTCGCCATGGAGATCTGCGAGGACCTGTGGATGCCCATCCCGCCGAGCTCGCGCCACGCCCTGATGGGCGCGCACATTATCCTCAACCTCTCGGCGAGCGACGACGTCGTGACGAAAGCCGACTACCGCCGCACGCTCATTGCGCAGCAGTCGGCGCGGTGCATCGCGGGGTATGCGTTCGCCTCGGCGGGGCTGGGCGAGTCGACGACGGACGTCGTCTTCTCTGGGCACAGCCTCATCGCCGAAAACGGGCGCATCCTGACCGAGACGGCGTACGACGTGGAATCGAGCATCCTTTTCGCCGACATCGACGTGGAAAAGCTCGAAAGCGACCGGCGCAAGATGAACAGTTTCATGGAAAACGCCGGCGCGCCGGGCTACCGAATCGTCGACGTGCGCTTTGGCGCGGAGCGGGACGTTAAGCCCCGCTTTACAGTCGATCCGTTTCCCTTCATCCCGCAGGACAAGGAGAAGAAGTTTGACCGCTGCCAGGAGATTTTCCGCCTGCAGTCGGCGGGGCTGGCCGAGCGGATGCGGAAAACCGGCTTGCGCCGCGCCGTCCTCGGCATCTCCGGCGGGCTTGACTCCACGCTCGCTCTGCTCGTCTCGGTGGAGGCGGCGCGCTCCCTGGGGCTTTCCCCCGAGGAGGTGGTGGGCGTGACCATGCCGGGCATGGGGACGACGGGGCGGACGTATCAAAACGCCGTCACGCTCATGGAGGAGCTGGGCGTCACAAAGCGGGAAGTGCCGATTAAAGACGCGACGCTCCTGCATTTCCGCGACATCGGGCACGACCCGGAACAGCTCGACGTCACCTACGAGAACGCGCAGGCGCGCGAGCGGACGCAGATCCTCATGGATATCGCCAACCAGGTGGGGGGCCTTGTCGTCGGGACGGGGGACCTGTCCGAGCTTGCCCTCGGGTGGTGCACCTACAACGGCGACCATATAAGCCACTACGGCGTCAACGCCGGCGTGCCGAAGTCGCTGGTGCGGCACCTCGTGGCGTGGTACGCCGAGACGACAGGCAGCGCGCGCGTGCGCGCTGCCTTGCTCGACGTGCTCGACACGCCCATCAGCCCCGAACTGCTCCCGGCGGACGCAAGCGGCGCCATCGCGCAAAAGACGGAAGACCTCGTCGGTCCCTACGAGCTGCACGACTTCTTCCTCTACCACACGCTGCGGAGCGGCTTTGCGCCAAAGAAGGTTCTCATGCTCGCGCGGATGGCGTTCGGCGGGCGGTACGAGACGGGCGTCATCATCAAGTGGCTCGACACCTTCTACCGCCGCTTCTTTGCCCAGCAGTTTAAGCGTTCGTGCCTGCCGGACGGGGTGAAAGTCGGCTCCGTCTGCCTCTCCCCGCGCGGGGACTGGCGCATGCCGAGCGACGCCTCGGCGGCGCTGTGGCGGCGCGCCCTTGAGGAGGCGGCAAAGGAGCTGGAGAAGGAGCGGCAATAAGCCGAAAGCGGCAAAACGCGGGAGAAGAAGCATTGAACGCAGATTCAAAATATGAAATCGCTTGTGTTTCCTGCGTTGCGCGTATTAGCTCGAATTCCGCGATGAGGCCTTTAGCATGAAGCGCTTATAGGCAGCAGGTTAAGTTGAACGGAGATTCAACGGCGCGCGAAGTGTCGCTACGGCGGGAACGCCGCCTGAAAATGAATAATGAAGAAAAACGGCGCAATTGCGCCGTTTTTGCGTTTTAGGAAGCAAGCGCGCGGAGAAAGCCTTATCGCCGTTTTACTGGGCGGGAGGCCTGAGGCATGCGCCGAGCAAGCGGGCGCGCGCACTGGCGGGGGAAGATACACGCCGGCAACGCGGCGAAGGACGGTACATAAGTACGCATGCCGCGCGAGCGGGTGTGAGCCGTCTGCCGCACAGGGCAGGGATAAAAAATCGCGCGCCGGCAACGCGGCGAAGGGCGGTACATAGTGCGCGTGCCGCGCGAGCGGGTGTGAGCCGTCTGACGCACAGGCAGGGATAAAAATCGCGCGGACGGCAGCGCGGCAAGGGGCGATGTATGAGTGAGCGGGCGTAAGCGGGCGCTTGCCGTTATAGAATCATGCGCCGCACTTCAAGGGGCGTGCATGTGCGTGCGCGGGCGCGTCACACCCGCTTGGCAAAAAAAGCGCGCCGCTTCCAAAGCGGCGCGCTGTGTATGAAGTACTAGGTTTTCCTTTCGCGTCAAGGCGCGGGCCATAGACAACGCTCTTTGGCCGGCTTTGCAAAAGGGAGCGCTTCCCGCCGGCGTATTTATTTGCCGCCGCTGTGATAATGCCCGGCGGCTTTTGCGGCTGCCGGCGCACGGTAGCGCGCTTTCCTTCACAGGACAAAGAAGCCTTCACGCCGGGCGGTGCGGGCGGACGCCGGGCTTATTTCAAAAGGCCGCGCATTTCGGGCTGTTGCGCCGCGCGGCTACTTTTCCCGCCAGAGGAGGGGGTAGACGCGCGATATGGCCGGCTGGAGCGCAAGCGCGATGACGACGCTGCCGCCCCACTGGACGAGGTTGAGGGGGAGCGCCGTGAGGGCGTATGCGAGGTCGAAGAAAATGGCCTCGAAGACGAAATACCCGCCCGTCATAATCGCGCCGCCGACGATGGCGGCAAGGGCGTAAAAAGCGAGGTTGCGCACGCGCATGATGGAGCCGGCGCCAAGGCCCATGAGCCCTTTGATGACGAACGTGGCGGGGATGTACACGGCGGCTCCCGCGGCAAGGTCCGCGAGCGCGCTGCCGATTGCCGCGACGGCGGCGGCGACGGGACCGCCGAGCAGGTAGGCGGATATAAATATCACCGTATCGCCGAGGTTGATATACGCGCTGGACAGCCCCGGGACGGGGATGCGCGTGAGAAACGTCACGACGAAAACAAGGGCGGCCAGTACGGCTGCGTACGTGATTTTTAGGGTGGTTTTGTTCATTCAGGTCCCTTCCCAATCATCAGAGTGGGCGGTCGCCGCCGGAGCGCGGGAGGATGGTGCGGATGCCGTCGTACCCGACGGCGGTGGGCAGGAAGATGGCCTGCGCGGCGGCGAGGTGCTCCTTCGGATTTCTCAGCGCCGGGCTGAAATGCGTCAGCCACAGGGCGCGCGCGTCGGCTTTCTTCGCAAGGCGCGCCGCGTCCTGAAAAATCATGTGGCCCTTTTCGCTCATCTTGTCGCGCATGCTCTCGTCGCCGTACATCCCCTCGCAGATGAGAAGGTCGGCGCCGCTCGCGAGGTCGATCATGCTCTCGCAGTACACCGAGTCCGTGATATATGCGATGCAGATGGGCGCGCGTTCCCCGTCGAGCACCTGTTCGGGGCGGATGGTGCGCCCGTCCGGAAGCTTCACGCTCTGCCCGCTGTGAAGCACGCTGTAGAACTTTTTCGGGATGTTCAGCGCCGCGGCTTTTTCCGGATTGAAAATCGGTTTGCGGTGATAGCTGATGCGGTATCCCAGGCACGGCACGCCGTGACTGAGCATGCGGTACATAATCTGCATGCCGCCGAGCTCGTACTCCCCGCCGCTGCCGTACAGCTCGACGATTTCGAGCGGGAACGGCAGCCCGCCGGCAATACTCGTCAGCGCCATGACGACGGCGCGCAGCCCGCGCGGGCCGATGATTTTCAGCGGATCGGTCTTCCCCTGGTTGCCGAGCGTGAGGAGCAGCCCGGGCAGCCCGGCGACGTGGTCCGCGTGGAAATGCGTAATCAGCAGCGTATCAAGCCGCGCGATGCGGCAGCCGGCCTTGCGCAGGGCAATCTGCGTGCCCTCTCCGCAGTCGATCAGCACCGCTTTTCCCTGATATTCAAGCCAGCAGCAGCTCAGCCACCGCTCCGGCAGAGGCAGCATCCCGCCGGTGCCGGGCAGACAGATATCAAGCATAAGAGCCTCCGGTTCGTTTTTTGGGGCAAAGACATCGCCTTTCCATAATTTTAATACGCACTGTGCGAAAGCGTCAACCTAGTAATCTGGTATGTTTTAAATAAACGTGAAAAACCGCTGCTCGGATTTGTCGGAAACGACGAAATACCCCGCGGCGGGGCGGGGCGGCTGGTCAGGCCCTCCGCCGGGCTGTATGATAGGGAAAAAGGGGGAATGGGCTGTGACAGGCGGCCGTTTGGACGCTTTTTTGCGGGAGATGAAGCTGCATCCGCAGTGCGTGGACGTCCCGGGCACGGCGCGCGCCTTCGCGCGCGAAATGCGGCGTGGGCTTTCGGGCGAGAAGTCTTCGCTCATGATGCTCAAAACGTATCTCTCCGCGCCGGAGGCGGGAAGGATACAGGGGCGCGCTGCGGCGGTGGACATCGGCGGGACGAACCTGCGCGCGGCGCGCGTCGAGGCGCACTCCGGCGCGCTGGAAATCTTGTCTCAGACGAGCGGGCCCGTCCCGGGACTTGGGGTGCGCATCACGAAAGAGGCGTTTTTCGATGAAATCGCGCGGCGCATCCTGCCCGTCGCGGAAGAGTGCGCCAGGCTTGGCGTCGCCTTTTCCCATTCGGCGGAGATTCTCCCGAGCGGGGACGGGCGCGTCCTCTCCCTGAGCAAGGAAATGCGCGTTATCGGCATCGAAGGGGCCCATGTGTGCCGCGAGATTTGCCTGGCGCTCCGGCGTATGGGGGCAAACGTCCCGGAGCGGTGCGTCCTGCTCAACGACACCACGGCCGTCGCCCTCGCGGCGGCGGGGAGAGCGGGGGAGGACGCCGTCGCGCTTGTGCTGGGGACGGGCCTGAATATCTGCTATTTCGACAGGGGCGAGGGGATGTTCATCAACACCGAGGCGGCCGGGTTTGACGTCTTCCCGCGCGGGGCGGCCGACGTCCTCGTCGACGCCGGGACGTCCACGCCCGGGGAGCACCTGCTGGAGAAGGCGGCGGCGGGGCGCTATATCGGCGGCCTCGTGCTCGCCGCGCTGCGCCTTGCCGCGCGGGAGGGGCTGCTCACGCCGCGCTGCGCCGAAGGCGTTTTAGCGCTCGGCGGCCTTTCAGCCGCCGAGGTGAGCGCATACCTCGCGGGAGAGACGGAGGGGGACGCTCTCCGCGCGCTGTGTGCCGGGCCGGAAGACGCGCAGGCGGTGGCCGCTATCGTCGATGCCGTTTTGGAGCGCGCCGCGCGTCTTGTCGCGTCGGCGGCGACGGGCGTTCTCCTGCACACCGGCGCGGGCGCAAGACCGGAAAGGCCTGCCGTGCTGTCCTGCGAGGGGAGCGTGATTTGCCGCATGCCCACGTTCAAAGAGCGGGTGGAAAAGGTGCTCGTCCGGGAGACGGCGGGAAAGCTCGGCCGGCACTGCCGCACCGCCGCGGCGGGCGAGGACGCCGTCATCTGCGGCGCCGCTCTCGCCGCGCTCATGGATTAAGGCGCAAAGCAGGACGCGCCGCCCGGCAGCCTTAAGCGCCCGAAGAGTTTGCCTGTCGTCCTGGGACGCAATCGCTAAGCTTGAGCGTTATAGTATGCTGCAGAACGGCTGCAGGTCCAGAAAAGCGCCGGATTTCTGGCAGGCTGAAATAAAGCAGATATAGGCGGCCAGCTCCGAAATCTCCTTATCGGTAAACGCGCTTTTTAAGTCCTCAAATACTTCGTCCACCGATACCTCGCCTTGAGAAAGAGCATGTGCGGCCTTCACGGCGCATCGGCTCTTTTTGTCAGTCAGATTTTCAGAGGGTTTGCCTTTCGCCATGCAGTACGGACAGTTGTTCAGAAAGGCGAGAGCCCGCCTGACCTCTTCTTTTATCAACGAAATCTTGCCGTTTGCCGGCACGAAAACCTTTATCGCTTTTTCTGAAGTCGAAACCGACGAGAGCATTGACAAGTTCCTGAGTGAATGAGCAAAACGCCTTCTGGGAGCAAAACAATACCGCCCGTACCGTTCTGGTGCGGGCGGTTTTTGTATTCAAGGTTATTCTTCTTTCTGTCTTGCGGTCAGGCGGCCGTGGACGGTGCGGGCGACCATCACACCGCTTGCCGCCGCCTGGGCGAGCCCTCTGGTGATGCCGGCCCCGTCCCCGATGGCGAAGAAGTTGGGCAGGTCCGTCTCCAGCTCCGACGAAAGGTGCGGGCGGGAGGAGTAGAACTTGACTTCCACGCCGTACAGGAGCGTGTCGTAATTGGCCGTGCCCGGGGCGATTTTGTCCAGCGCCTCGATCATCTCGATGATATTGTCCATGTGCCGCTTGGGGAGGACGAGGCTTAAGTCGCCCGGCGTGGCGTTGAGCGTCGGCCGGACGAAGCTCTTGGACAGGCGGTGCTCGTTTGTGCGCGTGCCCTTGAGCAGGTCGCCGTACCGCTGCACGAGGACGCCGCCGCCAAGCATGTTGGAGAGCGACGCGATGTGCTTGCCGTACTTGTACGGCTCCTTAAACGGCTCCGTAAAGCGGTTGGAGACGAGAAGGGCGAAGTTCGTGTTCTGGCTGCGGAGCTTCGGGTCGGAGTAGCTGTGGCCGTTGACGGTGATGAGCCCGTCGACGTTTTCGGTGACGACGTGGCCGTACGGGTTCATGCAGAACGTGCGCACCGTATCGCCGTACTGCTTCGTGCGGTAGACGAGCTTGGACTCGTACACCGCGTCGGTGATGTGCTCAAACACTTTCGCGGGCAGCTCCACGCGCACGCCGATGTCCACCTGGTTGTTCAGGAGCGACAACCCCAGGCGGCCGCACTGGTCGGCGAACCACTCCGCGCCGGAGCGGCCGGGCGCGGCGATCAGGTAGCGGCAGGAGAAATTCCCCGCCGTTGTCTCAAGGTCGTAGCCGTCCCTGGCGATATTGATGTTGACCACTTCGGTGTTGAAGTAGAACGTCAGGCGGTCTTTCAGATACGCGTAAATCCCCTTGAGGATTTCAAGGTTGTTTTCCGTCCCGAGGTGCTTGACTTTCGCCTGCAAAAGGTGCAGGTCGTTTTCAAGCGCTTTCTTTTCCAGCTTGCGCGCGGCTTCGCTCTGCGTGGAGTAGACGACGTCCGTCGCGCCAAACTGCATGTTGACGGAGTCGACGTAGTTGATGATGTCCATGATCTCGTCTTCACTGCGGTAGTCCTTCAGCCAGCCGCCGAACTCCGTCGTGAAGTTGTATTTGCCGTCCGAATAGGCGCCGGCCCCGCCGAAGCCGCGCATAATCGCGCAGGAGGGGCAGGAGATGCACTCCTTTACCTTGTGCGTGACCATCGGGCAGGAGCGGTTGTGGATATCCGCCCCGTGCTCGAACAGGACGACTTTGAGGTTCGGGTTGAGCTTCTGGAGCTCGTAACCGGCGAATATTCCGGCAATGCCGCAGCCGATTATGGCAACGTCCCAAATCATTTCATTCTTCATGATGCTTCCCTCACGTTCGGTGGCGTGCGCGCCGGTGTCTTGCCGCGCTTAAAGCGCAGCCTTGCTATTATACACTATTTTTCCGCAGGAATAAAGCGGGTAGTCGTGAGCAACAAAAGCGGCGCGCTTTTTTACGCCTTCTTTTTTGCCGCGCGGACGGCGATGAGCTCCGCCGTGATGCTCACGGCGATCTCCTCGGGCGTCTCGGCGCCGATATCCAGGCCGATGGGCGAGTGGACGCGGGCGATGTCCTCCTGCGTAAAGCCTTTTTGAAGGAGGTTTTCATAGAGGCGCTCGCGCTTTTTCTTGCTGCCGATCATGCCGATGTAACCGGCGTCTGTCCGAAGGGCGCGGGTGAGCACCACCTCGTCGTGCGCGTGGCCGCGCGTGACGATGACGATGTAGCTGTCCGGCCCGAAGGAGAGCGTGTCAAACGGCGCGTCCATCTTCACGGGAACGATGATTTCGTCCGCGTCGGGGAAACGGGCGCGGCTGGCAAACTCCGCGCGGTCGTCTATGACGACCGTCCGGAAGGCGACGGTGCGCACGATTTTCGCGAGCTTCTGGCCGACGTGCCCCGCGCCGAAGATGTAGACGGTGCCGGCCGTGCCGACGGGGAAGAAGTAGACGTCCTTTTCCCTGATTTTGCCCGTGCCGGCGCCTTTGTGGTCCTTGAGCAGCATGGCGAGCGTCTCTTCGTCAAAGACCTCGCCGCCCGCGACGGTGCCGTCCGGGCGGATAAGGCACTGGTTGCGCGCGGACAGGGGCGCGCCCGCCGACGCCAGGACGGCAAGGACCGACACGTCCGGGCCGGAAGCGGCATTGAATAATGCTTCAAAATATGAAAGGCTCGACGGGTCGGCCGCGTCGATGTAGTCGATGAGTGTTTTGGCGCGGCCGCCGCAGATGGCGCCGATGGCGTCGTCGCCGCTTGTTTCGAGGGCGTACTCGCAGACCATCGCGCGTTTTTCGGCGATGGCTTTTTTGGCGTCTTTGATGACGTGCGCTTCGAGGACGCCGCCGCCGATGGTGCCGGTGATGGCCCCGTCGGGGCAGATCAGCATGGCGGCGCCGGGGTCGCGCGGGGTCGAGCCGCTGCTCTCCAGCACGACGGCCATGGCAAAGCTTCGCCCGCCGCGCAAAAGCGAGAGGGCTTCTTCGGCTATTTTCCGCATGGCAAGGTTCCTCCCTTATCTGTCATTGAAAAGCGATGGTCCGCTTTAGTGTTCCAGTTGTGAAAAACTCAGCCGCGCCGCGCTCGACGACAATTTCCGGCGCAGCGCCCGGCGGAGCGATGAGCGCGCGGCGCACGGCGTCACGCAGCCGCCCTTCGTCAAACGGCTCGGCTTCGACGGTGACGACAAGCGTCTCCCCTTCGGGCGCAGATTTTAAGCGCGCCGACCACGCGAGGACGGCCTCGTCCGCCCAGAGGGCGTCGTCCAGCGCGTGGGGGGAGACAAGCCCCCCGCCGCGCAGCGCCACGGCGCTTTGTATCCGCCCGTACACGCGCTCAAGCCGCCGCACGGCAGAGCCGCAGGGGCATCGTTCGCTCGTGAGGCTGGCGAGGTCCCCCGTCCGGTAGCGGATGAGGGGCATGGCCTCGCGCGTGAGCGTCGTGACGACAAGCTCCCCGACGGCCCCGTCCTCAAGGGGGGTTAGGCTCACAGGGTCGACGATTTCAAAGATGAGGTCAGCTTCGCGGATGTGCATGCCCGCTCCGGCCTTACAGGCCACCGCGCCGCCGTACCCCGTCTCCGTCATGCCGAAGTGGGGGAAAAGACGAGCGCCCCACGCCTTTTCGACAATCGCGGCCGAGGGGGCGGGGATGTAGTCGGCGCTGAGGAGCACGCTGTGCAGGCGGTGGCGAACGCCGCGCGCCATCATCCGGCGCGCGAGAGACAGCGCCTGGCAGGGGATGGCGACGAGCACCGTCACGTTTTCGCGCAACAGCGCGGCGACAGCGTCGCCGTAATCGGCAATCGGCCCGTAGGGCACGACGCGGCAGCCAAGGCGGCGCAGTCCCCGCGCCAAGAGGTCCCCGACGCCGCCGGGCGTGTCGCACGGCATGCAGATCATCACCGTATCCTCCGGCGCGGTGAAGGTGGACATCCCGTGGTGGAAGAAGTCGATCGTGCGCTCCTGGTCGCCCTGCGTGAAAAACACGCGCTTGGGGCGGCCCGTCGTGCCGCTGGTGGTGACCGTCACGATGCGCTCAACGTCCCGCGGCGACACGCACAGGAAATCGTACGGCGCGCTGGCGACGTCAGACGGCAGGGTAAAGGGGAGGGCGGCGAGCTTTGAGAGGCTGTCGAGGGACTCAGGGTCAAAATCCGCCAGAAGGCGGCGGTAAAACCGGCTCGAGCGCCTCGCGCGGGAGACCGTCTCGCGCAGGCGCTGGAGCTGGTAGGCCTCGATGGCGCCGCGCTCGGCCTTTTCCGTCCCCGTCGCCGCCGCGATGCGGCGGTCAAGCGGCGTGATCGTCATATCCGCATCCCGTGCTCTTCGAGGAGCGCGCGGCATTTTTCGTACGTGAGCGCCATAATCTGCGGGCAGCGCTCGCACTTGTTCATCGGGTCGTCCCCGAGGATCTGCGCGCAGGCCGTGCCGCCGTATTGTTCGTTGAACGTCACTTCAAACCATTCCGTTAGGCGCGGGATAAGCTCGGCTTCCGCGATGCGCGGGTCCATCATCGACAGGACGCACACGGCCCCGAGCAAAACACCGCAGGTGTACCCGCCGCCGCCCAGCCCCTTGCACAGGCCGCGGACGGCGTCCACCAGCTGCGGGTTTTCGTCTTCGTTGGCGTCAAGCGCCATGGTCACAAGGATCTGGCTGCAGCACAGCCCCTGCGCGCTCAGGCGCATGATTTGTTTGAGGGTGTCGGACATGAGGGCCCTCCTCAGCTCAGTTTGCGGGCGATGAAAAGGACGTAGCGCAGGTCCTTCAGGCGCGGCCTTGGCGCGTCCTCGCTCGCGCCAAGGCACGACGGGCACACAAGCGCCCCGAGCGCGCCCGCGCCGCCCCGAAGCCGGAGCTCTGCGGCAAACGTCCTGAGCGCGTCGGTGTGGTCCTCGCGGCGCTCGACGGCAAGGCCGGCTCCTTCAATAAGGCGCGCAAGCTCCTCCTCCGTATAAAGCCCGCCGTATGGCGCGCTTGGCGCAAGGCACACTTCGGAGACGATGAAAACGCCGCCCGGCTTCAGCGCGCGCGCGATGTCCTTAAGGAGCGCCTCCGGCGCGCCGATGACGGAGAGCGTGCACTCGCAGAAAGCGGCGTCGAGGGCGCCACTCTCGAAGGGGAGAGCGCCTCCGTCCCAGTGCAGGAGGTCAAGGCCCGGGTGCTCTTTCCGGCCGCGCGCGATAAGTTCGCGCGACGCGTCAAGGCCGACGGCGCGCACGCCGAGTGCCCTCTCCAAAAACGCCGCCGTCGCGCCCGCGCCGCAGCCGATGTCAGCTGCCGTCATGCCGGGCTTCAGTCCCGCAAGGCGCGCCGCGCGCGCTGTCAGGCGCAGCCCGCCGGGGTGCATGGACTTATCCGGCAAATTGAGGAAAAGCTCCGATTCGTAGATGCTTGTCGTTTCCATCTGAATATCCTGACAATCCGGCGAACCTGCCGCAAGGTATTGCGGCAGGTTCGGGTTTTGGTCGCCGTATTGCTATTTGTCCTCGAGCTGCTCTTCGACCTCCGCCATGCGCCCTTCCGCCAGTTCCTTCGGGATGAAGATGGCGCCGCATTTGGGGCAGCGCGGGACTTCATGGGAGACGGTGTGCCCCATGTATTCGAAAACCGTTTTCTTCAGGACGAGCGGGACGTTGCACGCGGCGCACGACCACTTCTTGCCGCCAGATTCAAGTTCGGACACGGCTGTTCCTCCTTTTCATCCTACTCGTTTTCCCCGAAACGCATCCTGTGGGAAAAGGCGCTGAGGACTTCATACGCGCCGGACTCAGCCGGGCGGTACTGCACCCAGTAGGTGATGACGGGCTTTATTAGCGAGCACTGGAACACGCCGTCTTCGCTGACGAACTTCTGCCCCGTCTTTTCGGCCGTGTAAATGGCCTCGCGCACGTCGTCTTCCGTAATGAGCCTGCGGTCCATCTCCTCAAGGAGCGCGGGGGCGATGACAAGCTGTACGCCGTCCCACTCGTTTCGGGGCGGGGTAAAATCTTCATCCTTCAGGGTTTTCATCAGCGCTTTCTTGACCTCCAGACCGTTTCGTTTCTTCTCATGGAGGCTCGGGACGGGGCGGTCCGTCTCCAGCCCGAGCGCCATGTCGAGGATGTGGGCGTTGGGCTTGCCCTTGAGCGTGAAAATCTCGCGGCAGTTGGCGCAGTAGACGACGTAGGGCTTGTCGCTGTACTGGACGCGGTTTGTCACAATCTCCTCGTAGAGGTCGCGGTTTGCCATCCGGATGTGGCCGCCGTTTCCGCAGCAGCGGAATTTTTCGTTCAGCTCCGACGCGTCCACGCCCGCGCGCGAAACGAGCTTGCGGACGGCCTTTTGCACCGGCTCCTCATCCCGCGCGGCGCAGGGGTCGAAAACCGCGGCGCCGGCGAAGGGGGAGAGAGGCTTTAGCCGATCGTCTTCCGCCATGAGCTCGTAAATCGTCGTGCGCGGGATGTCCGGCAAAAACGCGTCAAACATCCGCACGCAGTATGTGCAGGCGAAAACAAGAGTCGGCTTTCCGAGGCGCTCCCACGCGTCCTTGAGCTTCTTAAAGTTCTCGTCAAGGCGCGCCGCGTCCCCCGCCCAGTAGGCGGGCGCGCCGCAGCAGCCGAGGATGACGCCGGTGTCGTACTTTGAGGCGAGGTACTCGTAGCCCTTTATGACGCGCTCAGGGCTCCCCGCGCCGAGCTGGCAGCCGGGGAAGAACGCGTACTGGCAGGTTTCCTTTCCCTTCGGCGGCGCGGCGAAGAAGGCCTCGTCCCCGTAGAAGTCGAGCTCCCGCAGCCAGTACTCGTGGAAGGCCAGCGGGTAGTCCCGCCCGAGCGCCACGCGCTCCGTGCGCGAGCGCTGCAGCAGCGCGCCGATGTCCACGTCCGTCGGGCAGATCGCCTTGCAGTGGCCGCACATCATGCACGAGAAGGTCTCGCGCGTCAGATGGTGCGTGGAGAAGGGGGGGTTGACGTTGAGGTCCATGTAGACTTCCTGCCCAATCTTCCGCGGCGGCTTCTTAAACCACTTGAGCATCTCGCACTCGTCCATGCAGCGGCTGCAGTCGCACTGCAGGCACCGCGCCGCCTCCGCCATGGCCTCCTCCTGGGTGTACCCTTCTTCGGGGTTTGCCATCGGCGTGAGAGGCACGGAGGGGGAGCCGCTGTAGTCAAGCAGCCGCCCGCAGCTCGGGCGCTGCTCGTTTTCCATGAGGACGGCGCGGCCGGCTTTGAAGAACGTCTCGATGATGAGGGAGGCGAGGCGGCCGTGGGCGATGGCCTCCATGAGAGACACACCCGTGAGCTCCCCGCCGAGGAAGACTTTGGGGCTGCTCGTCGAGAGCATGGACTTGTCCCAGGAGGGATAAAGCCCGAAATCCTCGCCGCCCTTTCCAGTGGCGACGTAGACGGCGTTAAAGCCGTCCAGCTCGTCAAGAGACGATATTTCGTGGTTGAATACAAATTCAACCTTCAAATTTGTAAACTGGAGCTTGAAATCGGCATCGAAGGCGTCAAATTTAGGGTGGCTGCGGAGGGAGCCGCCCCAGCCTTCGGCCTTGTCGTAGACGGTAACGGAGTATTTTTTCTGAGCGAGCGCCAGAGCGGCGGCAAGACCGGCGGGACCGGCGCCGACGATCGCGACGCGCTCGGATTTCGGCGGCATGGCAAAGCTCTCCGGCGGGCGGTTCTTCGCGAACCGGACGACGGCCGACTCGATGCTACCGAGCGCGATGGCCTCGTCGCCCGTTTGGTCGCGCAGACATGCCCCGCGGCACGGCTGGTCGCACAATTCGGCGACGACGGCGGGGAAAACGACGGCGTCGCGCAGCGCCTTGTACGCCGGGGCCCAGCGCCCCTTCGCCACCTTGTCGAGGAATGCGCGTATATCCAGGCGGAAAGGACAGGCGCAGGAGCAGGCAGCCGGGTCGCCGTGTATGCAGTTTTGCACGTATGCGCTCGACTGCTCCATTGTCAGGCTCATAGAGCACACCCCTTTCCAAAACAATTGAGCCTAATACCCAAGCAGGGCGGGGCCAAGCCCCGCCCTGCACAGGCCCAATTAGATTATACTCTTAATGCTCCGCGCGCGCAACGGCGGAATATGGCTGCGCCGGAAAACGGCGCGCGCTAAGGTTAAATCGGGTTGTTCTTGATGAGCTCGAGCTCCTCGTCGAAGTCGCTGCCGAGCCAGTACTTCGGCGGAGTGAGGTCCTCGCCGCGCTGCTTGGCCTCCCAGGCGGCCTTGATCTTGTCCGGGGTGGCCGGGAGCGCGTAGATGCGGATGCCGCAGGCGTTGTTGATGGCGTTGATGACCGCCATGTGGCCGGAGGACTGGAAGCACTCCGAGCAGCCGCAGGAGCCGTGCGGGCCGGCCTTGCGCGGCGTCTCGATGAAGATGACGTTGAAGTCATCCGGGATCATGTCGATGGTCGGGATGCCGCAGCCGACGATGTTGCCGTGCTTATCCTGCGCGTCGTAGATTTCGCTCAGGGCAAAGCCGATGCTGTGGGACAGGCCGCCGTAGGCCTGGCCTTCCACGGCGAGGCGGTTGCCGATGACGCCGACGTCCGCCACGGTGGTGTACCGCAGGACCTGGACCTTGCCCGTGTTGACGTCCACTTCGACGAGGGCGCAGTTGACCGCGTACATGAAGTCCGGGTTCTTCTCGCCTTCGCCGGTGTTCGGGTCGAGCCCGGGCGCCAGGCCGATGTTGAACTGGTCGTAGTGGCCGAAGTACTTCGTCGGGATGCCCTCGGCGACCATTTCGTCGTAGGTGCGGAAGGTGCCGTCCGGCTTGCGCATGGCGTCCATGAGCTTGTTGGCCGCGTCGATGGTGGCGTTGCCGACCATGTAGTGGCTGCGGCTGGCGGCGGCGAGGCCGGAGTCGGGGCACTTGGCCGTGTCGTTCATGACGAGCCTGATCTGTTCCGGCTTGATGCCCAGCGGGGCCAGCGCCTTCACCGCGTGGGTCAGGGAGCCAATGTCGCCGCCCTGGCCGACGTCTTCCCACGTGTTGTAGAAGGTGATGGTGCCGTCCGGGTTGAGCTCGAGGGCGACGTCGGACTGGTCGAACATGCCGATGGTGATGAGGAATCCGCCCATGCTCAGGCCCACGCCGACGTGGCGGCCTTCGGCCTTCGCCTTTTCCGCCTCGGCCTTGTAGGCGTCGTAGATGGGTTTAATCTTCTCCAGCATCGCCGGGTACGGGTAGGCGTGGTACGGGCGGCTGTTGATGGTGAGGTCGCCCGGGCGCGCCGCGTTGATATAGCGGAATTCCCACGGGTCGATGCCGGCCTTCTCGGCGAGCATGTCGATGAGGGCTTCCGTCGTGGTGTAAATCTGCGGGGCGCCGAATCCGCGGTAGGCGGTGTTGAAGGCGTGGTTCGTGGCGCCGCCGCGGGCCAGGGCGCGGATGTTGGGGATGTTGTAGCCGTGGAAGCCGACGGAGACGAGGTTGTTGAAGATGAGGCCGGCGACGACGGCGTAAGCGCCGTGGTCAAGGGCCACGTCGTACTCGGCGGCGATGATCTTGCCGTTTTCGTCGCACGCGATGCGGCCGTTGGAGTACGTGGCCGAGCGCTTGCCGGAAGTGTGGTTGAACTCGTCGTAAGAGAGCGTCAGGGTCACGGGCATGTTCAGGTTCTGGACGGCCGTGACGACGACGCAGCACATGTTCGGCGTGGTGGTGTAGCCGAAGGAGCCGCCGGCCGGGTTCATGATCATGCGGATGTTCTCTTTCGGAATGCCGCAGGCGACGGAGATGACGTCGATGTTCTCGCCGAGCGACTGGGACTTGCACTGGATGGTCATCTTGCCTTCCGTGTCGACGTAAGCCTGCAGGACGTCCGGCTCGATGGGCAGGTGCGGCTCATGCTGCGAGTGGAAGCTGCCTTCGACTTTGAACGGGGCGTTGTCGATGAGAGAGGCGATGTCCTCCTCGCCCTTGAAGACGGGCTGCTCCATGTAGAAGTTGGGCAGCGTCTTGTGGAGCTGGATGGCGTTGGGCGCGACGGCCTCCGGGAAGGTAAGGTATGCGGGGAGGATTTCGAGATTCTGCTTTACTTTCTTCGCGGCGGCGCGCGCGTGCTCTTCCGTGTCGGCGCAGACGACGGCCACGACGTCGCCGCGGCGGTTGATCTTCTCGCCGCAGATGACGGGGAAGTCCGTGGCGCCGACGCCCTTCTGACGCGGCGTGTGGGCCGGAGAGGCCATATTGTTCGTGCCCTTGACGTCTTTCGCCGTCAGAACCTTGATGACGCCGGGCATCTTCTCGGCCTCGGAGGTGTCGATGCTGATGATCTTCGCGTGATGCACCGTGGAGAGGACAAGCGCCAGGTGCGCCACGCCGTCGGGCATCTTGAGCTTGATGTCGTCGCCGTAGTCGCACAGGCCGGTGACCTTCGCCAGCGCCGTGGGACGCGGATGGCGGGAGCCGTAGATGTCCTCGCCTTCGTACTTGTAGGTGATGTCCTCCATAGTGGCCTCGCCGCGCATGACCTTGGCCGCGGCCATGACGGCGTCGACGATGGGCTTATAGCCCGTGCAGCGGCAGACGTTCCTGTGGTCCTTGAACCACTGGCGGACTTCCTGGCGGGTGGGGTTCGGGTTCTTCTGCAGCAGGGCGTAAGCCGAGACGATGAACCCGGGGCTGCAGAAACCGCACTGGACGCCGCCGTAGGTGATAAAGGCCTGCTGCAGCGGGTGCAGGTGCTGCGGGGTGCCGATGCCCTCGATGGTGAGGATTTCGCTGTGTTCCTTCACATTCTTCATCCTGCGCGTGCAGGCGCGGACGAGCTCGCCGTTTAATATGACGGAGCAGGCGCCGCACACGCCGATGCCGCAGCCGATTTTCGTGCCCGTGAGGCCCATCCGGCGAAGGACAACGGCCAGGTTGTCCTTCTCGGGGTCACAGACGACGAACCGCTCGACACCGTTGATCGTCAAGCTAAGCCGAGTTACCATAACACTACCTCTCACTTCACTCAATATTTAGCGGGTGTTTAAGACAAACCCACCGCTCTGACGCGCTCTCGCGGTGAACCTGCCTTAAGCACCCAATAACCGAAGCGCGCTGCCGCACTTCGTTTATTTTTAAACGATATTATCAAAGAATTGCCAAGTTGTAAATGGTATGCCGCTACGGATAAGCGGCGGAAAATACAAAAAACATACTTCAGGCGCGTACCAAAATTCCCGTATATCGTCTCATTCCCGTAAGGATGTGAAAAACGGCGCAAAAACGACCCAACAGTCAGGGAGCACTGAAAATTTGCAGCGGAGCGTTCAGGCGCCGGATATCCGGCGGGAATTTCAAAAGACAAAGCGCCCTAAACCGCCTCCGGCGGCGTGACGCCGTACTCTTCTTTCAGCCGGCGCGCGATGTCCATCGCGGCGGCGATGCGGCGGCAAGCGTTTTCGAGCGCCTCGGGGCTTCCCGCAAAGCGCTCCTGAGCGCGGCGCAGGGTTTCGTCAAGCGGGACGATTTTGTCCTCCCGCACGAGCTTGTCCGCAAGGTAGAGGAGGGCGGCCTCGTCCGGCGCAAAAGGCAGGCCCTCCGGGCGGTCCATGTGCTGCGCGATAAGGACGGCGGCGTCCGGATACCCGAGGGAAAGCAGATACTTTGCCGCCGCGGCGGCGTGATCGGGCTCGGAGCGGAGCATGTCGTGCAAAAGGGCCGCGGCGGAAAGGAGGTTTTCGTCAATCAAAATGCCGCGCGCTTTGAGCTGCCGCGCCATGCCAAGCGCCGCGGCGCGGACGGCAAGGCTGTGGCGGAGCACGCGCTCCGGCGCGCCCGCTTCCCTGAGCAGGGCATGGCACTGTGCCTCCGTCGGATACGTCGGCAGTCCGAGGTATTGAAGGAGCGCGGCGAAGTCCTGCGGCGTGTCCATGTCAAGCGCCGCGCCGCGGTCCGGGACAGGCAGGTCTGCTGACGGGTACGCCTTAAGATACCCCTGCATCCCCCCGGGGCCTGCATAGCTTTGAATGTCCCTGACAAAGGCCGCGGGGATGAGCGGCGGGTGGCCGCGCGTCCCATTGTAGACGGGGCGGACAACGGCGGGGGACTTTAGCTCCCTGTATGCCTTCAGCAGAGCGGAGAGCGTTCGGGCGGAGACGGCGCAGCAGTCGACGGGCAGCAGGAAAAACGCGTCGGTCTCTTCCGGGAGCGCCGCAGCGGCCGCCTGCACCGAGGTGAACATCCCCTCTTCGTAGCGCGGGTTGTACACGGCGCGCTCATGCGGGAGGGCAAGGCGATGAAGCTCCGCTTCAACCCTTTCGCGCGCGTGCCCGGTGACGACGAGGGTAAAGTCCACGCCCGCGGCGCGCCCGAGGCGCAGCGTGCGGGAAAGGGCGCTCTCGCCGCCGACGGGCAAAAGCGGCTTTAACACGCCCATGCGGCTGGACAGCCCGGCCGCCAGTATCACAAGTGCCGTTTTCATGCGCACCTCCCCGGTCTGAGCGCGGCGCTTAAATTATTCATGCGCGATTGCGGGGAAATCATACTTCTTTTGCTTTACTTCGACTTGAGGAGCAGGACGCGGTAGAGCACCGTCGCCATTTCCGCGCGGGAGATGGAGCTGCGCGGGTTGAGCTTCCCGTCCGAGCCGTTGATCACGCCCGCCGCGACGAGCGCCTGCGCGGCCTCTACGGCGTAATCGGCGATTTTATCGGCGTCGGCAAACTGCGACAGCGAGCCTTTGTTCGTCGGCAGCTTGATGCCGAGCACGTCGGCCGTTTTCTTGAGGATGACCATCGCGTCCTGCCGCGTGAGGGCGGCGTTGGGATGGAAATACCCGCCGGAACCCTGGATGATCCCGAGCGCTTTTGCGGCGACGACGGCCGCGTAATAGTACGCGCCGGGCTGCACGTCCGGGAACGAGGAGGAGCCGCCGGACAGCTCAAACGCGCGGGCGACCATCAGAACGAAGTCGGCGCGGGTGATGGATTTGTTGGGGTTGAACTTGCCGTTGCCGGTGCCGAGGACGACGCCGACGTCCGCGAGGAAGGCGATGGGGTCGGCGGCCCACGGGTAGCCGCCGATGTCGTCAAACGGCGCGGCGGAGCCGACGTAGACGGTCAGGTGGCCGGCGTAGGCCGTCCCGTCCGCGGCGTACGCGTCAAAGGAGATGGCGACGGTGCCGGAGCCGAAGTTTGCCGCCGGCACGAAGACGACGCCGGAGAGATTCGGCGAGCCGGTCAGCAGGTAGCGCGTCGTGTCGCTGACAAGCGTGCCCGGGGACGAGGGGGAGATATACCCGGTGCACAGCCGCCCCTCATAGGAGGAGGGCGGCGTGAAGCGCACGCCGGCGAGGATCTGGCCCGTCGCCCGCAGGAAGGCGGCGCGGAAGGCGTCCGCGTTCATCGGCATGGGCGCGCCGGGCTGCGCGTGCGCGGACAGGCGGATATACGCGCGCCCGAACTCCTCGCCGCGGCCGACGAGGAATTTCAGTTTCCCCGTATAGCTTGTTCCCGCCTGCGAGGTGGCGGTGAAGGCGACGTCAATCGTGCCGCTGAAATTCTCCGCGGGCACGAAATAGATGTCGGAAATCGACGGGGAGTCGTAGACCATGTATTTCGTGTTCGATTTTACCGCCGTACCCTTGCCCGTGGCGGGGCTGTAGGTCTCGTAAAGCGTGCCGGCTGTCTTGGCCGGCGGGGTAAACGTGACGTAGGAGAGGATGGAGCCCGTCGCCGCCGTGAAGGCCGAGGTGAAATCGCCGGCTCTTAAGCGCACGTAGCCGTTTGTGTTGACGGAATAGCAGACGTTGCCGCCTTCGCTTTCCACCACGAACACGACGAGCCTGCCGTAATAGCTCTCGTTTTTCGTTGAACGGGCGTGGTAGTTGTATGTGACGGTGCCGGTAAAGCCGGTGTTCGGGACGAACGTCGTGCGCGACAGGAGCGGGGCGGCGTACAGGTACAGCCGCGTGCCCGTCGTCACGACGGAGCCGTACTGCCCCGGCCCGATGTAGCCGGTGTAGAGCGCCGCGTTTGTGGAGGTGTTCGTAAACTGGATGCTCTCCAGCTCCTTGCCCGTGGCCGTTTTGAACGCGGAGCGGAACGCCTCGGCGTCAAGGTCAAGGGGGGCGTTTTTGTCCGCGACAAGGACGACGGTGCCGCCGGCGTTGCGGTATACGATCACGGTCACTTTGCCCGACACGCGCACGCCGCTGTCGCTAAACGCCGTGTAGGTGAACACGCACGTGCCGTAGAAATCGGCGGCGGGGACGAACGTGACCTGCGCCAGCGACGGCGAGCGCCCATAGTAGTACTTTGAGGACGCCGTGACGGCCGTGCCGGTCTTTTTCAGGAGGTTGTAGTTGTAATAGAGCGTGCCCTGCTCCTTATTCGGCAGGGTGAAGGTGACGTAGGAGAGGGACGCACCCGTCGCCGACAAGAGCGCCTCGCGGAAATCGTCCACCCGGAAGGTGACGGGGACGCCCGTGTCCGTCATGTACATAAGGTCCTCCCCTTCGGAGAAGGGGACGGTGTACAGCGCCGGGGCGGCCCAGTCGGCCGTTTTGATTACGCGGTCGGCCGTGAGGGTCCAGCTGAATGTAATCGAATCGCTCGTCGAGGTGCTGTTTGAGGCGATGCGCAGCTGGCCCGCATAACTGAAGGGGATGATGGCGCCGACTTTGAGCGCCGTCTCCGCGGCGATGGCGGGGTAGGAGCCGTCCTCCGCCTTCGGCAGGGCCTCGGCGAGGTAAAGGTAGCCGTCCTTCGTGGGGGGAATCTGCGTGATTTTCAGGTACGTCGGCGTGACGGCGCCCTGCAGTTCGGAGGTGATTTTGTACTTAAAGTGCGACGCTGCGACGCTGTGGACGCCGCCCTTGCCGAGGGAAGTGGGGGAGACGTAGTCTTCCAGCTCGAGCGCGATGGAGTGCACCGTAATCGTGCCGGATGTGACGGCCGTCTTGCCGCCGGCCGTCTGCACCTGCCACGTAAAGCCGGCCGTGCCGCTTACAGTGGCGTTGAACTCAAGGAAGCGCACGTCGCTTGCCGGAATCGTCACGGCCGTGCCGGTGCGCATGGCGCTGCCCTTATACAGCCACGTCCCGGCGGACGTTTTCTGCGGTGTGAAGATGACGGCGTCGACGGGGATGTTGTACAGCTCGCAGCGGCTTGAAAAGTCTTCGAGCCGGAAGGTGAAAAGGCGCTCCTTCGTCACGTCAAGCTCGATTGGGCCGCTGGCCTTCGGGGTGGTGTAGGACGAAATCGTGAGCGTGGCGACGGCGCCGACGGGCGCCGATGTATCGCCCCCGGCGAAGGCCTTCACGTCGAAGGAGACGACGCCCGTATTCGTCGCGGAGAAGGCCAGCCGCCCGGCGTCGAGCGCTTCAATCGGAATCGTCTCGCCGAACGTGTAGAGGCTCCCGTCCAGCAAAAGCGTGCCGAAGACCGGGTTGGAGCCGAAGATGGCGATGTGCGTGAGCGGCGCGCCGTCGTTTTGCTGATAGAGGTCGCGGATGTCCTTTGCGGGGATGGCCTTCGTCGTGCCCGTCTGGACGGGCACGTCCGCCGTCCCGTAGAACGTGGCGGCGACGGGGTCCGCGCGCCGGGCGTAGAGACGGTAGGTGACGGAGCGCTTATCGTCGGTCGGACTGTCCTCGCTGCGGCGGTATGTAATAAGCAGACTGGCGTAAGAACTCTCGTCTCCGACGACCGCCTTGCCCGACAGCTGGAGGACGATGTCTTTATACCCCGAGGCGTAGTCCGGCGAAAGGCCGGATGTAAAGTCAATTCCCGTCCCGGCAAAGCGGTACGGCACAGTGAAAATGACGTCATGTCCGGATATAACGCCTTTGATAACGTCCTTGCCGATTATGTAATCCAGGGAGACGAGGATGTTGTCCCCTTCCGCCTCCTCCGCCGCGGCATGCGGCACGATGGTCAGGAGCATGAGCGCCGCGAGCAGGAGCGAAAGGCTCCTTCCCGCGAGCCGGCTCAGGGCGGGCGGTTTTATAACGGAAAGAGCAAAACCGCGCGGGCGCGCCGGTTTGCAGTCTGTGTGTCTTTTCACGGTCATGCCTCCGTCCACGTCGTGATGGGTTCTATTTACTGCGTAATTTCATTCTACTATACATTTATCGGATAAAAAAGCCTTCGCTTGAAAAAACAGGCACATCGCTCGGATGTGCCTGTTTCTGCCTGTTTTTTTCCTATTTCGGGCGGCGCAGGGCGCGCATGGCGTTTATGATGGCGATGATGGACACGCCCACGTCCCCGAAGACGGCCCCCCACATCGTCGCAACGCCGAAGGCGCTCAGAACAAGGAGGACGCCCTTGACCGCAAGGGAGAAGGCGATGTTTTGCGCCACGATGCGCCGCGTCCTGCGCGCGATGACGACGGCGTCGGCGATTTTTTTCGGCTCGTCCGTCATGAGCACCACGTCCGCCGCCTCGATGGACGCGTCGGAGCCCAGGGCGCCCATGGCGATGCCGACGTCGGCGATGGCGAGGACGGGCGCGTCGTTGATGCCGTCTCCCACGTACATGAGCGCGCCGGCGCTCTCCTTTTTCAGCCGCTCGATGTGCTCGACCTTCTGGTCGGGCAGGAGCTCCGCGTACACGGCGCCGATGCCGAGCTCCTTTGCCGCCGCTTCCGCCGCGGCGCGCGTGTCGCCCGTCAGGAGGGCCGTTTTTTCAATGCCGAGGCGCTTTAGGCGCGCGATGGCCTCCTTGCTGTCGGGCTTGAGCGTGTCGGAGACGACAAGGCGCCCGGCGTATCTGCCGCCTACCGCGATGTAGACGGCGCTGCCCGCCGCTTCGGCGCGCTCGAAGGCGACGCCCTCGCGCTCTAAGAGGCGGGCGTTGCCCGCGAGGACGACGGCGCCGTCGATGACCGCGCGCACGCCGTGGCCCGCCGTCTCTTCGGCCCGCTCGATGCGGGCGGGGTCTGTGTCCTTCCCGTACGCGGCGAGGACGGAGCGGGCGACGGGGTGCCCGGAGACGCTCTCGGCGTGCGCGGCGATGTCGAGAAGGCGCTCTTTTGTCATGCCCTCGGACGGGGCGATTTCCGTGACGGAAAACGCGCCGCGGGTGAGCGTGCCCGTCTTGTCGAACACCGCGGTGGTCACGCGCGCGAGGGCGTCGAGGTAATTGCCGCCTTTGACGAGGATGCCGTCCCGGGAAGCGCCGCCGATGCCGCCGAAGTAGCTCAGGGGCACGGAGATGACGAGCGCGCAGGGGCAGGAGACGACGAGGAACATGAGCGCGCGGCGCAGCCACGTCCCGAACGCCGCGCCGGGGATGAGCAGGGGCGGGAGGACGGCCAGCAGCACCGCCGCGCCGACGACGGCGGGCGTGTAGTACCGGGCAAAGCGCGTGATGAAGCCCTCCGCCTTCGATTTGCGGCTTGAGGCCGTCTCGACAAGCTCAAGGATTTTCGACACCGTCGACTCGCCGAAGGGCTTCGTGACGGTGATGGTGAGCACGCCGCTTAAGTTAATCGACCCGGCGAGGGCCATATCGCCCGGGGCGACGTCCCGCGGGAGGGACTCGCCCGTGAGGGCCGACGTGTCAAGCTGGGAAAACCCGTCCGAGACGGTGCCGTCGAGCGGGATTTTCTCGCCGGGGCGCACGACGATGAGGGAGCCGACTTCGACCTTCTCCGCCGCCGTGCGCACGACGCCCGCGTCCGTTTTGACGTTCGCGAAGTCGGGGCGGATGTCCATGAGGGCGGCGATGGAGCGGCGGGAGCGGTCCACCGCGAAGTGCTCGAAGGCCTCGCCGATCTGGTACAGCAGCATGACCGCCACCGCCTCGGGGTAGTCCCCGATGGCAAAGGCGCCGAGAGAGGCGACGCTCATGAGGAAGTTTTCGTTGAAGACCTCGCCGCGGGCGATGTTTTTCGCCGCGCGGAGTAGGATTTCCCCGCCGATGAGCAGGTACGCCGCGAGAAAGACTACCAGCCGCGCCGCGCCCGGCATGAAAAACCCCGCTATGTAGAGGACAATGCCGGCAATTTTCAGGGCGTTCTGGCGGAGAAAGCCCAAAGTGCCCTCGCGGCCCGGGGCGGTGTTGTCGTGCGGATGGGCGCCCGTGCGTCCGGCGCTTTCGCAGGCGCAGCCCGCGCAGCAGGCTTTGGGGCCTTCCGGCGCGGCGCTTCGCTGCGTCATCACAACGTCCGGCTCGATGCGCCGGACGATGGACGCGGCGGCGTCCTCGACGCGGGGGAGGGCGGGGCCGTCCGCCTCGAGGGTGAGCACGGACGTGACGAAATCCAGCTCGGCCTGCCTGACGTCAGGCAGCTTGCTGATTTCGCGGACGATTTTATCGGCGCAGTTTGCGCAGCTTAAACCCTGGAGCAGATACTGCTTCCTGACAGACGTGTTCATGAGTCGCCTCTTTCTCTCGTTATTTGAACAATTGAGCAAACTTTCAACTATTAGTGTAAAAATAAAGGCGCGGCACAACAGCTTGGGGGACATATCTGCCGCCGCGCGCCCGGCTTCTGCCCGACGCGGCGAGGCGGATTAAGATGCTCAGCGAACCGTTGCGGCCATAAGCGGGGCCGCCGCCGCGTTGCGGCATAAGCGTGGCATCGCGCGCCGCCGGGGGGACGGTTGAAGCGGCCGGCACTGAAACCGGCGGAAGCCGTCAGCCGCGGCAGGCCGCCGCGCGCGTCACTCGAGGACGTGGAGGAGGCCCTGGTCGAAGATGGTGGAGACGTGGCCGTCGGCGAGGGAGTAGTAGACGACCTTGCCCTCGCGCCTGTTTTTCACCAGCTTGGCCTGCTTGAGCACGCGCAGCTGGTGGGAGATGGAGGACTTCGTCATGCCGAGGAGGACGGCGATGTCGCACACGCACATCTCCGACTGGGACAGGGCGCACAGGATTTTCACGCGCGTCGTGTCCGCGAAGACCTTGAACAGGTCGGACAGGTCCATCAGGTGCTCTTCCGCTGGCATAAAGCGGCGCACGCGTTCGACGACGTCCTCGTGGATGCAGGTGCAGTCGCAGCGATCCACTTCAGGCTCAAACACCGTCACGTTTTCCACCTCCACGATTGAACAGTTGATTACATATTCAACTGTACAACCCATTATACGCTTTGTCAAGAGGGAATGCCACAATTTTTCCCGTTTTTGCGAAAAAAACTGGGCCGCAAAACGGCCCGGATATATATTGAACGCAGATTCAATGAAGATGCTCCCGCTCGTAACAGGAAAAAACGCGCGTAACGCCGCGCGACGAAGCGGCTTGCGCCCCGCGCCGCCGCGCTAATATTGAAAATCGCGTGATGAATGCGGGCAGGGCGGCGCATACGGCGCTTTGTAAAGCGGTTGCGCTCACGCCGTCGCGCGCTATGGTTGTAGGCTGCGGGCTGGATGCGGGCGGGATTGCAGACGGCGCTTTGCAATAAACCGCGCAAGCGGGAAGTTGCGGGTGGATAACTGGCGGGAGACGGCACCTTCTCCGCGCCGCCGCGCGCTAGAGCGAAATATTGAGGGCTGGATGCGGGCAGGGGGCGCAGACGAAGCTTTACAATAAAACCGCACGCTCCGTACCGCCGCGCGCTCAAGCGGAGGGCGGGGTGGATGCGGTCGGTGGAGCGCTGTTGGCGCTTTGCAATACAGCCGCGCGTCCCGCGCCGCCGCGAGCTCGTGCAGGTTGCGGGGGCGATGCGGGCGGGGGTCGGACTTTCTTCATAGCGCCTCGCGCTTATGCCTAATGCGGAATGGGCGGGGCAGGGGGCGTAACGGCGCGCTTTGCAAACCACGCGCCTTGCGTTGCCGCGCGCCAAAGCGGAAGGTTGTAGGGTGGATACGGGCAGGGCGGCACATACTGTGCATAGCAATAGAGCCGCGCTCCGCGCCGCCGCGCGCTGCCGCAGGACAAGCGTTAAGACGCCGCCTTAATCCGCAGGAGTATCGCGGGCGGAAGCCGCCTTATGCGAAACACTTCGCCGCGCCGCATATTGTCAGAAAGGGCGGGAGCCGCCTTAGAAACGGCGGAAATATAAATTGAATGAAGATTCAATTGTCTTCCGGCTGCGCGGCGCGCGGCATATACGGCCCCGCCAGGTCTTTAATGACTTCCGACGCGATAATCAGCCCCGCGACGGAGGGGACGAACGACACGCTCCCCGGCACCTGGCGGCGCACGGCGCAGTTTCGCGCCGCGCCGGGCGGGCAGACGCACCCCGTGCGGCACTCTTCCGCCCCGCTGGCAAGGGGCTTGAGCGCCTCTTCCTTTGAATAGACGACCTTGAGGGCGGGGATGCCCCGCTTGCGCAGCTCGCGGCGCATCACGCGCGCGAGGGGGCAGACGGAAGTCTCGTAGATGTCCGCCACTTCAAGGCGCGTCGGGTCGAGCTTGTTGCCCGCGCCCATGGAGCTGATAATCGGGACGCCGATTTTGTTCGCGTGCTCAATGAGGGCGAGCTTGGCGGAGACGGTGTCGATCGCGTCCACGATGTAGTCGCAGCCGGACAGGTCAAACTCCCCGGCCGTCTCGGCCGAGTAGAATTTGCGGATGGCGGTGACTTCGCAGCGCGGGTTGATGTCGAGGACGCGCTCGCGCATGACCTCCACCTTCGGCCGGCCGATGGTGCTGTGCAGGGCGATGATCTGGCGGTTTATGTTCGTCAGGCACACGGTGTCGTCGTCGACCAGTATCAGCCGCCCGACGCCGCACCGCGCGATGGCCTCGGCCGCGAAGGAGCCGACGCCGCCGATGCCGAACACCGCCACGCACCGCCCGGCAAGGTGCTGCATCGCCGCCTCGCCGAAAAGCAGCTGTGTTCTTGAAAATTCATGGAGCATAACGGACATATCCTTTTCCGAAATGGCGGGTCAGCGCCCGCTTTGTACGAGTAGTGTAAAAGCGGGGGACGCCTTTGTCAAGCGGCAAATGCGCGGGCCTTTAGCGCGCCGAAAGCGCCGCACGCGGCGGCGCTTTCGGCTCCGATACACTTGCTGGAGGAAGAAAGATGAAGATAAGAGGTAAGGTTGAAAAGGATTATTCTGAAAAGAGCGGCGTGGAGAGGTAGCGCTCGCCCGTGTCGGGCAGGATGACGACGATGTTTTTGCCCTCAAATTCGGGGCGTTTGGCGATTTCCGTCGCCGCCCAGGCCGCGGCGCCCGAGGAGATGCCGACCAGAAGGCCCTCCGTCCTCGAAAGGAGGCGGCTTGTGGCAAAGGCGTCCTCGTGCTTGACGGGGATGATTTCGTCGTAAATGGAGGTGTTGAGCACCTTCGGCACGAAGCCGGCGCCGATGCCCTGAATCTTGTGCGCCCCGGCGCGCCCCTGCGAGAGGACGGGGGAGTCGAACGGCTCGACGGCCACGATTTTTATGTCCGGGTTTTTCGATTTGAGGTACTCGCCGGCGCCCGTGAGGGTGCCGCCCGTGCCGACGCCCGCGACGAAGACGTCGACCTTGCCGTCCGTGTCCTCCCAGATTTCAGGGCCCGTCGTGCGGCGGTGGATTTCGGGGTTGGCGGGGTTGTCAAACTGGCCGGGGATAAAGCTGTGCGGGATTTCCTCCGCCAGCTGCAGCGCCTTTTCAATGGCGCCCTTCATGCCCTTGGCCCCCTCCGTGAGCACCAGCTCCGCGCCGTACGCCTTGAGGAGGTTGCGGCGCTCGACGCTCATCGTCTCCGGCATGGTGAGAATCACGCGGTATCCCCGCGCGGCGGCGACGGACGCGAGGCCGATGCCCGTGTTGCCGCTCGTCGGTTCGATAATGACGGAGCCGGGCTTGAGGACGCCGCGCTGCTCGGCGTCTTCAATCATCGCCTTGGCGATGCGATCCTTGACGCTCCCGGCGGGGTTGAAGTACTCCAGCTTTCCTATCACCGTGGCCCGCAGCCCGAGGTGTCTTCCGTATCCGGCCAGCTCCAGAAGAGGGGTCCTGCCGATGAGTTCCGTTAAACTCTTATAAATCTTAGCCATAATCGACGCCTCCGATATTACTAAATTTATATTTCATATATGACTTATATGTATTACAATATACGCAGGCGGAGGCGATTTGTCAAGCGTTTTTTAAGAAAAATTTGCCGGCAAAAAGGAAGTTCTCGTCTTGACAAACGCGCCGGCTTCCCGTATCATAAACAATACATATAACATTAGTATGAAATGGGGCGCGTGAGATGAGAATATCTGCGAAGGGACGCTACGCACTGTGCGCAACGGTGAGCCTTGCGCAAAGCTACCGCTCCGGCGAGTACATCACGGTGCTGAGCATCTCCGAGCGGCTCGGCATATCGAAGATTTATCTGGAGCAGGTGTTTTCGCTCCTCAAGCGCGGCGGCATCGTCAGCTCCATCAAGGGGGCGCAGGGCGGGTACCAGCTGGCGCGCGCGCCGGAGTCGATTAAGGTATACGATATTCTCGCGGCGGTGGAGACGTCGCTTTTTGAGGACAACGACGAGACGGTCACCGAATCGGCGCCGCACATCGAGGCGGCCGTTCGGGAGCTGGTCTACAAGAGACTGGACGGCGCGCTGGTGAAGGCGCTGCAGGAGACGTCTCTGCAGGACCTCGTCACCGAAGCGGAAAAGAACGACCCGACGCAAACGTATATGTACTATATTTAACTAAAGCGCGCAAAGCCGCGTAAAGGAGCGATGGTATGGATATCGGAACACTCTGTGTCCACGGCAGCGGCAAGCGGTACGATACGACCGGCGCGGTGAGCGTTCCGATTTTTCAGTCGGCGACGTTTACGCACCCCGGCGTCGGCCGGAGCACCGGATTTGACTACTCCCGCGTCCAGAACCCGACGCGGGAGTATTTGGAGGACGCGCTTGCCCGCCTTGAGGGCGGGACGGACGCGCTGGCCTTCTCAAGCGGCATGGCGGCGATGGCCGTCATGATGGAGCTGTTTTCGGCAGGGGACCATTTCATTATCTCCGACGACCTCTACGGCGGCTCGGTGCGCTACTTCCGCACGGTCTCGGAGAAAAACGGCCTGAAGTTCGACGCCGCCGACACGGGCGACCTCGAGGCGGTGCGTCGGCTTCTCAGAAAGGAGACGAAGGCCGTCTTCGTGGAGACGCCGACAAACCCCATGATGCAGGTCACCGACCTTGCCGCGCTCTCTGAGCTTACGCGGGAGGCGGGGGTGCTGCTCATCGTGGACAACACCTTCCTCACGCCATATTTTCAGCGGCCGCTTGAGCTGGGGGCGGACATCGTCCTGCACAGCGGGACGAAGTACCTCGGCGGGCACAACGACACGCTCGCGGGCTTTCTCGTTACGAACAGGCCGGAGGTTGCCGAGCGGCTGCGGCAGCTTTACAAAACTGTCGGCGCGTTCCTTTCGCCGTTTGACAGCTGGCTTGTCATCCGGGGGCTCAAAACACTCGCCGTGCGGCTTGAGCGGCAGGCTCAGACGGCGATGGCTCTGGCGAGATGGCTTAAGGAGCACCCGCGCGTGCGGCAGGTGCTCTACCCGGGGCTGCCCGAGCACCCCGGCTACGCCGTGATGAAAAAGCAAGCGTCGGGGTTCGGGGCGATGGTGTCCTTCAAGGTGGAAAGCGAGGAGCTTGCCGTGCGCGTGCTCGAGCGGGTGCGGATTATTCAATACGCCGAGAGCCTCGGGGGCGTGGAGTCCCTGATGACATACCCCATTTTGCAGACCCATGCCGACGTGCCGGAAGAGGTGCGCGCCGCGAAGGGGATTGACGGGCGGCTGCTCCGCCTGTCCGTCGGGCTTGAGTCTGAGAGAGATTTAATGGACGATCTGGCGCGCGCTCTGGAGGGATAAAGATGCAGTTTGATTTTGACACAATTTACGACCGCAGGAACACCGGCAGCTTAAAGTACGACCTTGCCCCCAAATACGGGCTGCCGGAGGACGTGCTGCCCATGTGGGTGGCGGATATGGACTTCCGCTCGCCGGAGTGCGTGGTGGAGGCCATCATCGAGCGCGCGCGGCACGGCATTTTCGGCTACAGCGAGGCCCCGCGCGGCTACTTTGAAGCGCTGGAGAAATGGTATAAGGAGCGCCACGGCTGGCAGATTCAGCCGTCGTGGCTCGTCAAGGCATCGGGCGTCGTCTACGCACTGGCGCAGGCCGTGCGGGCGCTCACCGAAGAGGGCGACGCCGTGCTCATCCAGGAGCCGGTGTACTATCCCTTCCGGCAGGTGGTGGAGCAAAACGGACGCAGGCCCGTTGTCAGCGGACTTGTCTACGATAACGGGGCCTATCGCGTCGACTTTGACGACTTCGAGCGCAAAATCCGCGAAAACGACGTGCGCCTGTTTATCCTCTGCAGCCCGCACAACCCCGTCGGGCGCGTGTGGACGCGTGAGGAGCTGGAGCGCATGGGGGATATCTGCCTCAAATACGACGTCCTCGTCGCCTCCGACGAGATTCACGCCGACTTCGTCTACCCCGGATATAAGCACACCGTCTTTGCCGCCGTCAAACCCGAGTTTGAGCAAAACTCCGTGATTCTCACCGCGCCGACAAAGACGTTCAACCTCGCCGGTCTGCACATTTCAAACATCTTCATCCCGAACCCCGTACTGCGGGAGAAGTATCAGAAGGAGACCGCGAAAAGCGGCATGAGCCAGCTTGGCATCATGGGCATGGTCGCCTGCAAGGCGGCGTACGAAGGCGGCGGGGCATGGCTCGACGCGCTCATGGAGTACCTGACCGGCAACCTCGCCTTTATGCGCGATTTCCTCCGCGCGCGCCTGCCGGAGCTGAAGCTCGTGGAGCCGGAGGGGACGTACCTCGTGTGGGTGGACTTTCGCGCCCTCGGCATGAGCGCGGAGGAGCTTGAGCGCTTTATCAAGCACGAGGCGCGGCTGTGGCTCGACGGCGGCACGATGTTCGGCGCCGCGGGCGCCGGATTCCAGCGCTTTAACATCGCCTGCCCGCGCGCTGTCCTCCAGGAGGCGATGGAGCGGCTTGAAAAAGCGGTAAGATCCCGTACATAATGCGCGTCCGCGGCGATATTCCCATCGCCGCGGATGAATTTTTTCCGCCCGGGAAAGCCTAAAAGCGGAAAGCGCCGGAAAGGGCTGGAAATACTTTGAGATAAGCGGTATAATGAGATTAGTTAAGACTAACTGCGGCAAACTGCAATAAGCTTGCGTTCCGGCATGACAGTTTTCAGGGATACGAAAGAAGATACAAAGAAGGGGGCAGGGCTATGCAGGTAAAAGAGACGCTTGCCATCGGCGGGATGACGTGTGCCGCGTGCGCCGCGCGGGTGGAAAAGGGCCTCAAGAAGCTTGAGGGCATGACGTCCGCGAGCGTCAACCTCGCGCTCGAGCGGGCGACGGTGGAGTACGACGCCGAGCGCCTGACGCGCGCGGAGATTGAAGAGGCCGTCAGAAAGCTCGGGTACACCGTTTTGCCCCGGGCGGAGGAGGGCAAAAAGACGGTCACGCTCCGCATCAGCGGGATGACGTGCGCCGCCTGCTCGAGCCGCATCGAAAGGAAGCTCTCGGCGGCGCCGGGCGTTTTGCGCGCGAGCGTGAACCTCGCCTCGGAAAAGGCCGCCGTGGAGTACGACCCCGCCGTGATTTCCCCCTCGGACATGATAAAGATTGTGGAAGGCCTCGGCTACGGCGCGCAGCGCGAAGAGGAAGTGGAGGAGGACAGGGAGCGGCTTGAGCGGGAAAAGCAGGCGCGCAGGCTCCTTATCTCCTTTATCGCCGGCGCGGTGCTCACGGCGCCGCTTATGCTCATGATGATCCTCGAGTGGGCGGGCGTGCACGTCTCCCTCATGCACAACCCCGTGTTCATGCTCGCGCTCTCGCTGCCCGTTCAGGTCGTGCTCGGCGCGCGCTTTTACAGGGGCGCGTACCACGCCCTGCGGTCGGGCAGCGCGAACATGGATGTGCTCGTGGCGCTGGGCACCTCGGCGGCGTTCCTCTACAGTGTCTACAACGGCTTTTTCGAGCCGGACAGGATGCGCGGCATGAACAACCTCTATTTCGAGGCCTCCTCGATGATCATCACCCTCATCCTCCTCGGCAAGTACCTCGAGGCGAGGGCGAAGGGGCGCACGTCCGAGGCCATCAAGAAGCTCATGGGACTGCAGGCGAAAACGGCCCGCGTCATCCGGGACGGGGAGGAAGTGGACATCCCCGTGGGCGAAGTGGTGCCGGGCGATATCGTCTCCGTCCGCCCCGGCGAGAAGGTGCCGGTGGACGGGGAGATTATCGAGGGCGCGTCGGCCGTCGACGAGTCGATGCTCACGGGCGAGAGCATCCCCGTGGAAAAGGCGGTGGGCGACACAGTCATCGGCGCGACCATCAACAAGCACGGCGCGTTTAAGATGCGCGCGACGAAAGTCGGCCGCGAGACGGTGCTCGCCCAGATTGTGAAAATGGTGGAGGAGGCGCAGGGGAGCAAGGCGCCGATTCAAAAGCTCGCGGACAAGGTCGCCGGCGTTTTCGTCCCCGCCGTGTTGGGCGTCGCCGTGCTCACGTTCGTCCTCTGGATGGTGATCAAAGGCGAGGTGTCCGACGCGCTCATGAGCGCGGTGGCGGTGCTCGTCATCGCCTGCCCGTGCGCGCTGGGGCTTGCCACGCCGACGGCGATTATGGTGGGCACCGGCAAGGGCGCGGAAAAGGGCATCCTCATCAAGGGCGGGGAATACCTCGAGGCGGCGTATAAGGTGAGCGCCGTCGTCCTCGACAAGACGGGCACCATCACGAAGGGCGAGCCGGAAGTGACGGACATTTTGCCGCTCGGTAAGCTCTCCGAAGATGACGTGCTGCGCCTTGCCGCCGCTGCGGAGAAAAACTCCGAGCACCCGCTCGGCGTCGCCATTTACGAGGCGGCAAAGGCGCGCCTCGGGGCAATCCCGGATCCTGAGCGCTTTGCGGCCGTCCCCGGCAAGGGTGTGCTCGCCGAGGTGGGGGGCAAAGTCGTCCTCGTCGGCACGCACAAGCTCATGGCGGAAAGCGGCGTCGACATCGCGCGCGCGACTGAAGCGCTCGAGCGCCTTGAAAGCGAGGGCAAGACGGCCATGCTCATGGCGGTGGGCATGGAAGTCGCGGCCGTCATCGCCGTGGCGGATACTTTGAAGGAACATTCAATCGAAGCCGTCGAGGAGCTCCGCGAGATGGGCGTGGAGGTCTTCATGATTACGGGCGACAACGCCCGCACCGCCGCGGCGATTGCAAAGCAGGTGGGCATCGAACACGTCCTCGCCGAAGTCCTGCCGGAGCACAAGGCGGAGGAAGTCGAAAAGCTGCGGAAGGAAGGCTACGTCGTGGCCATGGTGGGCGACGGGATCAACGACGCGCCGGCGCTGGCCACCGCGGACATCGGCATGGCCGTCGGCACCGGGACGGACGTGGCGATTGAAGCGGCGGACATCACCCTCATGCGCGGCGATCTGCGCACCGTCGCGGCGGCCATCCGCCTGTCGCGCCGGACAATGCGCAAAATCAAGCAAAACCTCTTCTGGGCGTTTATCTACAACATCGTCGGCATCCCCATCGCGGCGTTCGGGCTGCTCTCCCCCATCATCGCCGGGGCCGCGATGGCGTTCAGCTCGGTGTCGGTGGTGACCAACTCTCTGAGCCTGAAACGGTTTGACCCCACAAAGCGCCGATAAGGTAAAATCTTATAAAAAGGAGTGTCAGTTATGGCGGCGAAAACTCAGGTGTTTAAGGTGGGCGGCATGTCCTGCAACCACTGCGTGAATGCGGTGAAGTCGGCGGTGTCCGCGCTCGGCGTGGACGACGTGGACGTGGAGCTCAAAAGCGGAAACGTCACCGTCTCCTACGACCCCGGGAAGGTGACGGAGGAGGCCATCAAAAAGGCCATCGAAGAAGAAGGCTACACGGTCGAGTAAATCAAGACAAAATACAAAAATAGCGCGCGAACATCCGTTCGCGCGCTGTTTGTTTTATTAGATATTTTGCTTTACCGCTTTTGCGGCTTATTTACCCTTGCGCCAGATTGCGGTCTTTCGCAGCCATGCAGTGCTTGCGCTTACTCGCCGTCGTCGCCCTCGCCGTTTGTTTTTTTGCCGTAGGCGTCGAGGAAGAAGTGGTAGCCTGCGTCGTCCGTGTAGCCGAGGACGGCATTGAGATTGACGTTGTGCATGCTGTTGAAGATGCTCAGGTCGACGCCCGGGCTCGTCTGGCGCAGCTTTTTAATGAGCGCCTTGATTTCCTGCCGCTTCGAGACGCCGCTGCCGTCCCCCAGCACGCAGTTTTCCGTAAAGCGGCAGGCGCACTGGATAAACCGCAGGTTGTTGTACCGCTTCCACGCGAGGATGTCCGCCTCCCGCACCATGTAAAGCGGGCGGATGAGCTCCATGCCCTCGAAATTCGTGCTGTGGAGCTTCGGCATCATCGTCTTGACCTCCGCGCCGTAGAACATGCTCAGGAGCGTCGTCTCGATCACGTCGTCGAAGTGGTGCCCGAGGGCGATTTTGTTGCACCCGAGGGACTTCGCGCGGCTGTAGAGGTATCCGCGGCGCATTTTCGCGCACAGGTAGCAGGGGGAGCGGTCCGTTTTGGCCACCACGTCGAAGATGTCCGACTCAAACATCGTAATCGGCAGCTTCAGGAGCTCGGCGTTGTCGAGGATGACCTGGCGGTTAATGTCGTTGTACCCCGGGTCCATCACGAGGTAGACGAGCTCGAAGTTTTTCACCTTGTGCTTTTGCAGTTCGCGCATGCACAGGGCGAGAAGGGTGGAGTCCTTGCCGCCGGAGATGCAGACGGCGATTTTGTCCCCCTCCTGAATAAGGTCGTATTTGACGACGGCGGCGGTAAACCGCTTCCAGATTTCTTTCCGGAATTTTTTCGTGATGCTGCGCTGTATTTCTTCGTGTCGTTCCATACTGTCTCCATCAGGGCGCGATGGCGCCCAGGCATTCGTCGAATATCTCAAGGAAGCGGGTGATCTCGTCCGGCGTTGTCAGGTGGCTCAGGCTTATGCGCAGCGTGGACAGCGCGCGCTTTTTGTTTCCCGTGACGGCGTAGACGGGGCGCGAGACGGAGTTTGGCGCGCTGCACGCCGAGCGGGTGGAAACGAGCACGCCCCGCTCGCCGAGCCTGTCTTTCATCTGCTCCGACGAGAGCCCCGGCAGGCTGATGTTTAAAATGTGCGGCACGCTCCGGCCCGAGCTGTTGATAACGATGCGCTTATCCTTGCTAAAATGCGCCCGCAGCCGCGCGTTGTGTTCGGACACAATGCGGCGCTTTTCATCGAGGTTTTCCAGCGCGAGCACAAGCGCCTTTTCCGCCGCCGCGGCAAGGGCGAGCGCGGGCGTGCCGCTGCGGTGCGGCGTTGTGCTCAGTCCCCCGTGCAGGAGCGGCTGGAGGGCGACGCCCCGCCTGACGGCGAGGATGCCGCTGCCCACAAGCCCGTAAAACTTGTGCGGCGCGAGGGAGATAAGGTCGGCCTTGTCCAGGTCGAGCGGGATTTTGCCCACCGCCTGCGTGGCGTCGACGTGCAGCAGGCACCCGGGCACGGCTTTCACGCGCTCGGCGATGGCGGAAATGTCCTGCACGGCGCCCAGCTCGCTGTCCACATAGCAGACGGACACGAGCGTCGTGCCCGGCGTGAGGGCGTCCGAGAGCGCGTCTAAATCGAGCGCCCCGTCGGGCAGGGGGGAGACGTACTCCACGTCGAAGCCCTCGGACTCAAGTTTTGCGAGGGGCCCGTTGACGGACGAGTGCTCAAGAAAAGTGGAGACGACGTGCCGCCCGCGGCTGCGGCGCTCCAGCGCCGCGCCGAGGATGGCAAGGTTGTTCGACTCCGTCGCCCCCGAGGTGTAGACGATGTCGTGATCGCTAAGCCCCAGAAGGCGCGCGATGTTCTCCGAACATCGCTCAAGATACTCCCGCGCGGCTTTGCCCGCGGAGTGCGCGGCGTTCGGGTTTGCGACAAACTCCCGCGTTAAGTCGGAAAAAACCCTGAGCACTTCTTCGTGGACAGGGGTATTGGCTGCGTAATCCAGATAAATCATCGTGGTTTCCTCGAAATAAGTGTGCGGCGAAAGCCGCCGGATTCATCATAGAGAAATCGCCACGGGCTGTCAATATTGCCGGTTTGGCCTTAATGTTGAGCGTGCATTAAAACGGCGCGGCAATTTATGAAAATTTCGGCGCTGTTTTCCTGGCATTTGTCTTGACATCCCAGCCGGTTAATGCTAATATTCTAAACAACATATTTATCATATATCTATAATATGTATTGCTGATATGTATTATGGGATACGGGGAGATGATGGCATAAGCACGCCAGAGACGATCGTGAGCCTGAGAAACCTCACGAAGACATTTCCGACGGCTGACGGCGCCGGTTTTACGGCCCTTCACGATATTTCCCTCGACATCAGGAAGGGCGAAATCTTCGGCATCATCGGCATGAGCGGCGCCGGCAAGAGCACGCTCGTGCGATGTATCAACTACCTCGAAAGGCCCACCTCCGGGACGGTTTTGTTTCAGGGGAGGGACCTTTCGAAGCTGAGCATGCCGGAGCTGCTCAGGGTACGCCAGTCCATCGGCATGATATTCCAGCAGTTTAACCTGCTCATGCAGCGCACGGCGCTGCAAAACGTGTGTTTCCCGCTTGAGATTGCCGGCGTGGAGAAGAAGGCGCGCATCCGCCGCGCGGAAGAGCTCCTGGAGCTTGTCGGCCTTGCCGACAAGAGGAACTCCTATCCCTCGCAGCTGTCCGGCGGGCAGTGCCAGCGCGTGGCGATTGCCCGCGCCCTCGCCACAAGCCCGCAGGTGCTTTTGTGCGACGAGGCCACAAGCGCCCTCGACCCCTCCACCACACGCGGCGTCCTCGCCCTCATCCGCGAGATCAACGAGAAGCTGGGCATCACCGTGATTATTATTACGCACGAGATGGCCGTTATCGAGGAAATCTGCCAGCGCGTGGCGATTATCGACGCCGGGCGGATTGCCGAAGTCGGCCCCGTCAGCGACATCTTCACGCACCCGAAGTCCGACGCGGCCAGACGCCTTGTCCTGCCGCCGGGCGAGCGCGTCGAGGAGTTCATGGGCGGGCGGCGGTGCCGCATCGTCTTTGACGGGCGCAGCGCCTTCGAGCCCGTCATCAGCAACCTCGTGCTGGAGTTCCGCCACCCGGTCAACATCCTGTACGCCAACACGAAGGAGATTGACGGCAAGGCCGTCGGCCAGATGATCATCGCGCTGCCGGAGGACGACCACCTCGCCGAGCGCATGCTCGGGTCCATGCGCGCGCAGGGCCTGAGCGTTGAGGAGGTGACGGGCGATGTTTGACCAGGCCGTCGTAAAAATGATCGGCAACGGCATCCTCGAGACGCTCTACATGACGCTCACCTCCACCTTCATCGCCTACATAATCGGGCTGCCCCTCGGCGTCGCCCTTGTGGTGACGGATAAGGACGGGATTCACCCCATCCGGTGGCTCAACAGCATCCTCAACGTCATCGTCAACATCCTGCGCTCGATACCGTTTCTGATTCTCATGATTTTCGTCACGCCGCTCACGAGGGCCATCATCGGCACGTCGCTCGGCCCGACGGCAACCATCGTGCCCCTCGTCATCGGCTCAGCGCCCTTTATTGCAAGATTGGTTGAATCTTCAATCAAGGAAATTGACAAGGGCGTCATCGAAGCGGCGCAGTCCATGGGGGCAAAGCCGATGCAGATTATCTGGAAGGTGCTGCTCCCCGAGGCGCGGCCGTCCATCCTCGTCGGCGCCGCCATCGCCGTGACGACGATTCTCAGCTACTCGGCCATGGCCGGCATCATCGGCGGCCGGGGACTCGGCGACATCGCCATCCGCTACGGCTACTACCGCTACGAAAACGGCATTATGTTCGTGACCGTCGCCCTGCTCGTCATCATCGTGCAGGTGCTGCAGGAAGTGGACATGATGGTCGCTCGTAAAAACGACAAACGCAGAAAATAAGGAGGAAATTTTATGAAAAAGATTATCGCTTTGCTGATTGCTCTCGTCTTCGTGCTTGGGCTTGCCGCCTGCGGCGGCTCGAAGGCGCCCCAGACCTCGCCGGCGGCCTCGCCGTCCGGTTCCCCGGACGCGAGCTCCGCTCCCACGGAAAAGGAGGAGAACGGCGGGGAAAAAGCCGAGCTTAAGAAAATCGTCGTCGGCGCATCTCCCACGCCCCACGCCCTGATTCTCGAGGCGGTGCGGGACGCGCTCCGCGAGAAGGGCTACGAGCTTGAAATCGTCGAGTTTACCGACTACGTCCAGCCGAACGTCGCCCTCGCCGACGGCTCCATCGACGCGAATTTCTTCCAGCACACGCCGTATCTTGACGATTACAACGCC
>JAAYMC010000033.1 GCA_012521555.1 Clostridiales bacterium
ATATCCCCGCCGTAGTGCAACAGCGTCTTGTTCGTCACGATCTGCACGAGGGTGTTCGTCATGCTCATGCAAAAACCGCTCAGGCCCAGCGACACAATGCGCCAGATTGTCTTCATTTTCACCTTCAGGTTGGGAAGAGTCAGGCGGATGAGCGCCCGCCGGCCCGTGAGAAACTGCATGACCCAGATGGCGGAACCCAGCTGCCCGAGGACGCTCGCGACCGCCGCGCCGCGCACGCCCATGCCAAGCAGGAAGATAAAGACGGGGTCGAGCACGATGTTGATGGCCGCGCCGATGACGATGGAGAGCATCCCGATCAGGCGGAAGCCCTGCGCGTGGATAAAGGAGTTCAGGCCGAGCGTGAGCGTCGTAAACAGCGTGCCGATGAGGTAGATGGAGAGGTAGGCGTCGGCGTATGGGAAGACGTCGTCGCTCGCGCCGAACAGGTACAAAAGCGGCTTTCGGAAAATGAAAGATAAGACGGCGAGCAGCACGCCGAACAGGATCATCAGCGCGCAGGTGTTTCCAAGGATGTGCGCCGCTTCCTGTTTGTTTCCCCGGCCGCGCGCCATGGAGAAAAGGGGCGCGCCGCCCGAGGAGCCGATGCTGGAAAACGCCATGATAATCGAGATAATCGGGAGCGTCACGCCGATGCCCGTGAGCGCAAGCCGGCCGTTTTCCGTGTGCCCGATGTAGACGCGGTCGACAAGATTGTACAGCAGGTTAATAAGCTGCCCGAGCGTAATCGGGACGGCCATGCGCAAAATGAGCAGGCGCATGCTCCCCTGCGAAAAATCGCTCTTATTGTCCATGAAACGGCCTTCTTTTTATGCTGAACTGTTCTTCAAGATGGGTTAGAAGGAATATTGAATAATTATTCAAGTAAAACTAACGGCAAAAAACCGCGCGCCTTACGCCTGCTGCGGCGCGGCGCGGCGGATTTTTTCATACACGTCGGGGTAGGCTTCCTCGAGGTTGATGGACTTATTGTCCGGGCCCGTCCAGATATGGAACGTGCGGGCGGTGTTGATGACGGCGCCGTCCTCCGTGGCCGTCTCGTACAGCAGCTCGAGCTTTTTCGGCGCGTAGGCGCCCATGCGGGTTGTGATGTAAAGCGTCTGCGGGTACGTCGCCGGCGCCTTGTACTGGAGACTGAGGTCCACCATCGCCGGGTTGACGCCGAGGCGGTTCATCTCCTCGAACGGGAAGCCGATTTCTTTGAAAAAGTCCATGCGCGCAATTTCGTACCAGATCGGGTAGACCGCGTGGTGCACGATGCCCATGCGGTCGCAGTCCGGGTAGCGCACGTCAATGCGTGTTCTCGTTTGCATTGGTCATCTCCTTCGTCATGGAATCGAAAATCTCTATGTATCCATTATAGCAAGTTTTGGCGGGATTGAAAAGGATAAGGCCGGCGGCTTTTGGCCGCCGGCCTTTCCGTGCTTTATGCGGCTTTTTTCGAGGCCGTGCTGTTGTAGACCGTGTCGAGCATCTTCTCGATGGCCAGGCCATACCCCCGCGTGGGGTCGTTGATGAGGACGTGCGTGACGGCGCCGATGAGCTTGCCGTCCTGGATAATCGGGCTGCCGCTCATGCCCTGCACGATGCCGCCCGTCTGCTCGATGAGGCGCGGGTCTGTCACCGTGAGCATCATGCTGCGCCCCGCGGCTTCCGAACCGGTGTACAGGCGCGTGATTTCAACGGTGTATTCGCACACTTCCGTGCCGGAGACGTTGGACAGAATCGTGGCCGGGCCGGTGTGGATTTCCTTCGTGTCGGCTACGGGGATGGCCTCGCGCCCGGCGACGAATTCCGGCGACAGAATCTGCCCGAAAATGCCGTTGGGCGAGTTTTTGACGAGGTTGCCCACCACGTTGTCGGCGTTAAAGGTGCCGTGCAGCTGGCCGGGGAACCCGATTTTCCCCTGCGCGACGTCCGTCACTGAGGACTTGAGAATCGTGCCGGTGCGCAGGGGGATGAGGATGCCCGTCTCCGTGTCGCTCACCGAGTGGCCGAGCGCGCCGTAGATGCCCGTTTCCGAGTCGTAGAAGGTGATGGTGCCGATGCCCGCGACGGCGTCCCGCAGCCACAGGCCGAGCTCCGCGCGCCCTTCGGCGTTGATGTGGGGCGTGACGGTGATGTCCACCGTTTTCTTCCCGCGCGTGACGGTCACCGTGACGCTCTTGCCGCCGCTTTGTGCGAGCGCGTCCCGGATCTCCTCGTTGCAGCAGACGCGCTTTTTGCCCACGTGCGTGATGATGTCGCCGACCGCAAAGCCGGCGCTGCGGGCGGGAGACGGCGTCCCGTCCCCGAGAAATTCAGGGATGCCGACGACGAGCGCCCCGTCCGCCTCCATCGAGATGCCGACGGCGTTGCCCATCGGCACGAGTTTTTTATGGCTGTATCCCGCCTGCGCCGCCGGCGGCGCGGCCGATGCCAGGAGCGTTGCGGCGACGAGCACCGTCCCGCAGAGTTTCAAAATTTTCCTTTTCGCCTTATCCTTAAACTCCATATCTTCACCCTCGCTTCGATATGGAGAGACATGACGCTTTAAGCATGTTTCCCCTCCTGATTTTTTTTATATTGCTGTTTTAATATGTCCGCCCGCTCTGAAAAAAGACGGCGCGGCGGCGTGTCAATTTATATCTGATTTGGACTGGCTGAAAATGAAAGCGCAAAAGAAGCGCCCGTTATTCAAGAAAGGCGCGCATTTTTCCGCTAAGTCAGCCATAATGTTCCTTTTGAAAAGGAAATATGAACCTTTTGAAAGGATAAAAAAGGGGGCGGAGGTTGAAATGGACGGGCTGTTCTTTCAAAATAAAAGGGGATTCTCGTCGTATCATGTCGAAAACGTCTTAAACACACTGTGCGAAAAGTACCCGTTTGCGCGCGCGGAAACCATCGGCCGCAGCGTCCTCGGCCGGCCGGTCACGGTGCTCGTCATTGGCGAAGGGGCGCGGCGCGTCTTCGTCAACGCCGCGCACCACGCCAACGAGTGGATAACGAGCCTCGTTTTATTGCGCTTTGCCGCGGAGTATCTGGCGGCCGTCGACAAGGACGGCGTCATCTACGACGCGCCCGCGCGCGCGCTTTATCGCAGCGCGACGCTGCATCTTCTCCCGCTCGTCAATCCCGACGGAGCCGACCTCGTAAACGGGCAGATACAGGACGAGGCCGTCCTAAAGCGCGCCGGGCGCATTGCAGGCCGGTACCCGCACATTCCGTTTCCCGACGGGTGGAAGGCCAACATCCGCGGCGTCGATTTAAATCTCCAGTACCCCGCGGGCTGGGAAATCGCGCGCGCGAACAAAGCGGAAATCGGCGTCGTCTCGCCCGCGCCGAGAGACTTTGTCGGCCCGTGCGCCCTGTCCGAGCCGGAGAGCATCGCCGTTTTCAACTACACGCTGGAAAACAATTTTGACATCACGCTCTCCTATCACACGCAGGGAAAAGTCATCTATTGGAAGTATCTCGACATTGACGTAAAAAATGCGCTTGAAATAGCGCTTGAGTTTAAAAAGGTGAGCGGATACGAAGTGGAGGACGTCCCGTACGCCTCGGGGTTTGCCGGGTACAAGGACTGGTTTATCAAGCGTTTCCGCCGCCCCGGGTTTACAATCGAGGCGGGCGAGGGCGTCTCGCCCCTGCCGCTTGAGCAGCTTGATGAGATCTATAAGAATAACCTCGGCATCCTCGTCCGCGCGCTGCTATGCACAAATCATTGAAAAAGCACGAAATTTTGACATAATTATACATAATGTATCGCTTTTACAACCGATTTCTGGATAATAGCACGTTAAATTACTAATGAGAAAATACAAATTTTTAAACTTGTGCGAGGTGAAGAGGGATATGCCAAAACCGCGCGGTGAGAATGGTGAGAAGAATCTTATTTCTTCGCGGCTGAAACAGCTTCGGGAAAGGAGCGGCCTGTCCCAAAGGGCGCTCGCGTATCAGTTCCAGCTCATCGGCATCGACATGGACAAAAACGTCATCACCCGCATCGAGACAAACAAGCGGTATGTGACGGACATCGAACTTAAAGCCATTGCGACAATTTTCAACGTCTCTTACGATTACCTCATCGACGGCAAATAGCGGCGGTCAAGCAAAATGGAAATAATTAGAAAATAATTCCAAAATATGCTTGAATAATACGTCTCTTTATGCTACATTATTTCACAAGGCCGCAGTTAAAAAGAGATTATGCTAAGCCGTGATGAAATATTTGTTACGGAGGAGTAAGAGAATGGATAGCAAAACGCGAGTTCTTATTGCCGATACCAGCGAAGAATACAGGCTGCTGCTTTCCGATATCTTATCTTCGGAAGGTGATTTTGAAGTCGTAGGCTGCACGGGAGACGGCCAGCAGGCGTACAATCTCGTGCTGGAGAAGAAGCCCAATGTTCTCATTACCGACCTCATTCTCTCCAATCTGGACGGCCTAGCACTCATCGCCAAAATCAACGACCTGGAACAGAGCAGACCGGCCGTGATTATCGTATCCGGCTTTGCCAGCGAGCATACGCTTGCGGAAGCGTCGAGCCTCGGCGTCTCTTACTACATGCAAAAACCCTGCGACATTCCCGTCCTCCTCTCCCGTATCCGGATGGTATCCGGGAAAGCGCGTGTCTCGCTCGCGCCTGCGACGCCTGTATCGCGCCCGGTTCAGCATTATGAACAGAGTCTCGAGAGCATGGTGACGGAGATTATCCATGAAATCGGCGTTCCGGCGCACATCAAAGGGTACCAGTACCTGCGCGAAGCGATTATCCTGGCCATCAACGACATGGATATCATCAACGCCGTGACGAAAGTGCTCTACCCGACCGTCGCGCGCAAATTCTCGACGACTCCGAGCCGCGTTGAACGTGCTATCCGGCATGCCATCGAAGTGGCATGGGATCGAGGCGATCTGGAAACGCTGCAGAAGTTTTTCGGTTACACCGTTTCGAATATCAAGGGCAAGCCGACGAACAGCGAGTTTATCGCCATGATTGCCGACCGGCTCAGCCTCCAGCGCCGCGAGAGCCGGCAAAACTAAGTTCGATGTCTTAAGGCCGCAGGAAAACAGTCTCCTTTTCCGAAATTGAAAATTCCGCCCCCGCAGGATGCGCCCTCGGGGGCGTTTTTTTATGCTCTCGCGCCGTCATAAAGTGGGACATGCCGCCATACACATAAGGCGTGAAAGGGGCGATGCCTAATGACAGAGCTTGAAGCGCGCGTGGCGCGGTACGACGGGGCCGTGCTTTTGCTGCCGCAGCGCCTGCGCTCCCGCGCGCGGCAGGTGATGAAAAGCGACAGGGCCGCCGCCGAGGAGCTGAGGCTGCGCGTCGGCCGGCCGATGACGGTCTTGCTCCCGTCGGGCGAGCGGCAGCTGGGGACGGAGGCCGTCACGCGGGAAGATTTGGACGGCCTTCTCGACATCGCGACGGGCGCGTCGGCCTACTCCCTGCGGGAGAGCATCCGGTCGGGGTTTCTCACCGTGCGCGGCGGGTACCGGATCGGCCTTGCCGGCTGCGCGATTGTGAGAGACGGGGCCGTCTCGGGCTTTCGCGCGCTCTCCTCGGCGTGCATCCGCATCGCGCGGGAGATGCCGGGCGTGGCCGAGCCCGTCGTGCCGGAGCTTGTGGAGGGCGGGAGCGTGTGCTCGACGCTCATTATCTCGCCGCCCGGGATGGGGAAGACGACGCTTCTGAGGGACCTCGTCCGCATCCTCTCGGCGGGCGGGCGCGCGGGCCTGCCCGGGCTGCGCGTGGCGCTGGCCGACGAGCGCAGCGAAGTGGCGGCCCTGTACGAGGGGCAGCCGCAGCTTGACGTGGGCCCGCGGACGGACGTGCTCGACGGCTGCCCGAAGGCGCAGGCCGTGATGATGCTGCTGCGTTCAATGAATCCGCAGGTGATTGCCCTCGACGAGATCACCGCGCCGGAGGACATCGAGGCCATCGAGCAGGCGGCAAACTGCGGCGTGCGCCTGATTGCGACGGCGCATGGCGACAGCGTCGCCGATCTGCGCGCGCGGCCCCTGTACGCGCGGCTGCTGGGCCTGGGGGTCTTTCAGCGGGCCGTCGTCATCACGGAAAAGGACGGGGCGCGGGCGTATTCCGTCGAGCGATTGGGGGATGCGCCGTGATCCGGCTGATTGGCGCCATTCTCATCACGGCCGGCGCCGGCGCGTGGGGCGTTCTGAGCGTGCTGAGGATGCGCCGGCGCGTGAGCATCCTCCACGCCGTGTGCGGCGCGATTGAAATCATGAAAAGCGAGGTCTACGACCGCCTGACCCCCATGCCGGAGCTGATGCGGATGCTCTCGGAGGACACGCCGTATCCCGTCTCGGCCTTTTTCGCGCGCGTGCGCGAGAAGATGGGCGCGCTGGGGCGAAGGTCCTTTTCGTCCCTGTGGGGTGCGGCGCTCGCCGAGTCGCCGGAGCTGCTCCTGACGGACTTTGAGCGCCGGGCGCTCGGGGAGCTCGGCTACTTTCTCGGGCGGTACGACGCCGGCGAGCAGAAGAGCGCGCTCGAGCGCGTGCAGCGGCGGATGGAGGAGTACGCCCGCCGCGCCGAGGCGGAGCGGGACAGAAAGGCGCGCGTGCACGCGTTTCTGGGTGTCGCCGCCGGCGTGTTCGTCTCCGTTTTGCTGCTGTAGCGCCGCGCATATTTATGGACAGGCAGACATAATGATGTACCGTGCCGGCGGGAAGCATGCGCTCAATCCATCGTGACGGGAGAGGGTTACATACATGAACGTTGATCTGATTTTCAAAATCGCGGCGATCGGGATACTCGTTGCGGTTCTCAACCTGATTTTATCGAACACCAAGCAGAGCGAACAGGCGCTGATGGTCACGCTCGCCGGGCTGGTTGCCGTCCTTGTGATTATCGTCCAGCAGATTTTTGAGCTGTTTAACATGATAAAAAACCTGTTCGGCTTCTAAGGGCTGAGGGGCGATGATACTGCTCAAGGTGGCCGCCGTCGCCGTCGCCGGCGCGGTGATGGGGCTTGTGATCAAAAAGAACAGCCCGGACATGTCCCTCATGCTCACGATTGCGCTGGCGATGGCCGGACTGTACCTCGCGTTCGACGTCATCGTCGGCGTGGTGGAGTTTATCCGCACTCTGGCCGAGGCCACGAACATCTCCCTGACGGCAGTGGAGATTGTGTTCAAAACCGTCGGCATTTCGCTCGTGACGAAGCTGGCGTCGGACGTCTGCCGCGACGCGGGGCAGTCGTCCGTCGCCTCCGGGGTGGAGCTTGTCGGCTCCCTCACGGCGCTGTACATATCGCTGCCGCTGTTTGAGTCGGTCGTCAGTATGATTCGGTCGCTTGTTTAGACGCAAAAGAGGGTACGGATGAAAAAGTGGATTGTAACGCTCGCGTTCCTCATGGCTCTGGCCACCTTTTTCGCGCGGCCCGCCGCGGCGCTCGCGGGGGAGGGGCCCGCCGAAGCCGCCGAAGCGTACGCCGAGGAGCTGAAAACGGACAGGCTTGAAGACGCCCTGCCGGACGCCGCCCGCGACCTGATCGGGAAATTTTCCGTGTCGGACGCGGCCGACCCCGACAAAGGGATCGGCGCCCTCCTGGGCGCCCTCGGCGGGCGGCTGCGGGAGGCCGTGTCGGCGGCGCTGAAAAACGCCGTCGTCGTGATGCTCACGGCGCTTCTTTGCGGGGTGCTCACGGCGGCGTTTGACGGCGCGCAGCAATACGCCGTCATCGCCGGCGTGCTCGCCATCAGCGTGCTGAGCATCCAGAGCGTCGGCGCGTTCGTCCGGCTCGGGCGGGAGACGCTCGACAGCCTGAGCGTTTTTACCAAGGCGCTGCTGCCCACCCTCACGTCCGCCGCCGCGGCCAGCGGGGCGGTGACCTCCGCCGCGGCCAAATACGCGGCGACGGCGCTGTTTATGGACGTGCTCATGACGGCGTCAAACAACATTGTCGTCCCCATCATTTACGGCTTTACGGCCGCCAGCGTCGCCGAGGCGGCGCTGGGCGGGGAGGGGCTTGCCGGGGCGTCAAGCCTCCTTAAGTGGCTGGGGAAGACGACGATGTCCGTCATCATGCTCCTGTTCGTGGCGTACCTGTCCATCACGGGCGTCATCAGCGCCTCGACGGACGCCGCCGCGGTCAAGGCGATGAAGACGGCGATCCAGACGGTCCTGCCCGTCGTCGGGAGCATCGTCGCCGACGCGTCGGACACCGTTCTGGCCGGCGCGAAGATTCTGCGCAACGCCGTCGGCGTGTTCGGGCTTATCGCCGTGGCGGCGACGTGCGCGGTGCCGTTTTTGCGCGTCGGCGCCCACTACCTGCTGTACAAGGCGGCGGCGGGGCTGGCCGCCTCCGCCAGCGACGGGCGCATCACGAAGCTCATCGGCAACGTGAGCACGGCGTTCGGGATGATTCTGGGGCTGGTGGGCTGCTCGTCGCTGATGCTGTACATATCGATTATTTCTGTGATTCGGATGGTGAGCTAATTTGAGCGCGGTATTAAGAGACTGGGTTCTGGGGCTGACGGGTGCGGCCCTCGTTTCGGCGGCGGCCCGCATGCTCGCGCCGGAAGGGCGCGTCAAGCGCGTTGTGGCGCTCGTTTGCGGGCTTGTCACCATTTTAGCGCTGATCAGCCCGCTGCGGCGGCTCGACGCGGAGAGCTTCGCGGCCTTCGCGGAGCGGTACCGGGAGGAAGGGCGCGCCGCCGCGGCCGGCGCGCAAATATCGGAGGAAAAGCTCCTCAGACGTATCATAGAGGAGAGGACAGCCGCATATATATTGGACAAAGGTCGCTCCCTCGGGATAGACGACCTGCGCGTCACGGTGACGGCGGAAAAGCTTGAGGACGGGACTTTTGTCCCGAAAAGCGCCCGCCTGACGACAAAAGCCGGCGAGACAGCCCGCCGAAAGCTCGGGGAGATTATCGAGGCGGAGCTCGGCATATCGCCGGAAGAGCTGGACTGGAGTGAGAGCCATGAAACTCAGTAGCAGGCCGGAGGTGTTTGAGAGGGTCTTCAATTTCCTGAAAAAGAACAAGTATGTCCTGCTCGTCGTTTTGGTGGGGCTGGTGCTGATTCTGATTCCGACGACGGGGAAATCCGCCGCAAAGGAACAGCCGGCAAGCGGCGGGCAAACGGAGGCGTTTTCCCTTGCCGAGCAGGAAAAGCGCATCGCCGAGGCGCTGTCCAAAATCGACGGCGCCGGAAAGGTCACCGTCGTGCTGACGCTGCAGACGGGGATTGAGCAGGTCTACGCCCGGGACGAGACGTATTCCAAAGACGCAAGCCGGCGCGGGGACGAAGAGGAGACGTCCCTCGACAGGACGTCCAAGGTCGTCCTCGCCTCGTCCGGAAGCGCGGCGGAAAAGCCGCTCACGGTGAAAACCGTCTACCCCGTCTACCAGGGCGCGCTCGTCGTCTGCGAGGGAGCGGACAGCGCCGCCGTCCGGTTCGATATCATCCGGGCCGTCGCGGGCCTGACGGGCCTGAGCACAGACAAAATCGTCGTTGCAAAAATGAAAAATTCTTGAGGAGGCATCGGAGTGAAGACATTTAAGAGGAACGCGGTTATCATAACAGTGCTGCTTTTTGTTTGTGTTGCGGCTTACTTAAACTGGTCCTACAACAAGAAGAATGCGGCAAAAGACGCGGCGGACACCGGGGCGAAGATCGAATCCAGCGAGGCCGCCCAGCCGAAGAGCGACGGCGGCGACCTGTTCTACATGCCGAAGCGGGAGACCGTCAACTCCGAGTTCTTCAGCGCAGCCCGTCTCAACCGCCAGCAGGCGCGCGACGCCGCCGCCGCGACGCTCGCCACCATCAGCAAGTCTGAAAATGCCTCTGAGGAAATGATTCAGGCGGCTTTGGCGGAGATATCGAAGCTGGCGACCGACTCGGTCAAGGAAGCGGAGCTGGAGGACCTCATCAAGGCCAAGGGGTTTGCCGACTGCGTCGTGTACATCTCCAGCGACGGCGTGAGCGTCACCGTCGCGGCGCCGCCGGAGGGGCTCTCTACGGCGGAAGTGGCCAAGATTACGGACATCATCGTCTCCCACACGGACTGGAAGGCCATGGACCTTAACATCATCGAGGTAAAGCCCGAGATTTGAAGAAACTTGAGGGAAGAGCTTTATTTTCTCTCCCTGTTGGTGTATAATACCTGCGTCAGCAGGTATTATACTTTTGTTGTCGGGAAGTGCCGGCGCCGCATTAAGCGTGCCGCCTGACGAAGTCCGCACACAGGAATTGGAGTGGCCGAATATGGGAGAAAATAAGGAATACATCACCTATCCGGATGAGAAGGGCAGCATCAACATCTCCGAGGAGGTTGTCGCGGTCATCGCCGGCAGCGCCGCCATGGAGACGGAAGGCGTCGCCGGGCTGTACCCGTCCAGGGACATCTCCGAGCTTCTCGGGAAGAAATCGCTCCACAAGGGCGTGAGAGTCCGTGTGGACGAAAACGCGGTCACCGTCGACGTGTATATCATGGTCGAGCTCGGTCCGGCCATCAACGAAGTGGCCATGAACGTCCAGCAGAATGTCGCGTCCGCCGTCGAGGCGACGACGGGCTTTAACGTCGCCGCCGTGAACGTGACTGTCAGCGGCATTCAGATCAAAAAGGAACAGCAGAAATAGACTTGCGAGATTTTGGTTCATACTTTAGCCCGCCGCGGTTTGCGCGGCGGGAATACGGGGCGGAGGAGACTCCGCCTTTTTTCAAGGTGATACGAAAGATGACGAGAACAGCCGCACGCGAAATCGCCTTTAAGCTCTGCTTCAGCCAGAATGAAAACCCCGTTCCGGCGGAAGAGCTCCTCGGGCGTTTCTTTGACGAGGAGTATTACAACTCGCTCCAATCGGACGACGAGGTTTTCTCGGAGTACCCGGACGCCGTGCAGATGGAGTACATCGGCCGGATTATCCGCGGCGTGTCCCTCCACGGGGCGGAGCTGGACGGATACATCGAAAAATACGCCGTCGGCTGGAATTACGGGCGCATCTCGCGCGTGGCCGTGGCCCTCATGAAGATGGCGATGTTCGAGCTTCTGTATATGCCCGACGTGCCGAACAAGGTGGCCATCAACGAGGCGCTGGAGCTGGCCAAACGGTACGACGAAGAGCGCGTCGTGCCCTTTATGAACGGCGTGCTCGGCACGTTCGCGCGAAAAGAAGTGGCGCACTTATGAAAGCCGCGCTCGCCTTCGATACCAGCAATTACACAACAAGCTGCGCCGTGTTCGACGGCTCCGTGGGGCGCAACGCGGGCCGGCTCCTGCATGTCGAGCGTGGGAAGCTGGGACTCAGGCAGTCCGAAGCGCTGTTTGCGCACGTAAGGCAGCTCCCTGAGGTTTTCAGCGCGCTCGGGTACGACGGGGAAGTCCTCGCCGTCGGCGCGAGCACAAAGCCGCGCGAGACGGAGGACTCCTACATGCCCTGCTTTCTCGCGGGGGCGTCTCAGGGGCGCGTCCTGGCGCAGGCGCTCGGGGTGCCGTTTTTCGCTTTTTCGCACCAGCAGGGGCACATCGCCGCGGCCGCGTGGTCGGCGGGGCGCGTTGAGCTGCTGGACAAGCCGCACCTTGCCTGGCAGATCTCCGGCGGGACGACGGAGCTGCTCCTCGTCCGCCCGCACGGCACGGCGGTAAAGTGCGAGATTATCGGCGCGACGACGGACGTCTCCGCCGGGCAGCTTATCGACCGCACGGGGCAGCTTCTGGGGCTTTCTTTCCCCGCCGGCAAGGAGCTTGACGCGCTCTCGCAGCAGTCGGAGAGCACGGCGCATTACGAGCCGAAGCTCGACGGGCTGTATTTTTCCCTCTCGGGCGTGGAGCACAAGGTCAAACAGCTTTATGAGTCCGGCGCGCCGCCGGCGGACGTGGCCGCCTTCGCGCTGCGCTCGCTTGTGTCCGTCCTTTCCCGCGTGACGGAGCGGGCGAAAAAGCGGCACGGGGACATGCCCGTGCTGTTTTCCGGGGGCGTGGCCTCAAACTCCATGATCCGGCGGGCGCTGGCGGGGGCGCTTTTTGCCGAGCCGAGATATTCAACGGACAACGCCTTGGGCGTTGCGATTTTAACGTACAGGGCGGTGACGCTGGGTGGATAAGACAATCCTGACCGTCTCGGAACTCAACGACTACATCAAAAACCTCATCGACTGCGACGATATGCTCGCCGCCGTCTACGTGCGCGGAGAGCTTTCCAACTATAAAATCTACCCGTCGGGGCACCACTACTTCACCATGAAGGACGCGCAGGGCGCGCTCAAGTGCGTCATGTTCCGCTCCAGCGCGTCAAGGCTGCGCTTTCGGCCGGAAAACGGCATGAAAGTCGTCGCCTTCGGGCGGGTGAGCGTGTACCCGCGGGACGGGGTGTACCAGCTTTACGTCAGCGATCTGACGGTAGACGGCGTGGGCGACCTCTACATAGCCTTCGAGCAGCTGAAAGAAAAGCTCCTCAAGGAAGGCTTGTTCGACGAGCGCTTTAAAAAGCCGCTGCCGCGCTTTCCGAAGCGCATCGCCGTCATCACCTCCGGCGCCGGCGCGGCGGTGCGGGACATCATCCGCGTGCTCGGCGCGCGCTGGCCGATGGCGAAGGTCATCGTCCTGCCCGTGCGCGTGCAGGGGGCCGAGGCGCCGGCGGAGATTGCCGGGGCCATCGCCTACGCCAACCGCCACAAGGTGGCCGACCTCATCATCACCGGCCGCGGCGGCGGCTCCATCGAGGACCTGTGGGCCTTCAACGAGGAAATCGTGGCGCGGGCGATTTTCGCCTCGGAGATCCCCGTCATCTCCGCCGTCGGCCACGAGCCGGACGTGACGATTTCCGACTTCGTCGCGGACGTGCGCGCGGCAACGCCCTCAAACGCTGCGGAAATCGCCGTGCCCGACAAGGTGGAGATGGCGGAAACGCTCCTCAGCTACGAAATCCGCGCCGTGCAGGCGCTCCGCCGCGAGATCACGGCGCGCCGGAGGAAGCTGGAGGACCTCGCCTCGCGGCGGGTGCTTGTCAGCCCCAAAAACTACCTCGACGACAAGCGGCTTTTGCTCGACCACGCCCACGCGCGCATGGCCGCCGCCGCCGAGCGCATTCTCGCCGCCCGGAAGCACAGGTTCGCCGCGCAGGCCGCGGCGCTCGACGCCATGAGCCCCCTTAAGGTCCTCGGGCGCGGGTACGCCATCGCGCGCAAGGCGGACGGGACGGTCATCAAATCCGCCGCCGACGTGTCCCCTGGGGACAAAATCACCGTCCGGCTGCAGAAAGACGCCTTCTCCGCAACGGTAAGCGGGGCGGAGCCGATTTAAAGCCGAAAGGAGTGCTGAAAATGGAGAACATGTCCTTTGAGCAGGCCGTCGCCCGCATAGAGGAGATTGTCCGCGCGCTGGAAAAGGGCGACGTGCCGCTGGACACCGCCCTTTCCCTGTTCGAAGAGGGCACGGCGCTGATTAAAATGTGCGGAAAGATGCTCGACGAGGCTGAGCAGAAAATCGTCAGACTGCGCAAGGGCGCGGACGGCGCGCCGGAGGAGCTGCCCTTCGACGCGGAGGACGCGCCATGCTAAAGGAAGAGAGCTGGTTTGAGCGGGAGATGGACGAAGCCCGCGCGATGGTGGACGCCTGCCTCGAGGGGCTTTTCACCGAGCCCGTGCCGGACGGCGCGCTCCACGAGGCGATGCGGTACAGCGTCCTCGCCGGAGGCAAGCGCATCCGGCCGGTTCTCGCGCTCAAATTCGCCGAAGCGTGCGGCGGGCGCATGGAGGACGCGCTCCGCCCCGCCTGCGCCATCGAGCTTCTGCACACGTATTCGCTCATTCACGACGACCTGCCCTGCATGGACGACGACACGCTCCGCCGCGGCAAGCCGACGAGCCACGTCGTCTTCGGCGAGTGGATGGCCACGCTCGCCGGCGACGCGCTGCAGGCGGCGGCCTTCGAGCTTGTGATGACAAGCGCCCTTCCGCCGCAGACCGTCGTGAAGATGGGCGCCCTCCTTGCCCGGGCGGCCGGGCGGCAGGGGATGTGCCTCGGCCAGGTCATGGATATGAAGGGCGAGGGGAGGAGCCTTTCATTGGACGAGCTTCTCACCGTGCACCGGTACAAGACGGCGGCGCTGCTCATCGCGGCGGCGCAATTCGGCGTCCTCGCCGCGGGGGGAAGCGACGCGCAGCTTGAGAGCGCCGGGCGCTACGCCTGCCATCTCGGCCTTGCCTACCAGATTATCGACGACGTCCTCGACGCCACCGCCGCGACGGAGACGCTCGGCAAAACGGCGGGCAAGGATAAAAAAAGCGAAAAGACGACGTTTTTGACGCTCATGTCTGTGGATGACGCGCGCCGCGCCGCAATCGAGGAGACAGAGAAAGCCGTCGCCGCGCTGCGCGGCAGGTTTGAAAAAACGGGCTTTCTGGAGGCTCTCGCCGCCTCTCTCGTAGAAAGAAAGTATTGATAATTTCGCGCCCTATTGATAATATGAATGGTATAATAGTGTATAATTATTCGTGCCGGGACGGCTTTACCGGCGCTTTTGAGGTAAAATGAACTGAATATTTCCCGAAATATGAATATTCGGGATTACATACCGTGCGATACCGCCCTCAATTATTCACTTTGCCGCATACTATAAGAGGGCGGCCGGCTAACAGCGCGCGCCCGGGCGCAAGGCCCGTCTGTAATTGGCGCGCGGCATTTCCGATGCGGCGGCCAGGGTACTGGCAATAAGACTTAAAAAGAGGGAATATCGTTGGATATTTTAGATAAACTCACGCTTCCGGCTGACATCCGAAGGCTCAGCCGCGCTGAACTTGACGTCCTCTGCCACGATCTGCGGCAGTTTCTCATAAAAAACGTCTCCAAAACGGGCGGGCACCTCGCCTCCAACCTCGGCGTCGTGGAGCTGACCGTCGCCATTCACCGCGTGTTTGACACGTCGCGCGACAGGCTCGTGTTCGACGTGGGCCACCAGAGCTACGTGCACAAAATCCTCACCGGGCGGATGGACCGTTTCCCCACGCTGCGCCAGCTCGGGGGGCTTTCCGGCTTTCCGAAGCCGTCCGAGTCGCGGCACGACGCGTTCATCGCCGGCCACGCATCCAACTCCATCTCCGTCGCCCTCGGCATCGCGCGGGCGCGCACCCTCATGCGGCGGGACTACCACGTCATCGCCGTCATCGGGGACGGGGCGCTCACGGGCGGGCTGGCCTTCGAGGGGCTTTCCGTGGCGGGGGCGAGCGGCGAG
>JAAYMC010000034.1 GCA_012521555.1 Clostridiales bacterium
CGCACGCCGTCAAGGCAGCGGCACGTCCCGTCGCAGTGGTAGGTAAACCCCACTTTCTCCATGACTCTTCCCGAGGCGGGGTTTTCCCTGGCGTGGCGGGCAAAGAGCGCCTTTATCCCCAGCGTGCCGAGGGCGAAATCGACCATCGCGCGGGCCGCTTCCGTCGCAAGGCCCTGATTCCAGTACTTCTTCATGAGCACATAGCCGAGCTCGTGCATCCCGCGCTCTTCGTTGAGCGCAAAGCCCCCGGAGCCGATGAGTTCGCCCGTCTCCTTGTGGACGAAAACCCACTGATAGCTTGCGTCGCTGTCGATCCGCCCTATTTCCATTTCGAGCCACTGTTTCGTGTCGTCTACGGACTGGTGCTTGCTCCAGCTGACGTAGCGCGTCACATCGTCGTCCGACGTCCAGTTGCGGAAAATAACGTCCGCGTCGGACAGTTCAGGCGGGCGCAGAATAAGCCTTTTTGTCTCCAGGACCGGTGTTTTCACAGACATCCACCTTTCAATATAAAATTTAAGCCTCTTTCACGAGCACGCGGATGCAGGCGAGGTATCCGTCTTTCGTCGGCTTTCCGCGCCCCATGTCAAAGATGATGGAGCGGACGACGTTCCCGATGGGCTGCAGGGACTGGCGACGGATGTCGTCAAGCAGCCTCTGGACGAAGGGGAGGGACTCGTTCGTCGAATGCTGATAGAACATGACGCCGTAGATGCCTCTCGGAATTGTCGTTATATGCTCCGCGGCAAGGGAATAAGTATCGCTTGTAAACACTTCTTCCGTGACGAAAATGCCCCTCGTGATGAGCCCGCCGCGCTCGTCCGCCAGCGCGTTCGGGTCAAAATACTGCCCGACGCTCTCGATGCCGGCTTTGAGATGGTATTTTGAAATCAGGCTCGCAATCGTCAGCTGCATCTCTTTTAAGGTTTCGAAGCTGCCGATGACGCAGTCGTGCCGGAGCACCTTCAGGGCCGGGAAGAGCAGGAAAAGGGTCTTGTTCTTCGGCAGGTAGCGCGCCAGCTCCAGGCTTTCGATTTTCCGGACGAGATACTCTTTTAGCTGGATGCTCTCCCGGATCTTGTTTTCAAGAGCGTCCCTGTATTCTTCCAGAAGCGCTTTGTATTCGGCGCTGTGCTCCACTTCGAGCTGGTGTTTGATGTCCTTGAGGGGCAGCCCGAAATCCCGTAAAAACAATATGTTCCGCAGCCGCTCGAACTGCTCCCAGCTGTAGTAACGGTAGCCGGTCGACTCCTCGATCAGCGCCGGGGTAAACAGGCCGATCTTTTCATAAAACCGCAGCGTCTGGACGCTTATATTGAACAGCTCGGCGACCTCTCCAATTTTATACAAATCCTCTTTCATTTGGCGCCACATCCTCTCTTAGGCAATTCAGACAAATAAGTCATGGGATATTTTAACATAATACTGCCCGAAAATCTATAGCAAATATAGTCTTACATCACTGTGACAATAAGTATTTAAACTTTTACGTCTTAATAAATAACAGGCCGTCACTTTCAGATTACGTGTTAATACCGCTAATTTCGGCGCGATATGTTAAAAAAATATCGTCAAATTGTCTAAATTATGAAACAATTTTTCATGACGCCGCAAGCTGGACTCTATCCTCACTACATATTATATAATACTAAGTCCATATAAGAGGTAAAAAGCATAAAGGCCATACAAAGAGCACGTTTTTTGAAGAGGGAGGATGGAGGGATTTATGTCAAGCGTTCGCCCGAAATGGGGCTCGTGGGCCAATCCGCCTGACCCGATTGACCCGAAAGACGCCCGGGAAGTCCTTGAAACCGACGTCGCCGTTTTAGGCGCCGGCATAGCGGGCGTGACGTGCGCGCTGCGCGCCGCGCAGTGCGGAGCGCGCGTTGTCGTTCTGGAAAAGGGCGCAAGCTGGTCCGGGCGCGGAGGAAACATCGGCGTGGCCGCTTCCTCGTTTATGAAGGAGCAGGGCATTGAGAACGATTTCGAGGAAATCGTGCGCGAGTGGATCAAGCGGTGCGGGAACCGCTGCGACGAGAGGCTCGTGTGGCTCTACTTTAACAACAGCGCCGAAGCGATGGACTGGCTGATCGGCATCGTCACGCAGTATGGGGCGCGGCCTGTGCTTCAGGGCAGCGCCTATCAGGGCGATACATACCACGAATACTACGGCTCGCACCGGTTTTTCGACGGGCCGATGGCGCAGAAGGGCATGCGCGCGGGCGCGGCGGACGCCGTTTACGCGATGTACAGCGAGTCGCTCAAGCTCGGCGTGCAGTACCTGTTCAAAACGCCCGCCGAGCAGCTTCTCAAGGAAGACGGAAAAGTCACCGGCGTGTTCGCGCGGAAGGAGGACGGCAGCCTTGTGCTCGTCCGGGCAAAGCGCGGCGTCGTCATCGCCACGGGCGATATCGGCGGGAACGCCGAGATGTGCGAGGACCTCGCGCCGCTGGCCAACCGCTGCCCCGTCAAATACACAAACGGCAC
>JAAYMC010000035.1 GCA_012521555.1 Clostridiales bacterium
ACACCGTCACGGGCATCCTCCACGCGCTGCTGATTCTGGGGCTCAACGAGGTCAAAAAGTGGATTTCGCTCATCATCTTCAACCAGATGAAGACGAACAAGCCCCACGAGCTCATCCGAGCCGCCCTCATCCGCGGTCTCTTCATGGAAAAGGTGGCAATTTTCCAGAGGCGGCGGAAGCAGCGCGACGAATACTTTCTCGTCGGCCTCTTTTCGCTCGCGGAGGCGATTATGGACGCGCCGATTGAAAACATCCTGCAGGAGACGCACTTAACTGAGGAAATCACGGAGCCGCTCATTACGGGAAAAGGCATCAAAGCGGAGCTTGTGCGCGTTATTCACCACATCGAGCGGGCCCAGTGGGAGGAGGCCGAAGCCGCGGCCAAACGCGCCAATCTCACTTTATCGCGCGCCGCGCAGTTTTACATCGAGGCCATGACGGACGCCAACAAGGTGCTTCGATGAGCGGCGGCGGGCGGACGAAAGGAGCGATGTAAATGATTGAACGCATGTTCAACTCCGTCAACACGCTCAAACGCGGGCTGGACGCCGCGTATCTGCGCCATCAGGTCATCAGCAACAACATCGCCAACGTCGACACGGTGGGCTTCAAGGCCTCGCGCGTCGTGTTCGAGGACCATCTCGCGCGGGCGGCTGAGCTTGCGCAGGACGACAAGCTCGACATGGTCGTCACGCACGAAAGGCACATCGTGCCGGACGGGAAAAAGCCGTTTGAAGAGGTCGGGCCCGTCGTGGTGACGGACGAGTCGACGTCGACGCGGCTGGACGGGAACAACGTGGACATCGAGCGGGAGATGGTGGAGCTGGCGAAAAACTCCATCAACTACTACACGACGATTTCCAAAATCAACTCGGAGTTTAGGAAACTCGGCAGAGTGATAACCGGTTAAGCGTCTGCGGAGAAAGGAAGAGCGAAATGGGATTCTTAAGCGGAATGGACATCAGCGGCTCGGCCCTCACGGCCCAGCGCCTTCGCATGGACATCATCGCCGAAAACATCGCCAACGTCGAGACGACGCGCACGGAAGACGGCGGCCCCTACCGCCGCAAGCGCGTGATTATGGAGCCGCGCAACCCCGATTTTGCGGAGACGCTGCAGCAGCGCATCAGCGGCGACCCAAAGGCGAGCGTTACCGGCGGCGTGCGCGTGACGGGCATCGTCGAGGACCAGTCGGACTTTAAGCTCAAGTACGATCCGACGCACCCGGACGCCGACGAGAACGGGTATGTGCAGATGCCGAACGTGGACCTGACGCTGGAGATGGTGGACATGATCTCGGCCTACCGCTCGTACCAGGCCAACGTCACGGCGTTCAACGCGTACAAGGACATGGCCGTGCGCGCTCTGGAGATCGGCAAATAGGGTAAGGGGTAAAGACCATGAAGATTACGGATTCGTCTTTTCTGAACGCAATCGGCGCCCTGGGCGATGTGCTCGGCACGGGCGGCAATCAGAAGGCGCAGGATTCCGGCGCGCTTCCTGAGTTTAAGGACGTTCTCGCCGAGGCGCTTGAAAAGTCGGAGATGATCAGCTCAGAAAACGCCGCGGGTACGCTCGCGCTGCTGACAGGCACGACGGACGACATCGCCAGCACGCTCATTTCCGCGCAGAAATCGGAGCTGACGGTGGCGCTGACCGTGGCGGTCCGCAACAAGGCGATCGAGGCGTACAAGGAAATCATGAACATGCAGGTTTAGCGAAAAGCGTTGGAGGCGCAGGCCGTGGGATTTTGGGATTATTTGCAGGCGATCATCGTCATCGCAGCCGTTATTGCCGCGGCGTTTTATATTACGCGGCTCGTGGCCAAGACCGGCGGCGCGCTCTCGAAAGGGACGGGCATCCGGCTTATCGCGTCGCAGCCGCTCGGGAAGGACAAGTCCGTCGCCATCGTGGAAATCGCGGGCACGGCGTATATTCTCGGCTGCGGCGGGCAGCGCGTGGAGCTCATTGACAAAATCCCCGCCTCGGAACTGAAAATTGACGCGCCTCCCTCAGCGCCTTCGGGCGGCAGCTTCTCGGTAAGCTTCCGCGAGGAGCTGGCAAAGCGGCTGAGGAAGTTCGGCGGCTGAGAGAAGAAAGAAACAGCGAAAAGTGGTGTATGGCTTTTGAACAGGCAGGACGCTCCAACCGTATTAACTGAACACCCCGTCGGAGCGGCGGCCTTCATGCGCCGGTGGGTGAAAACAGCCAAGGTCTGCCTTGCGGCGGCCGCGGCGTTTGCCGTTTTTACGGCGCTGCTGGCGGCTCTTTCCGGAAAGGCGAGCGCCGCGCCGCTCGACACGCTCCGGTCGCTGCTCGACAATGAGCCGCAGACGATGCAGATCCTCACGCTGCTGACCATCATCACGCTCGTGCCGACGCTCCTGATTATGCTCACGGGCTTTACGCGCATCGTCATCGTCCTGTCAATCGTGCGCAACGCCATCGGGCTGCAGAACATGCCGCCGAACACGGTGATTATAGGCCTGGCGCTGTTCGTGACGTACTTCGTCATGAGCCCTATTCTCGGACAGATCAACGAAACCGCCTACAAGCCGTATACCGCGGGGGAGATTACGCTCACGGAATTTACCGACAAGGCGATGGAGCCGCTGCGCGAGTTCATGCTCCGCGAGACGTACGAGGCGGACTTAAACTTCTTCAAGGAGCTTGCCGACGTGGAGGAGGACACGCCTTTGGAAGACGTGCCGGACCGCGTCGTCATCGCCTCGTTTGTGACGAGCGAGCTCAAGCACGCCTTTGCCATCGGGTTTTTCATCTACATACCCTTCATCGTCATCGACATGATCGTCTCGAGCACGCTCATGGCGATGGGCATGATGATGCTGCCGCCGGCGATGATCTCCATGCCCTTTAAAATTTTGCTCTTCGTCCTGGTCGACGGCTGGAAGCTCACCATCGGGACGCTCATCTCAAGCTTTTAGCGGAAAGGGGACGCGCCGTGCTCACGCAGTCGGAGATTTTAACGGTTATGCGCAACGCGATATACGTCGTGCTCGTGGGATCCGCGCCGATGCTGATTGCGGCGCTGCTCATCGGCTTGATTGTCTCGATTTTTCAGGCGACGACGCAGATCAACGAGCAGACGCTCGCCTTCGTCCCGAAAATCATCGGCATCTTCCTTGCCATCCTCATTTTCGGCGGCTTTATCATCTCGAAAATCACCGATTTTACTGGCCTGCTCTTCCAGTCCATCGAGCAGATGCTGGGGTAGCCGGACATGGAAGCGGAAGTCATCAGGCTGCACCTCGGCTACTTTCTCCTCATGTTCGTGCGCGTGAGCGGCCTGCTCATCTCCAGCCCGATTTTCGGGCGGCGCAACGCGCCCCGCGCCGTCAAAATCGGGTTTTGCGGGATTGTCACGGTCGTCTTCCTCGCGGCGCTGCCCGAGCCGGAGGCCTACCCCTCCTTTTCCGGGCCGTTTGAGTACGGCCTCGCCCTCATCCGGGAGCTGGGGTTTGGCGTGGCGATGGGCTTTGTGCTCACGACGATGTTCAACGTCACGATGACGGCGGGCGCCATCATGGACTACCAGATCGGCTACTCGATGGCCAATATCTACGACAGCCAGAACAACGCGCTCACGCCCATCACGGGCAACCTCTTCAACCTCATGGCGCTGCTCTTTTTCCTCATGTACGACGGGCACCTCAAGCTCATCGACATCATCTACCGGACGTTTCTCGCCGTCCCCGTCGGGGCGGCGGCGGCGCCGGCGGACATCGTCTGGGTGGCGGCCGAGGTGATGGCGAAGAGCTTCGTGCTGTCGGTCATGGCGGCGATGCCGGTGCTGGCGACCGGCTTTATGCTGGAAGTGGCGCTCGGCGCGTTGATTAAATCGGTGCCGCAGATGAACATGTTCGTCGTCGGCATCCCGCTGAAAATCCTCGTCGGGCTCATCGTCATGCTCATGTCGTTCGGTGTGTTCGCGGGGCTGACGCGGGACCTGTTCACCCTCATTTTCGACTACATCGGCGCGATGTTCGACGCGCTTTCCGCCCCCCTGGCGGGATAGACAATCTTTGCCCTGAAAGCTGAGGTGGTGGAAAATGGCAGACGGCAGCGCCGAAAAGACTGAAAAAGCCTCGGAAAAAAAGCGAAAGGACGTCAAAAAGAAAGGCGAACACCACAAGAGCATGGACCTGTGCTCCGCCGCGACGCTGCTCGTGTCGTTCGGCGCCATCTACATCGGGTACGAGGGGTTTATCAAATCCATGCGGAACCTGACCGGGTCGATGCTCTCCGGGAGCTTCATCGTGGAGCGGGCGGCCAATCTCACGGGCAAGACCGCCATGGCGTATTACAAGGAGCTGCTGTTTGCAGTGCTGCCGCTTGTTCTGCCGTTTTTCGCCGTGTGCATGATTGCCGGCGCGCTCGTCCACGTCGTGCAGACGGGGCCGATGTTCGTCACGGAGAAGCTCAAGCCCGACCTAAAGCGGATAAACCCCATCAGCGGGTTTAAGCGCATTTTTTCCATGCGCGCGCTGGTGGACCTTATAAAGGCCATCGCGAAGGTCGTCATCGTGGTGCTCGTGGCGAAAGGGCGCATCGAGGCGGCCGTCGACCAGTTCCTGGGGCTCATGTACGTCGACGTCGGCAAAGCGTTTCTCACGGTGCTGAGCACCTGCCTGAGCATGGGCATTCTCATCGGCGTCGTGCTCGTGGCGTTCGCGGCGGCCGACATGCTCTACCAGTGGTGGCGCTTTGAGAAAGACATCATGATGACGAAGCAGGAAGTCAAGGAAGAGCTTAAGCAGCTCGAAGGCAACCCGCAGACGAAATCGCGCATCCGCTCGATTCAGCGCAAGATGAGCGCCGCGCGCATGATGAAGAACATCCCGGGCGCCACCGTCGTCGTCACGAACCCCGACCACTACGCCGTGGCGCTGCGGTACAGGGAGCACGAGGACAACGCGCCCGTCGTCGTGGCCAAGGGCATCGACTTCCTCGCGCAGCGCATCAAGCAGATCGCGGCCGAAAACAAAGTGGCCATCGTGGAGAACAAGCCCGTCGCGCGCGCCCTGTACGCCGCGTGCGAGGTGGGCGACGAGATTCCCCCCGAGCTGTACCAGGCCGTGGCCGATATTCTCATCTATGTGTACAGGCTGAAGAAATAACCGCAGGCATGAGACTTTAGTAGGAAGGCAAGGCAATGAAGAGTTCGGATATCATAACAAGCGTCCTTGTGATACTGGTCGTTCTTCTGATCATTATCCCGCTGCCGACGTGGCTTGTGGACGCGCTGCTCATTATGAATATCACCATATCGCTCTTCATTCTGCTTGTGACGCTTTTTGTCAAGCGGCCGCTGGACTTTGCCGTGTTGCCGACGCTGCTGCTCCTGACCACGCTTTTCCGCATGGCGCTGAGCCTGACGACAACGAAGCTGATTCTCTCCAACGGCGGTTACGCCGGCCAGGTCGTCCAGACGTTCGGCACCTTCGTCATCGGCGGGAACCTCGTCGTCGGCTTCGTGGCGTTCCTCATCATCGTGGCCATCCAGTTTATCGTCATCACGAAAGGCTCGGAGCGTGTCTCGGAAGTCGCCGCGCGCTTCACGCTCGACGCGATGCCCGGCAAGCAGATGTCCATCGACGCCGACCTCAACACCGGCGTCATCGACGAAGCCACGGCCCGCCAGCGCCGGCAGGAGATTCAGCGCGAGGCCGACTTTTACGCCGCCATGGACGGCGCCAGCAAGTTTATCAAGGGCGACGCGATTATCAGCATCGTCATCATCATCGTCAACATCGTCGGCGGCCTCATCGTCGGCGTCACGCAGGAGGGGATGGACCTCTCCAATGCCGTCTCCATCTACATCCTCGCCACGGTGGGCGACGGGCTTGTGTCCCAGATCCCCGCGCTGCTCATCTCCACGTCGACGGGTATTATCGTCACCCGCTCGGCGTCGGACGGCACCTTCGGGCAGGACCTGACAAAGCAGCTGCTGGCCAACCCGAACATCATGCTCATCTGCGGCGGCATCCTTATCTTCATGTGCCTTATTCCCGGCTTCCCGAAGCTGCAGATTCTCCTCATCGCGGCGCTGCTCCTTGCCGGCGGGCTGTACCTGCGTTCGCAGGTTAAAAAGAGCGCCGAGGTGGAGCTGACGGAGCCGGACGTCGCCGAGCAGGCGGCGGAGGAAAAGCGCAAGCCGGAAAACGTGCTCAGCCTCCTGCAGGTCGAGCAGCTGGAGCTGGAATTCGGCTACGGCATCGTCCCGCTCGTCGACGCAAGCCTCGGCGGCGACCTTCTCGACCGCATCATCATGATCCGCCGCCAGTGCGCCATCGACCTGGGTATCATTCTCCCGTCCGTGCGCATGCGCGATAACGTCCGCCTCGGCACGAACGAATATAAGATTCTCATCAAGGGCATCGAGGTGGCCCGCGGCGAGATTATGCCGGACCATTACCTCGCCATCAACGCCGAAGGCACCAAGGAGACGATTACGGGCATCGAGACGGTCGACCCCGCCTTCGGCCTGCCGGCGCTGTGGATCACGAAGAAGCAGCGCGAGAAGGCCGAGCTCTTAGGGTACACCACCATCGACCCGCCGTCCGTCATCACGACGCACCTGATGGAGGTCATCAAGACGCACGCGGCCGAGCTCCTCAACCGCCAGCAGGTGCAGACGCTCATCGAAAACCTCGCCAAGACGCAGCCGGCGCTCGTGGAGGAAGTCGTACCGAAGATGTTCTCCTACGGCGAGATCCAGAAGGTGCTCACGCGGCTGCTGCGTGAAAATATCCCCATCAAGAACCTCGCGACGATTCTCGAGACGCTCGCCGAGTACGGCAGCGTCACGAAAAATCCCGACGAGCTGACGGAGCTGGTGCGGCAAAGCCTGTCCCGCGTCATCACAGGCAGGTTCCTCACGGGCGACGACGTGGCCGTTTTGGCGCTCGACGCCAAGCTCGAGCAGCTCATCGCCGAAAAGACGAAGAAGACGGAGACGGGGCTCGTCACGGTCTTAGAGCCGAATCAGCTTCAGGCCATCTTCACCTCGCTGAAAACGCTCCTCGAGCGCTTTACCCTGGAGGGCAAGCGCGTCGTCGTGCTGACGGCGCCGGCCATCCGGCCGCGGTTTAAGAAACTGATCGAACAGGTGGCGCCGGGGGTTCCCGTCCTCTCGTACGCGGAAATCGACCCGAACCTCGAGCTGCACATCGAAGGCGTCATCAAGGCGGCTTAACTGGAAGAACATCGGTAGATAGGGACTGCACATGGAAAAAGAAGAAGTGGATATCGAGGCCCTTTGGGATGAGTACTTCGCAACACACTCGGAAGAGGTCAAGAACAAAATCATCTCCCATTACCTGTACATCGTCAGCATCGTCGTCAAGCGGCTGATGCCGCAGTACAAGGACTACAGCGAAAAAGACGAGCTGATGAGCTGCGGCGTGCTCGGCCTCATCGACGCCGTCAACAAGTTTGACCGCTCGTTCGGCGTGAAGTTCCAGACGTACGCCACCGTGCGCATCCGGGGCGAAATCATCGACTACATGCGCAAGCAGGACTGGGCGCCCTCGAGCCTGCGCAAGAAAATCAGCAGCATCCAGAACGCCATCGAGGTGCTCGAGGCGGAGCTCAACAGGCGGCCGACGGAGGCGGAAATCGCCGAATACCTCGGCGTCAAGGAATCCGTCGTGCAAAAGGTGCTCCAGAAGTCGCACATGTTCAACCTCGTGTATTTCGAGTCGATGATCTATGAAAAAGAGTCGGAAGAGAACCTCGAGATGTTCCGGAACGACCCGTACCAGAAGATCGAGAACGAGGTCATGCTGGAGACGCTCAAAAAGCTCATCGACCAGCTTCCGGAACGCGAGCGGCTCGTCATCACGCTCCACTATTTCGAGGGGATGACGATGAAGAACATCGCGAAAATCCTCAATATCTCCGAGTCGCGCGTCTCCCAGATTCACTCGCGCATCCTCATGGACATGAGAAGGGCCCTGCAGGACGAGTGAAAAAGGGAAGATTTGGCGCATGCCGCATGCAAAAGCGCGCGTTTTGTTTAGACGATTCAGACAAAATCAGCATAAAATCCGATTTCGTGTTTCAGTCGGGGCAAAAAATTACGATATGTATGATAGCGGGGGCCATCCGCTATCGCACCGGAGGGTATTATGGTACGAGGACTGTATACCGGCGCTACGGGGATGATTGTCCAGCGCAACAAGATGGACGTGATCACCAACAACATCGCGAATGTGGAAACGGCCGGCTACAAGGCGGACACGCTCGTGACCTCCACGTTCGACGAGGTCATGCTCCAGCGCCTGCACGACCCGAACGTGAATTTCGTGGGGGCGCAGCAGGTGGGCCCGTACTCGTACGGCACCCACGTCGAGGAGATGTTCACCGACTTTTCCACCGGCACGCTCGAGGAGACGCGCCGCAATACCGACCTTGCCATCGTGGGCGACGCGTTCTTCTCCGTCGAGGCGGAAGACGGCCGCGTGCTCTACACGAGAAGCGGCAACTTTACGGTCAACGCCGAAGGGTACCTGACCACGCAGGACGGGCAGTACGTCCTCGGGCAAAACGGGCGGATCTTCGTCGGGTCTGAGAACTTCTCCGTCTCGCCCGAAGGGCTTGTCACCGGCCCGATGGCGCTGGAGGACACGCTCGCCCTCGTGAGTTTCGAAGATCCGGGCGTTTTGCGTAAAGTCGGCAACAGTTTGTTCGATATTTATGGAGGGGCGGCTCCCGTCCCGCCGGGGGACTACACAGTCCGGCAGGGGATGCTGGAGGGCTCCAACGTCTCGGCCATCGACGAGATGGTGAACATGATCGCCGTCTACCGCAACTACGAAGTCAACCAGCGCATCGTTAGCATGGTGGACAAGTCGCTCGAGCAGGCAGTTTCGCTCGGCAGGGTGGGAGGCTGATAAGCGATGCAACAGTCGTTGTACACGGCCGCCGCCGGCATGGCAAGCCAGCAGACGCGCCTTGACACCATCGCGCAGAACATTGCCAACACGCAGTCGGCGGGGTACAAAGCGGCCCGCGTCGACTTTAAGGACGCGCTGTATCAGACGATGAAAAGCCCCGTCCTGGCCGACGGGGCGGAAAACAACCTGCTCGTGGGGAGCGGCGCGCTCGTCTCCTCCATTGCGACGAATTTCGAGCAGGGCAGCTTCATTGAAACGGGCGAGATGTACGATTTCGCCATCGCCGGCGAAGGGTTTTTCGCCGTGCGCGGGCGAAACGGCGAAGTCCTGTACACGCGCAACGGGAGTTTCCGCGCGCAGCCGATGGACGACGGGATGTATCTCGTCACCCAGACCGGCGAGTTCGTCCTCGGCGCGGACGGGGACGTCATCCGCCTCCCGGAGGGCGGCGTCCGCGTCGCTGAAGACGGGACGATACTCAGCGACGGCCGGCAGATCGGCCGGATCGGCCTGTTTACGTTCACAAACCCGAACGGCCTGTCCAAAGAGGGGGAGACGCGGTACGCAGAGACGGCGGCTTCCGGCCCTGCGCAGGCTGCGACCGGCGCTATCGTGCAGGGGAGCCTTGAACAGTCGAACGTCTCCCTGGCAGACGAGCTGACGATGCTGATCCGCTCCCAGCGCGCCTACGCCCTGATGAGCCGCGCCCTGTCCACGACGGACAATATGATGGGGCTTGCGAACACCATGCACGGGTAAGGAGGTAAACGATGGCTCTGGCGGTGTGCGAGTATTGCAACAAGGCGTTTAACAGTTACGGGTCGAGCATCTGCAGCGACTGCGGAAAAAAGCTTGACGACGCCTATAATAAAGTGCGAAGATACCTTTATCAGCAGCCGGAGAAGGCCGATTTCCTCGCCATCGTCGAAGGCACGGGCATCAGCGAAAAGGCGCTGAGCTACCTGATCAAGAAAGGGCGCGTCGAAATCGCCGACAGGACCCCGAAAAACGCGCGCTGCAGGATCTGCGGCGCGGAGACGAAGCTCGGGACGCTGTGCGAGGCGTGCACGGCGCGGATGCTGAAAGAGCAGCTGACGAAGAGCGAGGAGCGCCGCAAGGAGATTGCCCGCCAGCAAAGCGAAAAAAGGAGTATTTCCGCGCGGGACGAGGCGCAGCGCGAGCCGCGCGCCCCGGGAAAGCAGCGGCTCATCGACGAGCCGGACCCCGACCGCAAGCGCACGATACCCATTTCATACAAAATTCGGCCCAAGACAGACAAGTACGGCAAGTGAAGGTGATATAGAGTGAGAATCAACTCTGTCAATCAAAGCAATGCCATCGCGCAGTATATGAACGCTGTGCAGGCAAAGCAGGATAAGACGCCGGCCCGCCCGGAGCTCCAGTCCGACAGCGTCGAGCTCTCAGAAGGCGCCAAGAAGTACGCCGCCTTCTTAAAGCAGGTGCGCGCGAATCTGGAGAGCTCCGAAGTCGAGGAAGCGGCAAAAGTCGACGAAATCATGGAGAAAATCAAGAATAACGAATACAACGTCTCCAGCGACGACGTCGCCAGAAGCATCATGCGCGGAATTCCGACGCACATTTAAGGGCGGCATCATAATGGTAAGAACAAACATTATATCCTTAACGACGGCGCTGTCCGCCGCCCTGTCCGCGTCCGAGGCGACGGTGCTTTCCCTCCTCGAGTCGGCCAGGCGTAAGGAGGCGCTGCTGCGCGCCGGCGATATTGAGGGCCTGAAGGAGGCGGTCGAGCATGAAGAGGAGCTCATCGCGTCCATAAAACAGGTCGACGAACTCCGCGAGGAGAAATCAAAGGCGCTGGCGGAGGCCTTAGGCCTTCCTGACGAAAACCCCAGCCTCAGAGACATTATTGAAGCCATGGGCGACAGCCCGCAGGCGAAGGGCCTGTCCGAACAGCGCGAAAAACTGAAAAAATCGCTGGCGCTGCTTGAGATGCACAACGCGCGCGTCAAGCACCTTTTAGAGCTTAAGAAGGAGTACGCCGAATATATGCTCGGCGTCCTGCGCGACCCGGATCGCCGTTCCATGTACCTGCACAACGGCGCGCGCGACGACGGCGACGACGGCCGCCGTATTTTTGACTTTCATGTATGAGACTTCCTGCCGCGTCAAAGGCGGCAGCCCTTATATTTCGGCCGCAGAAAAAGCGGCAGAGGATAAAAGCGAGGGGAGCGTGACGGTTTACTATGGCCTCGATTTTCGGATCCTTTGAGATCGCCAAATCAGGGCTCTCCGTTGCCATGCTGCAGCTGAACGTGACGGAACAGAATATCGCCAACGCCAACACGAAGGGGTATACGCGCCAGCGCGCGGTGACGTCGGCCATCGAGCCGAACTCCTCGAACTACCTCATCGCCCCGCGTCACGCGGCCCTCGTCGGACAGGGCGTCGAGGTCACGGGCGTCACGCAGATCCGCAGCGACTACCTCGACGCGCAGTTCAGAAAGCTCAACGCGGACTTTTTCGCCAACGATTCCATTGAGCAGGCCCTTACATATCTCAACGGCGTGTTCAACGAGCTTGACGAAGAGTCGGGCCTGACGACGGCGATTAAAAACTTCTACTCCGCGCTCAACACCTTCAGCTCCGACCCGTCCAGCCACGAGTACAGGACGAACGTCCAGCAGCAGGCGCAGGCGCTGACCGCAACGTTCAACACCATCTACGACGAAATGCGCAGCCTGTGGGGCGACCAAAGCAGCAGCATCCGGACGGACGTGGCGCAAATTAACTCCTACGCGGAAAAAATCGCCAACTTAAACCTCGCCATCGCCCGCGCGGTGCAGGCCGACGCGGCGACGAACGACCTTAAGGACGAGCTCAACCTGCTGCTCGACGAGCTGTCCGGCTATGTGAACATTGAATACAAGTTCAACCATAACCAGACGGTCGACATCACCATCGGCGGGAACGTGCTTGTCACCGGGCGGGTGTTTAACCGCCTCGAGCTGACGACGCCGGCCGAAAACGCGGCGGCGATTGACGCGCTCACGCAGGACATCGCCGCGCTCAACGGGCAGATTAAGTCCGCCCTCGAAGCCGGCGAGGACACCGCGGAGCTTGAGGCGCAGCTTCAGGACAAGCTCGACGCGCTGGGTGAATACATCAGCGTCACGGTTGAGACCGACCCGGACACGAATCTGAGAAGCGTTTACTTTGAAGGCGTGGCCCTGGTCAGCGGCACGGAAGCGTTCGCGGCAAGCGAGGCCGCCGAATCGAAGCTCGAGGCGTGGGTCGCGTTCAACACCCCCACGCTGACGCTGGCCGGCCAGAAGCTTGAGCACGGCGTGGATATTACAGGCGGGCAGCTTTTCGGGCACATCCGGATGGCCACGAGCTTTGACAACGACGCGCAGGGCATCCCGTTTTACATGGCGCAGCTTGACGACCTGGCGCGCGCCATGGCGCGGGACATCAACGAAATCCACCGCACGGGCTGGACGTACCCCTTCGGCGGCACGGAGAGCAAGACGGGAATCAACTTCTTCTACGCCCCGAGTACCTTTGACGCGGAAGGGAACCCGGTGTACGATTACTCCGCCATCACGGCGGGAAATATTCGCTTGAGCGACGAAGTTCTCTCAAGCCCGAATTACATCGCCGCGTCGTCCGAAGAGGTCAATCTCAAGGCCGGCGTGACGGAGTCGGGCAACAACGAAATCGCCCGCCGGCTGTACGCGACACTGAGCACGAACGGCTATTTCGACATGCTCAACAGCATCGTGGCGGACCTCGCCATTGAAACGAACACCGTCCGCAGCATAAAGGCGACGAAGGACACGCTCGTCACGAGCGTCGACACGCAGCGCCAGTCCCTGTCGTCCGTGTCGATGGACGAGGAGACGACGAACCTCATCATGTTCCAGCAGACGTACAACGCCTGCGCGCGCGTCGTGACGACGATCAGCGAAATGATTGATACGCTCGTCAACAGGATGGGCGTGTAGCGCTGACCGGGCTAAGTCCTGACAGCGGGAGGGAGACGATATGCGAATCACAAGCTCAATGATGGGCAACCAGTTTTTGAGAGGCGCGAACAGAGCCCTTTCGGAAGTGAATAAATACAACCTGCAGATTGCCTCCGGAAAACGTCTCACCAGCATTTCGGACGACCCGGCCGGCACCATCGCCGTTTTGCGCGCGCGGACGAAGCTGGCCACCCTCGGCGACTACCAGTCCAACACGTCCACGACGTCGTCGTACCTCAAGGAAGTGGAGGCGGCCATCACCGATCTGGACGAGCTGCTCCAGGATGTGTACGGCGAGGTCATCTCCGCCATAAGCGGCGCCAAAACCGAGGAGGACCTCAGGGCCATCGCGGAGAAGGTGCGCGTCCTGCGGGACGAAGTGGTGGCCATCGGAAACGCGAGCATCGGGACGAGCTATCTCTTCGGCGGCTACAACTTCACCGGCAGTATTGACGGCATCAGCAAGACGGCGCCTTTTGAAGTGCGAAACGGGCATCTTTTCTATAACGGGATCGACCTGTCGCTTTATTCGTGGTTTGACGAGTACGAAAACTATGTCGGCCTCATGGACCAGAAATTCTTCAACGCCGATAAGGACGCCAACAGCCTGAAGGAAATCATCGACAAGTTCGACCCGGGCGTCTACAGCGAAGGATACGCCATCCAGCAGGGCGAGCAGGCCTATAAGATACTCTCCGACTTCATCCTGGCCGCCGAAAACGCCCTCTACTCCGCCCGCCAGTGCGACGTCGACTTCCCCAACGAGCACTACCAGAACTTTGAAAAGCTCCTGCTCGGCTGGCAAGACACCGATGGCAAAGAATATGAGGGCCTCAAGGGGCTCAAGGAGCGGCTCTACAACGAGCTCTCAAAGGAGCCGAGAGGCGACTATATCCTTTACAACGATCCTTCCATCAAGACCCTGAAGGACGGCACCATCGATTTTGGCTATTACGAGGAGCGGGGCATCAAGGTCTACACGGCCGACATGATGGACGAATTTAACAACAAGTTCGACCCGCAAAAAGTTAAGGATATCTTCAACGCCATCTACGAGCACATCGGCACAGACGGCTCCGAATACAAAAAGGCCGCTTCGGAGCTCGGCAGCCACATCCAGACCGAGAAGCTCGGCGAAGGCACGGCCGACGACCTCCTGGATAAAATCAACACGGAAAAGGCAAAGCGGCCGACGCTCTCCGTGGGGCTTAACCAGGAGGCCGCCTACACCATTAACGGCGTCGAGCTCATGGGCGAAGGCCGCCAGAACGTCTATCATGTCCTTGACAAAATCTACCGCATCTTAAGCTCGGGGGACGATGGCCAGAAAATCGACGAAAAAGAGCTTTCGCTCGCCATATCCACGCTGCAGGAGGCGCAGAGCAACGTCCTCACGAGGCTCACGGAAATCGGCGCCAGCCAGAACAGGCTCACCCTCCTTTCAAACCGCATCGACTCGACGAAGCTCAACTACACGATGATGCGGTCTCAGGCGGAGGAGGTTGACCTCGCGGAGGCCAGCATCAACCTCGCGACGGCGCAGACCATCTACAACGCGGCGCTCGCCGGCGGGGCGCAGATTCTCCGAACGTCTTTAATCGACTACCTGCGTTAAGACCGACACGCTTGCCGGTTGCGATACAGGGGGATTGCTGTGAGAATCCAGAAGCTACAGATTGAACAGAAATTCGCGAGAATTTCCATTCAAAGCCAGATGGCACGGCTTCAGATTCGCACGCCCATCAGGCGGATTAAGGAAGTCGACGTCAAGCGCGCGCAGATGATCGTCCGCAGGAAGGACCCGCGCCTGCAGATTGACCCCGGCGTTTTGATGCGCAACACAGCCCGCGGCAACCTGCAGAACCTCATCACAACGAAGGCCGCGGAGGCGCGCGAGAGCCTTCAGAAAGTGATTCAGAACATCAACAAAAAGGCGCGGGAGATGCTCGAGTCAGCCGACCGGAAAGACCTCATCGCGCAGCAGGCGATGGACGACCTGCTCAAGGTGCGCGAGCTCAAGCCGCGCGCCGAAATCGGGGAGAACCCCATTGCGTTCGGCATCGAGCCCGGGGAGCTTGAAATCGACTGGACGGACCACGAAGTGACCATCCGGTGGGACGAGTACCAGACGCCGATTATCGTAGTCGACCCGAAGCCGTCCGTCAACATTGAGCTCGAGCAGGAGCCCTCCATTGAAATCAAAGTCGTTGAATACGTCTATCCGCCCGAACAGGGGGCGACGGTGAACACGAAAGCATAGCGGAAATCTGGGAACAGGCAGGGGTGATGGGAACATGATCATACCCACGGCGCATTTCGGCGAAGTGGAAATCGACGAGGCAAAGATTCTGACATTTGAAGACGGGCTGCCCGGTCTGGAAGAGGATACGCGTTTTGCGATTTTATCAAACGAGGAGAGCCAGCCGATCAGCTGGCTGCAGTCGCTCGACCACCCCGAAATCGCGCTGCCTGTCATAGACCCGTTCCTGCTTTGCCCGGATTACGCGTTCGACGTCAGCGACGAAGACATAGAAAAGCTCGAATTAAAGGATATTCACGACGCTTTCGTCCTCTCCGTCCTCGTGATTCCGAAGAACGTCCGGGACATGACGATCAACCTCTCGGCGCCGGTCGTCATCAACGTGCGCAACGGCAAGGGCCGCCAGATTATCCTCGACGACAAAAAATACAAAGTCCGGGTTCCTGTCGCGCAGCTGCTCGAGCAATCCGGCAAGGGTGGTGACGGACTGTGCTCGTCCTGACACGAAAACTCAACGAAGCCCTCAAAATCGGAGACGACGTCACCGTCACGGTGCTCAGCATCGACGGGGACAGGATCCGGCTCGGCATCGAAGCGCCGGAGGAAATCCGCATCGTGCGCAAAGAGCTTCTGGAGGAGATCGAACAGGCCAACCAGCTCGCCACGCAGTCGATTTACTTCCTGAAGGAGTGGCGGCGCACCGAGAAAAAGTACGTCGAGAACAGTTTCAGGCAGCTAAAGGACATCGCCGAAGGCAGAGAGGCGCAGGAAATCAAAGCGCAGGAAGACGAAAAACTATAGGGCGGCCGGGCCGCTCTTTTTTTTTCACACTTCCGGCCGGCCGTACATAGAATAGAGCGTGCCCGGGGAATAGCCGCGAATTGACTCATGGCGAGCCGTTTCCGATGGCGACCAGAGTGCATTACGAGTTGTCCCCTTCGACATGATTACCCTCCTCTTCATTTTTGCTCCCGCTTAATAAGCGGGGGCTTTTTCGTGCAAAAAAGCCGGCTCGTCGCCGGCGTTTTTTATATTATCCGCAACCGTGCCGTTTTGTACGTGTGTCCGCCACCGCCGCTTTTGTCCGAAAACCGCATTTTTGGCTGCCAGCGGCTGCCTTCGCGGCGCGGCTATTCGCCCTTTAAGAAATCGGAGCGCACGTCAAACGGCGTGCGAAAGCTCAGGCCGCGCGCGTTGAGGTCCTTGAGCTTGATGAGCAGGAGGCTTGTGTGCGTGCCGAGGAGAGAGGCCGCCTGCGCGATGTCGCCCGTCTCGCGCACGGCATCGAGCACGTCGCCGTCCGGCAGCAGGAGGGACGCGGCGAAGAGGTTTGCCTCGTGCTCGACGGGGGAGTGTGCAGCAAGGGGCGCGTACTCGTGGAAGGCGCCGCCCGCGGCGGCGGCGCGGTGGAGCGCGTCATGCCCGAGCTCGTGCGCGCAGACAATCGCCTTCATGGGATCCGGCAGGGCGCTGCACAAAAAGATGAAACGGTTCCGCGCAATCACGCGGTAAAGCCCCTTGAGCTTCCGAAAGTCGTCGCGGTAGAGGACCGTGACGCCGAGCCCTTCGGCGATGTCAAACGGATTGCGCGTGCCGAAGCGGCGCGGTCCTTCACGGCGGCGCGGCGCATGCGGCGTATTTTGCGGGATATAGGCGCGGTAGTTTCGGCGGCGGGCGCGACATGCGGCGTGTCCAGGCGGGATGCATAAGTCTCGGCGGCGCGCGGCGTATGCGGCGTTCAGGCTGATTCGTGGTGTGGCCATTTACGGCGGCGCGCGGCGTAAACGCACTCGCTCATGCCGCGGGGAACGCTTAGCGCTTTGTCTCAGGCTGAACGAAAATGGCGTCAAATGCCGCGCTGGAATGCTGCGCAGGCAGGGTGTTTTGCGCAAAGCGTGCGGGCGCTTGCATAATGGAAAATCATGCGGACAGTTTCGCACGACGGCGCGGCTCCGCGAAGCGGCAATCGTCTTAATTGTCTTCGCCGCCGCGGTATTTTTTGGGCGTGTACTTCTTGTTTTTCTCCTTGGCGATCCAGTAGGCCTCCATGATGGCGCGCATGACGGCGTCGAGGTCGTCGTCGTCCATGGTGCCGCCGGCAAACAGCCCGCGCACCTCGCTGACGAGCTGCTCGGCGTACTGCCGGCCGCGCCGCCCGTGCTTTTCGCCGGCCTGCTGGATAAACTCCTCGTTTTCCGTGAGGAGGTAGTTGACGTCCACCCCCAGCACCTCGGCAAGCCGCCCGTAAATCTCCCGCTTTTTCGGGTACGTCTCCATGTTCTCGTATCCGACCACCGTTCTCAGGGAGACGCCGATGGCCTTTGCCAGTTCCGCCTGCGTCATCCCGCGGCTCAGCCGCGCCTGCCGGACTTTTTCACCGAATTTCATGGCGTTCACCCCTCCATGATATGCGCAAAATATCTTCACATTACAGCTTGACATGGGAAAAATAATTTCATATAATTCCCGATGTGAAGATATTTTGCGCATCTATCTTAACTTAAGTTGCGCATGATGTCAAGACGAATTCCAGCGCACCTTGAAAAATCCATATCCGGCGGCAACGGTACGTTACCTGGCAAGCCCGATGAGGGAAAGCGTGCCGGACGGCGCGCGACGACCCTCCCGATATGGGAGGCGAGCGGGACAGCCGATCCGAAAAGCGGCCGCGGCGGGCCGCTTCGCCATGACCTTGTCAGGCCCATAATGATACTCCCGCCCAGCCACAGCCTCAAGCAATGGGGGCGGCCAGCGGAGAACCCGGTGGAGGAGACGTCCTGTGATGCGGCGCCAACCGCAGCCGTTGCGGCCGCCCATTGGCCCGGGGAGTAGTGTCGAATAGGGCCAAACTTAAAGCGCCGCGATTAAAAGCGGCGCCTGAGAAAGCCGGCGTATGGTTTTGCGCGGGAAAACTGGCAATTTGAAAATCCAGAAATGGAAAATTAATCCGAGGGGCGCGGGGGCGGAAAGCCGCTCAAGGCGCCCTGAATACAAGCGATAAGCCACCTGCACAAACGCGGGGCGGGGGATTTGCCTTTTGTGCAGATTTTCCTAAATCGGATTGACAATTCTTTTTTCTATGGTAAAATGAATCTAAACTGAGTGTTTCGCCCTTAAACGGGCGGAGCGCTTTCTATTTTTTTACCATGAAACAATCTCTTATTTAGATACATGGAGGTAACTGCAATGTCATTTCCCATATCTCATGAGAACTGCAAAAGGCTCCACGAGCAGATAACGACGATTTCGGCGTGCGCCACGGCGCTGGAAAAGGAAAACAAGCGCCTCGACGAAGAAATGACGTACTTAACCGGCCATTATGTCCCACAACTGAAAAAGCTGCTCGCGGATGCCGCTTGCGACGACGCGCATGGGAGCGCCGTGCCTCTCGCTGTGATTGGGAGTGACGTTGTCGTGACCGATCTGGACACCGGCGAGGAATTTCACTACCGCATCGTCAACTCCGCGACGTTCGAGCTTGAGGGCGACGACGTGACGTTTTCGTCCCCCATCGGGAAGGCGCTCCTCATGCGCAGGGTGGGCGACGAGGTGGAGTTTAACGCGCCCATCGGCAAAATCCGGTACAAAATCGTCTCCATTACGCTCAGCTCCGATATCGACTTTTTAAGCCACACTGCCCAGCGCAAAGCCGTTGAGACGGTGTAAACGCGCCCGCAAAATCAAGCGCGGCCGGACGATCAGCGTCCGGCCGCTTTTCTTTTGCAAAGACTGAAAAGCGCCGGATCTGCCCATAATGTTGCCAAACGGACTTGTCTGGAGTGGAGACGATGGGTCGCTCTCTTCGTTTGGCGCGTTTGGGCTACGGCGCTTTCGCGCTTTTTGCGGCGCTGCTTTTTGTCCTCGGGCTGTGCCGCCCCGTCATGACTGGCGCCGAGCGCGTTTTCGCCGGGGTCATCCTGTTTGGCCCTGCCGGCGCTCTGGCGCTGTGGGGCCTTTCCGCGTGGTTAAGCCGCTGGAAAACCCGCAGTGCCGTTTTAATCCTTACAGCCCTGTGCCTTGCGGTCAAGCTCGCGTGGGTTCTCAGCTACCGCATCGAGCCGGCGGTGGACTACAAGCGGTTTTACGACACGGCCGCGGCGCTCGCTGAAAGCGGACGCGTCACAAGCCGGTACGTCGCCCTTTTCCCGCACATCATGGGCTATTCGCTGTTTTTAAGCGGCCTTTTCCGCATCTTCGGGCAAAGCGTGCAGGTGGCGACGGTGGCAAACGCCGCCATCTCCACGCTGTCCATGCTGCTGATTTTTTACATCCTCGACAAGGCCGCGTCGCGCCGCGCCGCGATCGCCGCCGCGCTGTTGTGGATCGCGTACCCGGCGCAGACGATGTTCAACATGTTCGTGCTGTCCGAGCCGCTATATACCCTGACGCTGCTTTTTATCTGGGCGGCGGTCGTTTTCGTGCGGCGGCGCGCGGACGCGCGCCATCAGGGCGTCCTCGTCGCGGCGGGGATTGTCCTGCCGCTTCTGATGGCAATCCTCAATATGCTCCGCCCGATTGCGCTCGTGCAGCTGATCGCGTTTTTAATCTACGCCGCTCTCAGCGCGGAAAAAAACGGCGGCGTGAAGGCGGCGCGGCTTTGCGCCGTGGGGATGGCCGTGCTCGTCTGCTATTTTTCGTTTGGCGTGATGGCGTCGGCCTATCTCACAGAGCGCCTCGGCGAGTATCCCGCGACGGTGCCGGGGTACAATATCTACGTCGGCTTCAACACGGCAAGCCGCGGGACGTGGAACCCCGAGGACTCCGAGCGCCTTTTCACATACAGCGCCCTGCCCGGCTGGGACGCCGAGCGCGCGCAGCGCAAGATGCTTGAAGACGCGCTCTACCGCGTCCGCCGGGAGACGCACGAGCTGCCGGGCCTGATGCTCGACAAATTTCTCATCCTCCTCGGGGACGACAGCGCCGCCGTCTTCTACGCCGGCGATGCCATCCGGCACCCGCGCATGGCGGCCATCCTCTGCAACGTCTTTTACTATACGATGGCTTTGATGGCCCTTGCCGGCGCCGTCAGGGCGATGCGCCGGAAAAGCGTCTCGCCCCTTCTCATGGTCTGCCTGTTCGGCATGGGGCTGACCGCCGCGCAGCTGCTCGTCGAGGTGGCGGGGCGGTACCACTACGCGATTTCGCTCACCCTTCTGATGGCGGCGGGCTGCGCGTTCAGCAAAAAGAACGATTCTTATTCCGGAAAATTTGATGTATCTGCCAAACTTTGTGAAATTAACAATCAAATCTTGCCAAATCATTAACAAGCGATTAAAATGGATTCCGGTGAGACATGGAAAATCCGCACAGTGGGACGTGCGGCAGAAACGTTCTTAGAAGGGAGAGACGTGTATGGTCCTGAAAGACAAGGTGGCTGTCGTAACGGGCGCGAGCTCCGGTATGGGATACTTCATCGCCGCGGAATACGCCAGGCAGGGGGCGGTCGTCCTCGCCGTGGCGCGCCGGGCCGAGCGGCTTGAAAAGCTCGTGCAGGAGACGCAGGGGTATCCCGGCCGGGTCGAAGCGTTTGCGGCTGACCTTTCCGACATGGAGCAGGCGGAGAAGATTATCGACGAAGCCGTGCGCCGTTTCGGGAAAATCGACATCCTCGTAAACAACGCCGGCATCATGGACGACTTCAGCCCCGTCGGCGAGTTTAAAAACGAGATGCTCGACAAGGTCATGAAGGTCAACGTGTACGCGCTGTTTTACTCCTCCCGCCGCGCCATCGAGGCGTTTGAAAAGCAGGGCGGCGGCGTCATCATCAACGTCGCCTCCGTCGGAGGGCTTTACGGCGGGCGCGCCGGCGCGGCGTACACCGCGTCGAAGCACGCCGTGGTCGGCCTCACGAAGAACACGGCGTACCACTACAAGGACAAGAACATCCGCTGCAACGCGATCTGCCCCGGCGCCATCGAGACGGAAGTGGGCAACGGCGAGTTCATGAAGAACATCAACGCCGAGGCGGCCCAGCGGATGTACAAGGGCCTCGGCACCATGCCGCGGCAGGGCAAGCCCGAGGAGATTGCCAGCGTCGCCGTCTTCCTCGCCTCGGACGCCTCGTCGTATATCAACGGCCAGGCCATCGCCGTCGACGGCGGCTGGACGAGCTACTAAGCCCGCAAAAGGAGAACTTCAGTTACGATACATGTTCGCCCATAATAAAACCGCTGCGCGATGGAGCGCAGCGGTTTTTGTTTTGAGCGTTCGGTTTACAGGAAGGCGGCCGCCTTGAACGCGGATTTCGTCGCTTCGGCGATGGTCTTGGCCTCGACGGCGTCGCCCACGACGAACACTTCCGTCTCCGGCGCGCAGCGGCGGAGCTTGTCGGCCACTTCCCAGCGCGGCCGCATGCCGAGGGCGAGGAGAACCGTGTCGGCCTTGAAGGTGACCGTCTCGTTCGTCTGAAGGTTGAGGCAGACGACGCCGTCGTCGGTGACTTCCAGCAGCTTGTGGGAGGTGTGAATCGGGACGTTGCACTCATTGAGGGCGTCGAGCATCTCTCTGAACGCGCCGCCGGAAACGGTGATGAGGTTTTTCAGCTCCGGCTGCATTTCGATGATCTCGACTTCGTGGCCCTTGCGGCCGAGGTCGATGGCGCACTCGACGCCAACGGCGCCGGCGCCGACGACGACGACCTTCTTGCCGACGGGGACCTTGCCCATGTCGGCGTCCGCCGCCCAGTGGACGTGCGGCTTGTCGATGCCGGGCACGTTCTTCGGAATAATCGGGTCCGCGCCGACGGCGATGATGAGCGCGTCGAACTTCTCTTTTTCAAGCAGCTCGGGCGTCGCTTCCGTGTTCAGAAGGACTCTCGCGGCGGCCTTTTCGCCCTGGCGCTGCAGGTACTTGAGGTAATCCTGCATGTCGATCTTGAAGGACGGCGCCGCGGCGGGGATGACGTTGCCGCCGAGCTTGTCCGTCTTTTCGTAGAGGGTGACTTCGTGGCCGCGCTCGAGGAGCGTGAGCATGGCGACGATGCCGGCCGGGCCGCCGCCGACGACGCCGACGCGCTTCTTAACGGGCGCCTTCGGCACCTTGCCGCCGGGGAAGTCGCACTCTTCGCCGAGCATGGGGTTGACGGCGCAGTTGATGACGGCGGGGACGAGCAGGCGCCGGCCGCAGTACTGGCAGCGCAGGCATGGGCGATGGTCGTCCTCATGGCCGAGGGCAAACTTGCGCGGCATTTCGGGGTCGGCCAGGAGCGGGCGGCACATCGCAACGAAGTCGGCCTTGCCGGAGGCGATGATCTCGTCGGCGTCCTTGAGGTTCATGATGGAGCCAACGGTGCACACGAGCAGGTCCGGGAAGGCCTTCTTGATCTTCTCCGCCCAGTGGACGTTGAACTGCCGCGGCATCATCCAGTTCTGGTACCAGTACTTCATGTACTGGAACTCGCCGTGGAGTCCCGCGGAGACGTGGAGGATGTCGATCTTATCCTTGAACATCTCAATGTACTTGAGCGTCTCCTCGAAGTGCATGCCGTCGGGGTGGAACTCGTCGGCGGAGATGCGGAACTCGATGACGAAGTCCTCGCCGCACAGCTCGCGGACGCGGTCGAGCACTTCGATGGTAAAGCGGGCGCGGTTTTCCAGCGAGCCGCCGTATTCGTCGGTGCGGAAGTTGTAAAGGGGGCTGGCAAACTGCGAAATGAGGTTGCCGTGGCCGCCGTGAATCATGCACATCTTAAAGCCGGCGCGCTTGCAGCGGTAGGCCGCCTGGGCGTACCTCTCCACCGCGTCCTTGATCATTTCCTTCGTCATCTCGATGGTGGGCACCGGCTCCTCGCCGATGGCGGCGGCGTAAGCCCGCTCGCGGGCGGAGACGTACGAAGACGGCGCGACGGCCGGGCGGCCCGTGAACTTGCGCATGGAGTCCTTGCCGCCGTGGTTGATTTCAAGAGACGGCTGGCAGCCGTAGCTGTGGCACATCTCGGCAAAGCGCGTCAGCGGCAGGATGCACTCGTCGGTGCCGAGGTCGAGCTGGCGCTCTTCGTCGCGCGACACCTCAAAGTCGATAATCGAGTTGCCGACGTGGATGACGCCGACGCCGTTTGCCGCGAAGGGGCGGAAGAAGTCCACAAATTCCTTCGTCACGCGCCCGTCCTTGCTCGCGAGGTTCGGGGAAGGCGGCGCCATTTCGAGGCGGTTGCGGAACTGGACGCCCCGGATCCGGATCGGCTCGAAGATGTGTTTATACTTTGATCCCATTCAAAATCCTCCCTGTGAGTTTTAGTAACTCATTATACCACAGATTGTCCCTCTTTTTGAAGGAAAAAAAGCGGGGCTTTTTTGAGCCCCGCCTGAGCCTATTTGGAGACTTTTTTCGACGGGTCCACCCAGTCTAAGTCGGGGCGGGCTTTGGCAAAGCCGGCTTCGTCGTAATCGAGCCCGTAGCGGACCTCTTTCCGCTTCTCCTCCATCTCCTTGCGCCGCTCCTCCAGCTTCCTGACGCCTTCGGGGGTGCAGTAGAGCTCGATGATCTCATGCTGCTCGCGGAGCATCTTGTCCGGGTTGGGGTAGGGGATGACGAGGGGCTGGTTGTTCTCGATGCCCGCCTTGAGGTGTTCCGCCAGCTCCACCGGGTCCATGCCGTGTGCGTGGATGTTCTTGAGCAGCCCGATGGTCTTTTCCGTGACGTTGTAGCCCGTGTTGCGCAGGTGGGCCGGGCGGTATTTCTCCGCTTCGCCGATGTTGGACCGGATGTTGCCGGGGCAAAGGGCCGTCGCGCCGCCGCCGTAGGGCCTCAAGGCCTCGTTGTAGCTGAACATGAGAATGTTGACGGCGGCTTTCGCGGCGGAGTAGGGGGCCGTGATGGGGCCGGCCATGAAGCCGCCCATGGAGGAGGTGGCCGCCACGTGGAATTCCTCCTTGTGGCCGTAAGCCTTTACCATCCGCGGCACGAAAATGACAAGTCCGTTGACGACGGCGTGCAGGCACACGCCCATGACCCAGTCGTAGTCGTCGAACGTGGACGCTTCCGCCGGGCCGAAGGAGTTGACGCCCGCGGTCTGGATGAGAAGGTGCGGCGGGCCGCCGAACACTTCCTCCACCTTGTCGGCCGCGGCGGCGTAGGCCTTGCGGTCGGTCAGGTCCACCTGGATGGGGAGGATGTCCTCACGTTTTAAGCCGTAGGCGATAAGCTCCTCGACGGCTTTGTCCAGCGCTTCCTGGCGGATGTCGGCGATGGCCACGCGCATGCCGGCCTTGCCGAACACCTTGGCCTGACCGAGTCCCGCGCCGGAGGCGCCGCCCGTGATAAACGCGATTTTTCCAGCAAAGTTCTTCATAAGCGGTTCTCCTTTATCTCAAGTAATTATTTCATTCGCTCTTTTTCGTGTCCGGTGCAAAGCCTATTTGCGCTTTTCCGGCAGGACCCAGTTAAGGTCCGAGCGCGCGCGGCCGAACGGCTCGATGGGGCCATTGATACCGGACGTGTCCGTCTTCAGGAAGTCCTTTTGGATTTCGGCCAGCCTGCGCTGTTCCTCCTCCAGCTCGCGCAGGCCCTCTACCGTGAGGTACTGGATGACCTTTTTAAACTCGCGCTGGAGGATCTCCTCGGCGTTGTCGTAGGGGATGGCGAGGGGCAGCTCGTTTTCAATGGCCTGTTTGAGGTTTTTGGCCAGATCCACCGGGTCCATGCCCGTGGCGTGGATGGACTTGAGCATGTTGATGGTGCCTTCGGAGACGTGGTAGCCCGTGTTGGCCAGGTGCGCCGGGCGCGTCCGGACGGCTTCGCCGATGTTGGAGCGGATGTTCGCCGGGCACTGGACCGTCACGCCGATGCCGTAGGGCTTGAGCGCTTCGTAGTAGCTGTAGGCGAGGTTGTTGACGGCCGCCTTCGAGCAGGAGTACGGCGCGTCGGTGGCGAAACCGCTGAAGGCCCCGAGGGAGGAGACGATGGAGATGTGCGCGCCCTCGCGGCTCAGTTCGCCGTTTATCTTGTTGTACGCTTTAATCATGCGCGGGACGAAGATGACAAGGCCGTTGATGACGCCGAAGAGGTTGACGCCGAGGACCCAGTCGAAATCCTCGAACGTCGAGGCTTCCGCCGGGCCGAAGGTGTTGACGCCCGCCGTCAGGAAGAGCAGCTGCGGGGGGCCGCCCCAGTGGGCCTCGGCCTTGTCGGCCGCGGCGATGTACTGCTCGCGGTTTGTCAGGTCCATCTGGATGCCGAGGGCGTCGATGCCAAGGCTTTTGAGCTCCGCGACGGCCTTGTCAAGGGCGTCCTGCCGGATGTCCACGATGGTGACTTTCGCGCCAAGGCCGCCGAACAACTTGGCCTGCCCGAGTCCGGCGCCGGACGCGCCGCCCGTGATGAACGCGATTTTCCCGGAAAAGTCTTTCATGCCTGTTTGCTCCTTTATGTAAACTTTTTAATTACAACGTAAAGGCCGCCAAAGCATTGCGCGGCGCGCCTCAATGCGGTTTTGCGCCGGGCGCGGCGGCGCGAAGGCGCGCGTGAACTTGTAATCCGCATTAAGCGTGCGGTCTGTCTGACACTTATATCGGCGCGCTAAACGCCGCGACGCCAAACGGCAGAGGCGGGTTTGCCAAAGCGCGTGCGGCAGTCCTGCCTGGCGCCATTATATCACACAGCGCCCCGTCGTTGGAACAAAAAACCAATGGCCGTACTGTTATTTTTGTTAAATTCAGTAATTCGTACAAAATATGAAGAGAATGCCGCGCGGCAAAAGGCAGTATAGGTATAAATGGCGCGCCCGCGCGCGGCAATCGCGCGGCGCGGGCAGGCCGCGGCCTGCCCGCGCCAAAGTGTGCGGCATAAACGAACAACTTGACCAATTCCTGTCAGCGGGTGTATACTGATGTGACAAAAGCTGGGAAAGCGGCGGGAAAAAGGCAATATAACGCCGCGCGCCTGATTAGAACATAAATTCAAAATAAAACCTTTGCCTTATGGCGGCAAAGGGAAGGGGAGGACATGGCCGAAGAGCGCGATTTCAGGGACACCATCGAGGCGTTCATCTACGACTACCCCGTCTGCGAGTTTTTTTATCTGACGCCGGACGACCTGGTGTTTTCAGACAAGGTGCGCTATATCTGCGAAAACGAGTGCGCGCGCTACGGGAAGTGCTGGGCGTGCCCGCCGGCGGTGGGGCCGATTGAAAAGTGCATCGAACGGTGCCGGAGCTTTAAGCATGTTTTCCTGTTCTCGACGGTCGCCGAAGTGTCCGACAGCCTGAACATGTCAGCCTGCGTCGCGGCGAAAAACCGCCATGAGGAGGTCACGCTCCAGATTCGCGACCGGTTCCGCGAGGCGTTCGGGGACGACGTGCTCGCGCTGTCGACGGGGTGCGCCCTGTGCGAGGCGTGCGCGTATCCGGACGGGCCGTGCCGCCATCCCGACAGGCGCCTTTCCACAATAGAAAGCCACGGCATCCTGCTGCCGGCTACCGCCCAGAAAGTCGGGGCGAGCTACGCGTGCACGAGCGAGACGGTGGTGTTCTTCAGCCTGATTTTCTTCAGCGGCTGACGGACGCCGCCGATAATATCGCAGAAAATATAAAGCCTGACCTCTCCGGGTTGCCTGAAGAGGCGCGTATCAAGTTAGGAGGTAATGCGCATCATGATGGAAGACACGTTCGTAATGCTCAAGCCGGATTGCATGAAGAGAGGGCTCGTCGGCGAAATCATCACGCGGATTGAGCGCAAGGGCTACCGGATCATCGACGCGAAGATGATGAAGCTGTCGGTCAAGTTCCTCTACGAGCACTATGCCCACATCGCGGACCAGCCGTATTTCTCCGAGGTGCTGCGCTACATGATGTCGGGCCCTGTGTTCGGCATGCAGGTCCGGGGCGAAAACGCCGTATTGGGCATGCGGCTGCTGGCGGGAGCCACGAAGTTTGAGGAGGCGCTGCCGGGCTCCATCCGCGGCGACTACGCCACGGGGACGGTCAACAACCTCATCCACTGCTCTCACTCGGCGGAAAACGCGCAGGTCGAGATGAAGCGCTTCTTCAACACCATCGTGATTTGACTTTAAGGCGCAAAAAAACAGCGGGACCGCACAGGCCCCGCTGTTTTTTTAGTCTACCTTAATGTTCGTCCCCGGTACGAAGGCCGGCCCGGCCGCCGTAAAGTCCATCGTCTCGAGCTTTTCGCGGAACGCCTCGGCGTCCGCGGCGTACTCGTCGGGCCTATAGAGCGTGCGGCCGTAGACGTACCCGTACCCGAGCGCCTTGTTCACGCGCGGCGACAGGGAGACGGCAAAGGGGATATAGTAGCCGTCCCGCGCGAACAGGTCGATTTTGTACTCCACCTCGCGGCGGACCTCCTCGTCGGGCACGGCGGGGTTGTCGATGATGTCCTGCGCGTTGAGCCCG
>JAAYMC010000036.1 GCA_012521555.1 Clostridiales bacterium
GAGCCGTATCCGCCCCCGCGCAGGCAATCCGGACCATACGGCACAGCGCCGAAGGCGCCGCCGGAGAGGCAGCGCCGCAGCGCGCCACCTCCGCCTTACGGCAACCGCCCGCGCGGTGCGGCTCCGAAAAGGCGCGCCGCCGCGTCGCCGTACCGGCTGCGGCGCGTCGAAAAGAAAATGCGCCGTCGCCGCCGCATAAGAAGGTTTTTCGTCCTTGTGTGCGTCCTTACGGCGCTGTACCTTACGGGCGTGTACTCGAACATCCCGTTTATCAAAAAGTGGCGCACCATTTACATCGAAACGGCCATGCAGACGATGAACCACAAGTGGCTGGCCACGGCGTTTATCCCGAAGGGCGTCATCGACGACGTGATGAAAAACCGCGACGCGTTTCTCCTTGCCCAGTCGGGGCTTGAGAGCGACTGGTCGGACGACGCGGCGTCGTTTATCAAGGACTTCACCCCGAAAAACCAGAAAGAGTTTTTAAGGCTCTACCACGAGATAGACGAGGCGTCTTTCAAGGATTACATCAAGAAAAACCCGCTTTTTGATCTAGCCGGTTACGAGGCGCTGCTGATTGACCGCTCCGGGCTCGACGAGGACGGCACGCCGATAAAAACCGTCCACGGCGACACGGTGCTGACCATCGACACGGCAAACCGCCTGATGATTGTGCGCGTCGAGGGCGAGGGGTACGTCGGGCGCCTTGCCATTGTCAAGGACCCGTCTCTCGTCAAAGTCGGCACGGCGGCGACGCTCGGGAAGTCGGGTCAGTCCGTCGCGCAGATAGCCGAGCGCTCGAAGGCCGTTCTGGCGGTCAACGCCAGCGGGTTTGCCGACTATCAGGCGATGGGCAACGGCGGCGTCGTCGTAGGGCTCCTCATATCAAACGGCGAGATGCGCAATCCCTGCGTGGGCGGCGACTACAAGGTCATCGGCTTTTCGGAGGACAACCGCCTTTACATCGGCAAATCCATCGACGAAATGAAGTACCGCGACGCGGTGGAGTTTTTCCCCGCGCTCATCGTCAACGGGCGCAACGTCGTCACGGACGCGGACGCGCCGGAAGGCTCCGTGGGATTCGGCATCCAGCCGCGCACCGCCATCGGGCAGGCGGAGGACGGTACCGTCTTTCTCCTCACCGTCGATGGGCGCAAGCCCGGCTACAGCTTAGGGTGCACGATGACGGACCTCGCCGCCATCATGGAGCGGTACGGCGCGGTGCAGGCGGCCAACCTCGACGGCGGGAGCAGCACCGTCATGGTCTACCGCGGCCGTGAAATCTCGCGCCCCGCCGCGGGCACGAGCTACGGGCGCATCGTGCCGAACGCCATCGTTGTGACGTATCCCAAGTGAGCAGGGCTGTCCAAGCCAGAAAAGCAGGTACATAAGCAGAATAAAACAAATGAAAGCACCCCTTTGGGGGTGCTTTTAAAGTTTGATTTTGCCAGCGTGTCATTTAGCTGAGCAGATTTCCCTGCTTTTTACAAACTGTCATTATGTACAATACTATTTGTGCATTATGACAATATAAAAGGTGAGGGGAGAAGCGGGGATGCGCCAGCGGCGAAATAAGGGCGTACGGATATGCCGCGCTCATGGCGGGCTTCCGGCCGTCCATCGGCGCAGAAGGCGTGGATGCCGTTGATGTGCGGCGCGCCGCAGTCAAGTGCGCACATCGGAGCAATCCAGCACGAGACGCTGAATCACGGCCGTACGAAATCATGCGGACTTAGAAAACGGCGGCGCGGCTTGATGGTGAATTTATAGGACTGCAGTCAATAGCGTTGTTTATAGTCAGTCAGTTTAACAAAGTTCAAGATAAGAGGATTACACGGCCGAAAACTGACATCGTAAGATTTTAATTTGATGCGAGGCGCAGGTTGCAGACTGCTCGAGAGATACAATGTGTGGCGAGTTTATCATGACTTATTAGTTACCGCCAGTTAAAGCACACGCGTTTCGACTGCTAAATTGCAAAAAGACATCAAAGCCCGCGGTAGCCGCAGCCGGCAATCCGGCGCGCCGGTTCAATCCCGACAGGCGCAAAAACCGCATTTCGCCTCCCATAAATTAAACAAAATTTTTATTTTGTTTAAATTTTGGTAAGTTTGCCAATAGACGGCAAGCCGCGGTTCTTTTATAATGAAACTGTACCCAGGCGGCATCCGCTCTATTCTCCCTCGGGGTTTCTTGGGAAAGCCGAAACATCGGGAGATCACAAGCAAGATTAATTGGATTATCGCAAGACAGGCCCGGCGGGCGCACGCCGGAACATAGCTTAAATATGAAACGGTTGAGGTTTGACATGGAAACGAGAGAAAACGCGCCGGAAGTTTTACGGGAATTTTTAATCTATCACGAGACCATCAAAGGACACTCCCAGAAAACCGTCGACGAATACTATCTTGACCTGCGCACCTTCTTCCGGTACATAAAGCTCAAGCGCGGGCTTGTCCCTAAGGGTACGGATTTCGAGAGCATCTCCATCCAGGACGTCAACCTTGATTTCGTGAGCAGCATTACGCTCACCGACGTGTACGATTTCCTGGGCTATCTCTCCCGCCAGCGCCCGTCGGGGCCGGACAAGGTCGGCCTCTCCCCTTCCACACGCGCAAGGAAGATTGCGACGCTCCGCTCGTTTTACAAGTACCTGACCGTCAAGGCGAAAAAGCTCGAAAAAAATCCCGTCGCCGACCTGGATTCCCCGAAGGTCAAGAAGACGCTCCCCCGCTACCTCTCGCTGGACGAAAGCCGGTCGCTGCTTGCGTCCGTCGACGGCAAGCACAAAGCGCGCGACCTGTGCATCCTCACGCTGTTTCTCAACTGCGGGTTGCGCATTTCCGAACTTGTCGACCTTAATCTGTCGGATCTGCGTGCCGATTCCCTGCGCATCCGCGGCAAAGGCGGCAAAGAGCGCGAAGTCTTCCTCAACGACGCGTGCATCGCCGCCGTCAGGGCGTACTTGGAAGAGCGGCAGCACATACAGGCCGTGGACAAAAACGCCCTCTTCCTCTCCGCGCGCCGCACGCGCATCACCCGCGCGACGGTCCACAACCTCGTGAAGAAGCACCTTAAGCACGCGGGGCTCGACGCGGACCGCTACTCGGCTCACAAACTGCGCCACACGGCGGCGACGCTCATGCTCCGCGGCGGCGTCGACGTCCGCACGCTTCAGGAGCTGCTGGGCCACGAGCACCTCAACACGACGCAGATTTACACCCACGTGGAGAGCGAGAGTCTCCGCCGCGCCGCGCGGCTCAATCCCCTCTCCGACTTTAACCCGGAAAAATAAAAAGTCCCGATTTCATCGGGACTTTTCTTTACTTTTTCGGGATAATCAGCAGCTTGCCCGGGACGATGTCCTCCTCCCCTTCCAGCTCGTTTGCGGCGAGGATGAGGCTTGGCGTCGAGCGGTATTTCTTCGCCATGAGCCACAGGGTGTCCTGATTCGTCGGCCGCGCCACGACGAGGGACGGGAATTTCGAGTTGTCGAGAGGCGCGTTTTCGTCGTAAGACAGGCCGCTGAGCATGTTGACGTTGTTTTCCATAATCTCCGTCACGTTGATTTCGACGGGGATGCGCACGTCAATCCCCTCGTTTACGGCGGCGGAGAAGACGTCTTTGCCGCATTTGGCCAGCGCCATGAACTTGGCGTTGTCGTGAATCTCGGTATTGACCTCCACCTCGGCGTTCTGGGAGCTGGACATGATCTCGCCGTCGTCCGTGAGATAGACCGCGTTGATGTTCAGCGGGCATTTTACCGCGTTGCCTTCCAGCTTTTTCTCAACCGGCCCGGTGTGGACGTTCATCGCCAGCACGCGCGAGACGGGCTTTTGCGTCTTGAGGACGTTGTGGAAGACGGCCGTTGCCTTCGAGTGCGCGCGCGTGTCGAAGGCGTACTGCTCCACTTCGGGGTTCAGCGGGTACTTCGTGCTGTACATGTCGGCTATGTAGGTGACGGTCTTTTTCTCCGACGCGACGCACTGGGCGACGGCGTGCAGCTCCATGACGACGGTGCGCCCGTCCGGGTTGCTCGGGGTGTTGTCGGCGTCGAAGTACGCGTTGGTGAGCATGATGTCGATGTCGTAGAAGCCCTCGCTCTCGGGGTTGTCGAGCTCGAGAATCTGCGAAAACTCCGTTGAGTAGTCGAGCCGCACCATCTCATTGTCCTCCGGCGGCAGGTAGTGCAGCACGACGTCCGCCGTCCCGCGCACGATGAGCTTGCTGCCGACGGCTTTCGTCTCCTCGGGTGTGAGGTCGACTTTGTATTTCAAAATCGTGCCGACGGGGGGATTTGAGTGCGGGACCTGGATGTCGTCGGCGACAACGAATGTCTTCTCCCTGACGAGCGTCGTCGTGACGATGTCCGACGTGTTCGTCATAATCTCGATGCCGGCGTCGTTGTCGTCCTCTATGCTGCCGGAGAGAACCAATTCCGCGTCATTGTAGCAGCCGAGATGGCCGAGCAGCTCGACGCGGGCGATGATTTTCCGCGGGTTGATCATGGAGGCGTCCGCCGAAACGACGCGCACGACGGCCGTCACGCGGGTGGCGGGGGTGATTTCGCTGTCCGTCACGCTGAAGGAAAACGGGATGTCGAGCGTCATCTTGCGGATGCCGTCTTCGCCGTCCGGGCAGTAGAGAACGACGGCGTCGACGTTGCCGGTTATGGTCACGCGCCCGTTGTCCGACGATTTGCTTCTCAAAAAGGCGGTGGCGTCCACGTCCACGATACGCAGGATGTCCGGAAGTGCGTCGGGGACGATCATCTCCATTGTTTCCTCATGGGTAAGACTCGTGCTGAGCACGTTTTTGACAAAATCCAACTTCTCCTTGTTGAGATAGATGTCCATCAATCGTCCTCTCCTTCTATGAAGTCTGATAAAGTATATTGAGAGGGCGATTTGTTTATGACAGCTTGTTTATCGAATTTCCCTGTTTTTTGTGGCGCGGCGCGAAAAAAGCGCCCGCAGGAAACCGCTCAGGAAACGAGGCGCCCGGATTATGTAAATGCGCATGGCCATTCTCCTTTCTTTTATTGACGTCTCGGGCGACGTCAGCAGCGGCCGATCAGCAGGCCCGTGATGACGAGCGTAAGGCCGATGACAAGCCACCACAGCTTGCACGGCAGGATGCCGAGCAGGAGGATGACGACGCCGGCGAGCGTTATGTACAGGCCGCTTTTGTGGCAGATTCGTCGCATAAAAAAACCGCCTTTCCGTAAAATGTCCGGTACATCTTACGCGAAAAGGCGGTCTTCTGTGTCTTGTCTATTTTTCCCACGGCTTAATCTGCGCCGTCTGCTCGTAAAGGCGCGCGTAGCTCTCATGGCGCACCGGGTGGATTTCGCCGTTCCTGACGGCCTCGAGGACGGCGCAGCCGATTTCCTTTAAGTGCGCGCAGTTGGTGAAGCGGCAGCGGCCGAGATAGGGCTTAAACTCCCGGAACAGGTGCTGCAGCTGCGTTTTGTCGAACAGGTTCATTTCGCCCGTGTCGAACGAGGAAAAGCCGGGCGTGTCGGCGATAAAGACGCCGTCGGAGAGCCGGAAAAGCTCGACGTGGCGCGTCGTATGCCGGCCGCGCCCGAGCTTTCGGCTCACTTCCCCCGTCGCGATGTGAAACTCCGGGGACAGGCAGTTGAGGATGCTCGATTTCCCGACGCCGGAGTTGCCCGTAAACACGCTGATGCGCATCTCCCCGCTTTCAGAGGGCGGGGCGAGCGCCGCGCGCAGCTCCTCAATCCCCTCGCCCGTGACCGCGCTCGTGCGGATGGTGCGGAAACCGGCCGTCGTGTAAATCTCATAGAGCGCGTCGGCGCGGTCGAGGTCGCACTTGTTGAGGACGATGACGCAGTCGGCGTCGTTGAGCGCGGCGATGGCCGTCATGCGGTCGATGAGGTACGGGCTTGTGACGGGGATGACGTTCGACGCGATAATCACAAGCTGGTCGAGGTTGGCCACCGGCGGCCGGACGAAGGCGTTTTTGCGCGGCAAAATCTCCTGAATGACGCCTGTGCCGTCCTCCGCGGTTGAAATCACGACGCGGTCGCCCACGAGGGGCACGACCTGCTCGAAGCGGAAACGGCCGCGCGCTTTGCAGACGACGGTATTTGTGCCGGTTTGGACGATATACTGGCCGCTGACTGCTTTGATAATGGTCCCGTTATCTTGCATACTGTGGCAACACCGCTCCAAACGGCAGGCTGGGTTCGGGGGTTTCAGTCGGTTCGGGCGACGCCGTCTCCGGTATGGTCGGCCCCGCCGGGATATAAGGCTCCTCATCCGGGGTGGGCGTGACGGGTTCGACCGGGCCGTCCGACACAATCAGGACGACGACGGTCCCCTCCTCCACCTTCGTGCCCGGGACGAGGTCCTGCGAGATGACGACGTCCTTCGCGACGTTGGGGCTGTGCTCGCGGACGATTTCATACCCGAGCTTATACCCCTCCAGGCGGATAATGGCGGCGGTCAGGATCTCGCCGGTGCAGTCGGGCACTTCCGTCATCTTAATCTCCGGCCCGAGGCTGTAGGTGATGTAGACGATGCCGCCCTTGCCAAGCGGCTCGCCCGGCCCGGGAATCGTGGCGATGACGAAGTCTTTCGTGACGTCCTTGTTGTACTTCCCTTCGAGCTTGATGTCGAGGTTTAAGTTCATGTTCGCCAGCTGAACCTGCGCCTCACGGTAGTCGATGTTGATGAGGTTCGGCATGGTGATGTTCGGTTCCGCGCCTTTCGATACGGTCAGCTCTATCTCAATGAGCCCTGTCGCCGGCACGACGCGCGTCCTGTCCGGTTGCGGGCTTTGCGCGATGACGGTGCCGGGTTCGGCCTCGTCGAATTCCTCGGTGACGCTAAAGGTGTAGTATTTGGCGTAGTCGGGGTTTTTGGATATGCTGTCGTACGTCTGCCCGATAAACCTCGGGATGGTGACCGTCTCTTCCTGCGGGAAGATCATGTCCTTGAGGTAATAATTCCACATGAAGACGAAAATGAAGATCAAAAAGACGATGATGGCGAATATGCCGATAAGCCCCGCCGTCCTTGACGCGCGCCGGTTGGACTTGACGTATTCCTCCTTCGACAGCTCGCGCCGCGGCGTCCGGACGGGCTTCGGCAGGTTGTGCTCGGCCCGCGCGATGGCGGAGGTCGGGACGGCCCGCGTCGGCTCCGCGCCGCCCCGAGCGTTAAGGACGCCCGGGTAGTTAAACTCGATGGCCGGGTTTTTGCGGAACTCCTCGAGGTCGTGGAGCATCTCGTCGGCGGACGCGTAGCGGAGGTTGAGGTCCGGCTCCATGGCGCGCATGGTGATGGCCTCGAGCCCGCGCGGGATGTCGGGGTTGATGTCCCGCGGCATGAGCGGGATGGCGCTGATGTGCTGGATGGCCACGCTCACGGCCGAATCCCCCTCAAAGGGCAGGTGGCCCGTGAGCATCTCGTACATCACAACGCCGAGGGAATACAGGTCGCTGCGGGCGTCCACCTGCCCGCCCTTGGCCTGTTCGGGCGAGATGTAGTGGACGGACCCGAGCGCTTCCTGCGTGAGGGTGTTCTGGGTCGACTGCAACCGCGCGATGCCGAAGTCGGCGACTTTCACGCTGCCGTCCTTGCAGATCATGATGTTGTGGGGCTTGATGTCCCTGTGGATGATGCCGCGCGAGTGCGCGTGGCTGAGCGCCTTGCACACCTGGGTGGAGAAATGGAGCGCTTCCTTCCAGTTGAGGACGCCTTTGCGGTTGATGTACTGCTTGAGGGTGATGCCCTCGATGAGCTCCATGACGATGTACTCCACGTCGCCCGAACGCGCGACGTCGTACACCGCGACGATGTTCGGGTGCGAAAGCATCGCGACCGCCTGCGACTCCGAGTGGAACCGGCGGCGGAACTCGGCGTCTCCTGCCAGTTCGTCCTTGAGGATTTTTATGGCTACGAGCCGGTTGAGACGGTGGCAGCGCGCCTTGTAGACGACGGCCATGCCGCCGGAGCCGATTTTCTCGAGGATTTCGTAGCGGTTGTCGAGCATGCGGCCGATATATTTATCCGTCATATCCATGTAAGACCGTCCTCCAATCAGAGGTTACTTTCTGCAGAGAGCCACCGTGACGTTGTCCGGCGCTCCGGCTGCGATAGAAAGTAAGATGAGCTTCTGCGCGATTTCGGTGAGGTCGCCTCCGTTCTTTATTTCGCTGAAAATCCTCTCCTCGTCGACGACGCTTGTCAGGCCGTCCGTACAGAGGAGAAGCGTGTCTCCCTTGACGAGCGAAACGAAGAAGAAATCAGGTTCCACGGCGGCGCTCGTCCCGAGCGCGCGCGTGATGAGGTTGCGGCTTGGGTGCAGGTAGGCTTCGTCCCGAGTGATGTCGCCCCGCTCTATCATATCCTCGACAACGGAGTGGTCTTTTGTAATCTGAATCATGCGCGTGCTTGTTATGTGATAGGCGCGGCTGTCGCCCACGTTGACGATGACCGTCGCGTTTGCCGTGATGACGGCGCCGACGAGCGTCGTCCCCATGCCGGCGCAGTCGATGTCCGTCGCGGACCGGCGGAAGATGTCGGCGTTGGCCGCGTAGACGGCCTCGCGCATGCAGCGCATCACGTCGGCCGCGTTCATGCCGGGCGTGACGCGGGTGCATACGTACTCCATGAAACGCTCCGCCGCCATGGAGCTTGCGACGTTGCCGGCGCGCGCGCCGCCCATCCCGTCGCACACAACGATGACGGTAACCGCGCCGCTTTCATCCTGCCATGTCAGACAGACGTCCTGGTTGACTGCCCGGACTTGTCCCCTGTCACTGATTGCACATAAGTCCATCTTCTCTTATCTCCCGTACTGAGCAAGGCCGCGCCACCTGCCGCCGGCGGCTTTACCGCGCCGCTTTTCTGCGCAGCTGGCCGCAGGAGGCGTCGATATCTCCGCCGAGCCGCCGGCGCACCGTGACGTTTATGCCGCGCCGCCTGAGGATGGCGACGAAGGCTTCAAGGGCCTGCGGGGTGCTCGGCTTGAATGGGCTTTCTTCCACGTTGTTGAGGAGAATGAGGTTTACGTGACTGTGTGTCCCTGCGAGTTTATCCGCCAAAAGCTCGGCGTGGGCGCGCGTGTCGTTTACGCCGCGGATCATGGCGTATTCAAACGATATGCGGCGGCCCGTCTTCTTAAAATAATCGCTGCAGGCTTCCAGAAGCTTATCCACGCCGACCGCTTTGTTGACAGGCATGATGGCGCTTCGCGTTTCGTCATCCGGAGCGTGCAGTGATACAGACAAAGTTAATTGTAGTTTATCCTGCGCCAATTTGTCAACTTTTTCAATCAGCCCGCAGGTTGACAGGGAGATATGGCGCATTCCGATGCCCAGCCCCTTCGGATGGGAGACGAGCTTTAGGAACTTCATCACATTGTCGTAATTGTCGAGCGGCTCGCCGATGCCCATGAGCACGATGTTGCTGATCTTGAGCCCCGAGTCGATCTGCGAAAACAGCACCTGGTCTATCATTTCAGACGGGGCGAGATTGCGCACGAGCCCCCCGATTGTGGAGGCGCAGAAACGGCACCCCATGCGGCACCCGACCTGCGACGAGATGCACACGGTGTTGCCGTGCTCGTACCGCATGACGACGCTCTCGACGCTGTTGCCGTCGTGAAGGCCCCAGAGGTATTTAATCGTGCCGTCCTTCTTCGAGACCTGCCTGGAGAGAACCTGCGGCACATAGAGCGTAAAGCGGCGCTTGAGCTCCTCGCGCAGCGCCTTTGGCAGGTCGGACATCTCGTCAAAGGACCTCGCGCCGCTGTGCAACCACTTGAAGACCTGTCCCGCGCGGTAGCGCGGCTGGCCGAGCTCTTCCATAACAGGCTCGAGCTCTTCTGGGAGCAGGGATTTCAGGTCCGTCATGAAGAGCGCCTCCTCATCCGGCAGATAAAGAAGCCGTCCGTATCGTACTTATATCCCAGCAGCGTGGCCATGCCTTCGGGGGCGGCGCCAAACGGCCCGGGCAGCGCAAAGGGCTCCGGCGCAAAGTCGTCCCTTATGCCGAGGAACGCCTCGACGACCGCCTCGTTTTCGCGGCGAAGGAGCGTGCAGGTCGAATACAGCAGCACGCCGCCCGGGCGCACCGTCTCGGCGAGGTTGACCAGGATGCGAAGCTGCAGGTCGGGCAGAAGGCGCAGCTCCTCCTCCGGCTTGTAGCGGATATCCGGCTTCTTTCGGATGACGCCGAGGCCCGAACACGGCACGTCCGCCAAAACGGCGTCGAACGAGCGCACGAAATCCTCCCGCCGGCGCGTCGCGTCCTGCACCATCGCGGTAACGATGCCGCCCAGGCCGAGGCGGCGCACACC
>JAAYMC010000037.1 GCA_012521555.1 Clostridiales bacterium
GATTTAACAACCTGTCACCCCGACGATTGCTGGGATTGCGACAATTGCGGCGGGCCCAAGACGCATTAAAACCGAAAAACGAAAACCGCCGGTCATGCCGGCGGTTTTTACATGATTTCCGATATACACTTTTAAAATACAAAGTTGCGCTTGCAGAAAAATCCCGGAACCCTGCGATTCCGGGATTTCTAAGTCTTTACGGATACATTTAAGTAATATGCGGCTCCCCCGCTGTGCTTATCAGCCTTTTGCCCGCATGGGCTTGTATTCGCACGGGACACCGGACTGGCATTTGCCGCAGCCATAGCGCGGGGCGAATTTTTCGCACACTTTGCGGATAAACGCGCCGCACTTTTCATGGTCTTTGCCATGCCTGTCGGTGTAGTGCGCCTGCGCGGGGCACCTGCGCACGCACGCGCCGCAGCTGTTGCAGTATCCGAGCCAGTGGTCATAGTCGCGCTCGTCGGGCTCTGTCTCCCAGTCCGTGACGACGCTGACAAGCCTTCCCGCGCAGCCGGCCTTTGAGATGAAATTCGTCGACATCCCGAACGTGCCGAGGCCGGTCACGACGGCGACGTGGCGCTCCGACCAGTTCGTCGAGAACGGCGGGACATGCTCCGTGCCGGGCGCGGCATTCCTGTTGACCTGCATGATATATCTGTCGTCGCAATACGGAGCGACGGCCCTGTATCCAGCCTCAATCAGCGCGTCCCTGATTTTCGCGCCGAGCGCGAGCAAAAACCTCTGGCCGTCGACCCGCGTGTAGATCCACTCAATCGCCGGCTCGACGGGGTCTTTTTTATTCGCCTCGACCGTCGCGCGTTCATAGGGCAAAAAGAACGATATGACCGATTTCGCGCCGGAGAGCCAATCCTCCGGCAGGAGGTGATGCGGGCCCACCACCTCGGGGCGCTGGATTTCCTTAAAGCCCGGGTCGTCCGCCCGCGCGATCGCAAAAATCGGGCGCTGGAAAAACCTCATGCCCATAAGCCCGCTGTCCTCATCGGCGCCGAGCATATCCGCGGTGATGCCCCGGTGGTACAGGTTGTGCTTGGCGTAATTGTTGGCTAAAACGTCTTCCTCGCTGGCGCCTTTGGCGCCGAGGTAGTTAAGCGGCGAATTGTCGCAAAACTCGTTTATGAGTGCCTGAATCTTGTCTCGTGTCATCTCTATGTACACTCCCTACTTCTTGTCCTCGACGAACGCGCGCTGCGCGCCCCCGCTCAGACCTGTTTTCTTGTACCGTTCGCCCCAGTCGCCAACGGGACAATACGTCTGGCACTTGCCGCAGTGCCATGAGCTGATGTGCTGGAGCCCCGTGGTCTCAATCGGCATGCGTTTTTCCGCGGCGAAAAGGTCCTCCATGGTCGGCTCAGGCTCAGTAAGATAGTCCCCGCTCCCTCCGAGATCCTTTGTCATCGCCTGGAGCGCCTTGCGGCACTTGGGGAAGTTGACGAGCGTGTATCGGTATTCTTTCCCGCCCATCACGACGCGCTCGAGCTCGTGGGTGCCCGGCTTGCGAATGGCGCCCGTCGGACAGACCTTGTGGCAAATCCCGCATTTTTCAGGATCGCACAGCTGCGGCCCGTCGTACATCGGGTCGGGCTCGAGCTCAAGCGTCGTCAGGATCACGCCGAAGCGGACGCGCGGGCCGTAATCCGGCGTGAGGACGATGCTCGAGTACCCGAACTGGCCAAGGCCCGCCGCAACGGCGGAGTGACGGATGCTGACCTGTATCCCGTTCGTCATGGGGCCGGTGGAGCACGGCATCGCGACCTTGCCGGTATTCCTCTCTATGTAGCGCGCGATGTGGTAGCACACATACGTCAGCTCGAAATTCGGGATGAGCGAATAGCCGTAAGTCCCGTAGACGCCCTTCAGGTCCTGTCGCCCGTCCTCGAAAGCGCGGAAATTGGCCTGTATGACGCCGTCCAGCAGCCGGACGCCGACGACGATCACGGATTTGCATCCCGGCAGAACATCCTGCGGGTTGCGCCCCTTCGGCGAGGTTTCGAACCGGTCGATGCCGGCCACGCCGCACATGTCCATTCCAAGGGATAACGCCAGCTCTTTGATTTGCGATTTAATGTCCATACACGATAGCCTCCATTATTCGGATCCGTCCAATGCAAAGTCAAACAGTGAGCAGACCACCGGCTGAGCCGGCGGTTCCTCTCCTGCTATAAGAGATCCCGCTGCGGCTTTAAGCGACGACTTTCTGGCTCTGCTCTTTCCGGAAGGAGTTATAAAAGGATCTTTACTTTGTTGCCTTTTATACACATGGAAATTTTTCGCCTGCGGAATCAGCAAAGCACGCATAAGGTTTCAGAAGTTAAGTCTGATTTTCCCGTTGACAGCGACTCCTCCTCCATTTAATCATAGTTAACAATATCTTACTGCACCAAGAATTGTAATTCAATATAAATTCAATAACATAATTTAATAACACAATGCGCGACACTGGGCATGCGGCCTCCCCGGGAGAGTCTTTGCGGCGTTTTGAAACTGCAAATATTATTGAGCAACCCCATTATCTCTGGTATAATAAGGAAACGGCGGGCAATGCGCCAGATTAAAACTATAGCAGGTATTGGTGTATTAAGCCGTGCGCCCTTGCGCGGCTTTTTTTACATGGGAGGGATGTCTCGTGTACACTCAGCCTTACCCCAACTTGTTCAGACCGCTGAAGGTGCGGGAGCTGACGCTGAAAAACCGGATCATGTCGGCCCCGAATATGCTTTTCAGAACGGCAAGCGGCAAGCCGGACGACTACTATATCGGCTACATCGAGCACAAGGCGCGCGGCGGCGCGGCCATCGTCAACCTCGGCGAGTGCCCCGTGTGCGACGGAGGCTGCCACACCCCCGGCCCGGTCATGGATTTTGAATTCCTGCCCGAGTGGTCGGAAGTCGCCGCGGCTATCCACGAGCACAACGCGATTGCCAGCGTGGAGCTGACCCACGCCGGCCAGAAAGCCAAGCCCCAGTACAACAAAGGCGGGCTTTACGGGCCGTGCGAAACGGTCAACGCCTACGGCGCCCGCGTCCGCGCCATGACCATAGACGATATGGAGATGGTGGCCGACTCCTGCGCCGCGGCCGCGGAGTACTGGTTCCTCGCCGGTTTTGACACCGTCCTGCTCCATTTCGGGCACGGCTGGCTGTTTGCCCAGTTCCTGTCGCCGATGACAAACAAACGCACGGACGAATTCGGCGGCTCTCTTGAAAACAGGATGCGCTTCCCGCTCATGACGCTCAAAAGAGTGCGTGAACGGGTCGGCCCGAATAAGGCCGTCATGCTGCGCATCAGCGGCTCGGAGCGCACCCCGGGAGGCTTCGACGCTGTCGATATGGCGGAGTTTGTCTCCCGCGCGCAGGAGTACGTCGACCTCGTGGAGGTCAGCGTGGAGGGGCTGCCGAATTTCTTCGCCAATACGTTCGAGCCGTGGGGGCAGAACGTCGATCTGGCCGAGACCATCAGGAAATCCGGCAAGGTCCATATTCCGGTGTTTGCCCTCGGCTCCATCCTCGCCCCGGATCAGGCGGAGGAAATCATCGCTTCGGGAAAAGCCGACGGCGTCTCGATGTCCCGCGCGCTGATTGCCGACCCTTACCTGCCGCTTAAATCCATGTGCGCAAAGACGGATGACATCCGCCCGTGCATCCGCTGCCTGACCTGCACGGAGTCGGATAACTTAAAGCGGCACTTTATCTGCAGCGTCAACCCGCTTATCAGCCGCGAGTCGCGCCTCGGCTTCGGGGACGACGTGGGCAAAGCAAAGTTCCGCAAAAGGGTTCTCATCGTCGGCGGGGGCCCGGCGGGCATGCAGGCGGCCATTACGGCGTCCGAGCGCGGCCACGAGGTCATCCTGTGCGAGAAAATGGACAAGCTGGGCGGCATGCTCAGCTTCACGGACCGGGACAGCCTCAAACACGACCTGCGCCGGTTCAAGGATTACCTGGTGCACCAGGTCGGGAAATCGGCGGTACGGGTGATGCTCAATACGGAGGCCACGCCCGAGCTGGTGGAAAGGCTCAAACCCGACCACATCATCGTCGCCACGGGCGCCGTACCCATCGTGCCGGATATCCCGGGAATCGAGAGGGCGCGGCATGTGACCGAGATTTACTTCGGGCCGGAGGATTTCGGCGACGATATCGTCATCATCGGCGGCGGGCTTGTCGGCATAGAGGCCGGCATGCACCTTAAAAACATCGGCAAAAACGTCACGGTCCTTGAAATGCAGGATACATACGCTCCGGAGACGAAGATGGTCTACCGGGCCGGACTGGTGCGAAAGCTCGAGAAGCTCGGCCTTGAGGTCATCACCGGCGCACGGTGCGTCGAAGTGCTCGGCGACGGCGTGAAGTACCTTAAAGGCGGCGGAGAATACGTGGCAAAAGGCAGGACAATCCTCTACGCCGTCGGCATGAAGCCGAACGAGCAGCCGTATTTCGACCTTTATGACAAGGCGCCGGTTGTCCAGCATATCGGAGACTGCCTGAAGCCCGGGAAAGTCGACGGCGCCGTTCATTCAGGGTTCTTTGCCGCGCTCGATATCGGCGTTGTGTAAACTTGTTTCAATCGGGCGGAAATCCCCCGCGAGCAAAAAAGAGCGCGCCGCCTTGCGGGGCGGCGCGCCCTAGGAACCGGAACCGCCGGCGCGGAAAGGGCGGTTCCACTCTTTAGAGTGACATAGCGGATTTACAGAAAAAGAAAGGAGGAGGGACGCTTTAAGTCCCGGTATCATCATGCGTTGCCGTTACCCGCGCCTTTTTGAACCCATTGTCCTCGGGAAGATACTGTACAAAAACAGGATTTTTTACTCTCCGACGGGGTACAAGGAGCAGCCTGTCGACGAGGCCGCCAGTTATTATGAGCGCAAAGCGATGGGAGGCGCCGCTTCCGTCTGCGTCGGCGACGCGGCCGTCTCGGCCGACGGAATCGCGCGTAAGACCCAGCTGCGGCTCGACCTGCCGACGACGGTTCCGGCGCTTGAACAGATTTCATCCGCCATCGCCC
>JAAYMC010000038.1 GCA_012521555.1 Clostridiales bacterium
ATATCGCGGGAAAGAGGAAGTGGAACTTGGCCGGCGTTACATTGAAGCCCACTGGAAGGAACCTTATAATGCCGATAAAACGGCAAAAGCAGCATGTCTCAGTAAATCCCACTTCACAAAACTGTTTAAGAAGCATACCGGCGTAACTCCGCGGGAGTATTACTTGAATTATAAAATAAGCAAATTAAAGGAAAAACTTCTGGATACCAACCTGTCTGTTTCCCAGGCCTTTGCCGCCTGTAACATGGATTATAACGGCTATTACGCGAGAATCTTCAGAGAAAAAACCGGCATCTCCCCCTCCGATTACCGGAAATTGCACGGTCAAAAACTATAAAATGATGATTTCTCTATGCTATCGTGGAAAACGACGAGCCTACCGCCGGCTCATCCTCTGCCCCCCGGAATCTGACTGCGGTTTCCGGTGACGGACAGGTAACGCTGATCTGGGATCCTCCCCAAAGCGACGGAGGTCACACAATCACCCATTACGAAGTATCCTGTGACAATGGCGAGACATGGGTTAAGCTGTGTCCAACAGTACCATATAGTTATAGCCAGTTCCACACCATAAAGGAGAGCCTTCCTGAAGCACGGGAATGATTCTCCTCCCTATTTTTATAAATGCAATCAATTATTTCCGTTCTTCCCATCAGAATTTAGCCGATGAATTGATATGGCAGCCTTGTTACCGGAATAAAAAACAACCCTGTAATCATTGGATTACAGGGTTATTTTTTGGCAGCGGGAGAAGGATTCGAACCCTCACAAACAGAGTCAGAGTCTGTCGTGCTACCCTTACACAATCCCGCTATACTCTTTTTTCTTCGCATGAGCTTTTTGCTCTCGCAGGTATAGAATATAGCATCTTAAGCGAAATATGTCAAGCAGTTTTTACTCATTATTTGATACTTTATTTGATGCTTCCCTTTTCCAGTTCCCTTGCGCGCCGTTTTTGCTCGAGCAGTGTGTTGCGCTCCCAGAACACGCCGTCGTAATAGCCCTGAATAGCGGGATTCGCTTCCGCCAGCTCGAGGCGCTTTTGCGCGAGCGCGCAGTAGGACGCTTCGCGCTCAATGCAGATAAAGCGGCGGCCAAGCTTTTTCGCCACGACGGCGGACGTGCCCACCCCGCCGAACGGGTCGAGGACGAGGTCGCCCGGATTGGAGCTGGCGAGGATGAGCTTGGCCATGAGCTTTTCAGGCTTTTGCGCCGGGTGGTCCGTGTTTTCCGGCATGGACCAGTACGGGATGGATATGTCGTCCCAGAAGTTTGAGGGGTATGTGTCGCGGAAGCGCCCGCCGTCCGTCTCCATCCAGTCCTTCGGCCGGCCGTTTTCGCGGTACGGCGCAATGACGCGCCGGCGCTGCATCACGGCGCGCACATTAAACGTGTATGTATCGGACACCGTGGCAAACCAGATGTCCTCCAGCGCGTTCTTCCAGTTTTTCAGCGCGCCGCGCCCCTTCTCCCGCTGCCACGTAATGCGGCTGCGCACCGTAAAGTACTCCCCCAGCAGGCTCCCGATGATCAGGCTTGAGACCCAGTCGCAGCAGACGTAGACGGACGCCGTCTCCTTGAGCGTCCGGCGCACGGCATCCAGCCACGCGCGCGTAAAATCGGCGTAGTCGGACGCGCCCATCTTGCGGAACACGCGCGTGCCGTACGTCTTGCTGAGGTTGTACGGCGGGTCGACGATGAGCAGGTCGACGCAGCGCTCCGGAAGGCGCCCGAGCGCTTCAAACGCGTCCCCGAGGATAATACGGTTTTCCGGCAAGCCGTCAATTTCACAGGGCTTTATGCACTGCTCAAGGCAGCACGCCTCTTCCTCCCGGGTCAGCCGAAGCGTCCTGTTTCGCGGCGCTCTCTGTTTATCTCTTTCCATCTTCCGCTCCTTATGGCAAGCGTTTTGGCCGTGTCTATCCTACCACAAAGCGCGCCGGCGCACAACGCCGCGCCGTTGACACGGCGAAACTTTACTCTATAATGAGAAGGGTATGAAAAACACAAAGGAGCCGCGTTATGATCACGATAGACGAGATGCAGGCGATGCTCGACGAGCTCGTCGAGGAGATACCGGAAGAGCTGCTCAGTGACCTCAACGGCGGCATCGTCCTGCTCGACGAGGCGAAGCTGCACGTAAAAAGCGTGGACGACGATTTTTTCGTCCTCGGCGAGTACAACGCCGGCGGCCCGCTGGGGCGCTACATCACCCTGTACTACGGCTCCTTCATGCAGGTGTACGGCCACGAAAACCGCGCGCGCATCAAGCGCCGCCTCCGCAAGACGCTGCGCCACGAGCTGCGGCACCACATCGAGTCCCTCGCCGGCGTGCGCGACCTGGAAGAGGAAGACGCCGTATACATCGCGCGCTATCTGGAGAGAAAACAGGAAAAATTAGAGCAGGAGTATGACATTGACGAGAGATGATTTTCGCACGCGCCGGCCGAACGTCATCGGCGCAGAGAGATACAAGAGATTTGCCGTTTTTGTGCCCATCGTGGACTCCGGCGGCGCGCCCGCCCTTCTCTTTGAAAAACGCGCCGAATCGCTGCGGCAGCAGCCCGGCGAAATCTGTTTCCCGGGCGGGCGCATCGAGGCGTCGGAGAGCCCCGAAGCGTGCGCCGTGCGCGAGACGAAGGAGGAGCTTTTAGTCCCCGACGAAAGTATTGAGATATACGGCCCCGGGGACCTTTTCGTCTCCCCCTTCAACTTTGTCATCCACCCGTATATCGGGCGCCTTAACGGCTACGACGGGCGCTTTAACCCCGACGAGGTGTCTGAGACGTTTTCCGTCCCCCTCGACTATTTCAGGACGCACGAGCCGGAGAAGTTTTACTGCCCCGTCATCACCACGCCGAAGGGCGATTTCCCCTTCGCGCGCATCCCCGGCGGCAGGCACTATAAATGGCACGTCGGCTCGCAGGAAGTCCTGTTTTACCATTACGACGATGAGCACCTGATCTGGGGCATCACGGCGCAGATTGCCCGCTCCGCCGTGCGGCTCATCGATATATACCGCCTCGCTTAATTTCCATCATGCAGCAGCTTGTGTTGAATGAGATTTTCAAATAAGCTAAGAAAACAGCTCGGAGGCAAATCCTCCGAGCTGTTTTTTAGTCCCTTTTCATTTCTTCAGCGCCGCTTCCCATTCCTCTTCTTTAAATCCCACTAAAACGAAATCGTCCGAGACGAGGATGGGGCGCTTGACGAGCATCCCGTCCGTGGCAAGCAGGTCAAACTGCTCGTCGTCCGTCATGTCCTTGAGCTTCTCTTTGATGCCATGCTCCCGGTACGGGATGCCGCTCGTGTTCCAAAAGCGCTTGAGGGGCAGGCCGCTTTTAAAGTGCCAGGCGCGCAGCTCCTCGGCCGTGGGGTTGTCCTTTTTTATGTCGCGCTCAGTAAATGCGAAACCGCGCTCAATGAGCCACTGCCGCGCCTTGCGGCAGGTGGTGCACCGCGGGTAACAGACAAACAGCACGGGGCAGGCCTCCTTCCCTACTTTAGACCTTCAGCTCAAAGTCGACTTCAATCCCGAAATGGTCGCGCAGCGCTCGGCGAAGCTCCTCCTGCGTTGAAAGGGTCGTTTCTGTCGTCGTGCCGTTTTTATGTACGCGCATGACGTTGTTCATGATGGTAATGGCGCCGTCTTCCGTCGTGATGTTCACCATGCGCACCATCCTAAAGCCGGACATCTTGCTCTTGGCCTGATACTCGTTGAGGGCGAGGAAATCAATCGGGTCGACGGGCGCTTCCGAAAACTGCAAAAGGCGCTCGTTTCCGCTGTCCGTCGCGCGGCAGAGCACCGTGTCGCCGCCGGACTTGTCGAAGAAGAAGCGCTGCCCGTCCGACAGCTGCTCGGCGGGATTGTCAAGCTCCAGCGCGCTGTGCGGGGCGGGGCCGCCGAAGCCGACGTCAGCGAAGTACCGCACGCCATCGATGGTGACGATGGTGGCGCGGTGGGACAGGGGCGACACCCGCCGCATGGACGCCCTGACGACGCGGACGGCGATGGGATAGCAGTCAAAGCCGATATCTTTGAGCAGCGCGTAAAACAGGGCGTTGAGCTCAAAGCAGTATCCGCCGCGGCGGCGCGTGACGATTTTATCGAAGAGCGACGCCGTGTCAAGCGGGATATCCGCCCCGGCGTCGTACACGTCGAGGTTTTCAAAGGGGACATGCGTCAGGTGCGCGCGGATGAGGGCGTTGAGCGTCTCAAGGTCCGGGCTGACCGCGCCCTCGTAGCCGATGCGCTTTAAGTAGGCCTCGCGGTCGGGCAGCGGCGCGTAGATGGGTTCAAAATCGAACATGACAGTCCTCCAATATCTCTTCTTTTTATAATCTCTTCTTTTTATAGCACGCTTTCCCCCTTCGCCCCTTTTCGGCGCGGCAAAGGTTGAAAGTCGTCGCCTCCGGCAGTATAATCTATTTATACCACAAAGACCAGTCGTTTTGGGGAGGTAAAACATGCTGTTTAACCGCCGTATCGCGCCGTCCTGCGCCTACTGCCGCCACGGGAGCGCCATCGGAAACGGCGAAATCGCGTGCGTCAAGCGCGGCATCATGCTCGAGGGCGGATGGTGCAGAAAATTCGCCTACGACCCGCTCAAGCGCGAGCCGGAACGCTGCGCGCCTCCCCCGCCCATCCTGCTTCCCGACAAGGAAGAGGAGACGTTCGTTCTTTAATCCAGACTACATAACCGGCCCGTCACGCCGCCGTGCTCTAAATCGAGCACGGCGTATTTTTTATGCGCGGCGCTGCCGGGGTTGACGACGAGCAGCCCGTCCGTATCCAGCAAAAGCGGCCGGTGCGTGTGCCCGAAGGCGAGCACGCGCGCGCCGCTGAAGTGCGCGGCGTTGAGCACGGCGTCAAGCCCCATCTTCACGCGGTAGCGGTGCCCGTGTGTGATGAAGAAGCGCACGCCTTCGATTTCAAACACGGCGTTTTCCGGCTCCTTGGCGAACATGTCGCCGTTTCCCCTGACGCTTTTGAGGGCGAGGCGGGGAAAGGCGCAAAGCACTTCGGCGCAGTCGGACGTATAATCTCCCAAGTGCAAAACGAGGTCCGGCGCGTTTTCCTGTATCGCGTCGAGCATGGGCTGGACGGCACCGTGAGAATCGGAAAAAACGAGGATTTTCATTCATCGGCTCCTTCGCTGTCCATTCACCACATTCAAAGTCGGGAATATACTGATTTAGGACCGAACCCGCCGGCGAAAAGCCGATGGGGTCACGCTCTTTGAAAGGATGGTCTCATGGACAAAAACTTTGAAAAGATGGCGCAGGAACTGCTCAATTCCCCCGCCGCTTCCAAATTGTCCGGTAAAAAAAGCGAGCTTGAGAAGCTGATGCGCTCGCCGGAAGGCAAAACGATACAGAATATGCTCAGCGGCCAGGAACAGCACATCATGCAGGCCGTCAGCCGCGGCGATATGGATGTGATCAAAAGCACCGTCTCAAAAATTCTCCAGACACAGGAAGGCGCAAAGCTGGCCGAACAGATCATGAAAATGATGCAGAAATGACGTACTTAGCTCAAACGCTGGGAGGTGCTCTATGAGCGAGCTAGAAGAAAGACTCAACCAGATTCTTTCGTCGCCGGAGGATATGGAACGCATCATCGGAATCGCCCGCACACTCGCCGCGTCAACCGGCGCCGGCACGGATTCGAGGCAGAGCACGCAGTCACCTTCCGGCAGCTCCACGCCCTCCGGCGGCCCGGATCTGTCGTCGCTGACGGCGATGATCGGCAATATCGACCCGAATATGTTCCGGCTGCTCAACCGCGTCGTCACCGAAATGAGCGCGGGAGGGAACGACAAGGCGGCGCTGTTTAACTCCATCAAACCGTACTTAAGGGAAGACAGGCGCGATAAGATTGACAAGGCCGTCAGCGTCGCGAAGATCGCGAAACTCGCGCGCGCGGCCCTCGCGGAACTGACAGAAGGAGGCCTGTGATGTACAACCGCTATATCGGAAACACAGGCCGCGTCATCCGCGTGGAGGAGGCGCCGCCCCCTCCCCCGCGCGGCGGCATCCACCACCGGCCGCCGCCTCCACCGCCTCCGCCGGAAGAGCCTCCGCCGCCTCCCCCGCCAAGTGCGGCGCACGCACCGCCGAAACCGGGCGGCGCCTGGCAGAGCAGCGGGTTTAAATCGTTTCCCAGCGCCTTCACCTCGCCGCGAAGCGGCGGGGCGCTGTCCGGCCTGCTGAAAAACTTTTCAGGCGGCCTCAGGGACGGCCCCAGCTTCCTCAAGGGGCTGCTGGGCAATCTCCCCTTCGGGCTTGACCTCGGCGATATCCTGCTCCTCCTCCTGCTCCTGTTCTTCTACATAGAAAGCGGAGACGAGGAATTCCTCATCATCCTCGCCTTCCTCGTCTTCAGCATCGTAAAAGAAGGAAAGTGATTCTTCCCGCTTGCCAAAGCGGGAAGAATCGCTCTGTCAGCGTATCGCGGCGGGATTTGTCCCGTCCGGCAGCGCAAACACGCTTTCGTCCGGAGCGGACAAGCTCAGGTCGGACGACGTCATCGTATACACAAGGCGCTCGCCGTCATACTGCTCGGCCTCGACGAGCAGGCCGCTCGTGGCGGAGACGTAGCAGCGCGTTTTGTACCCCAGCTCGCCGAGTGTGTATTCGACGAAAATGCACAGCTCGCCGTTGTGGCGGACCGTGCCGGCGTCTTGTATGGCGTCTTCGTCGAGGGCGACGATGTCCTCGTACGTGAGGATCATCGCGTCCTCGTCCGAGGATTTCGCGTCCGCCGTGAAATACTCCTTATCCCCTTCGTACCAGATGTAGCGGCTTTCCCCCGCCGTCAGGACGAAGCGGCGCCCGCCGGGGCCGGAGATTGAGGCATAAGACGCGTTTTCCCCGACGGCGCTTTCGATTGTATACTCCGCGAATCCGGTGCCGTAATAGAGCCTTACGTGGATGGTGCGCGCGTACGCTTTCGGCCTTTCAAGCGCGGCGACGACGGCCCGGATGTTTTCCCGCGTGACGGCGACGGCCTCCCCCTCGCCCGCGGGCTTGCCTCCGGGCGCGGGGCTGAGAACCGACTGCCTGTCCGGCAGCGCGTACCGGACGCTTAAACGATTTAAGCGCAATAAGGCCACGCCCAGCGCGAGGACAAGCACGATCAGCGCCAGCCCCGAGAACGTAATTAAGCGTAGTCTTTTTGCGCTCATAGATTATCGCTCCGAGTCCCCTTCGTCTTTTGTCTCGCCCTCATGCTTCTCTTCGCGGCGCGCTCTTCTGGCGGGAGGGGTTCCGCCCTTGAGGAGGAAAACGCCTAAGAGCCCCGCCACGAACACGGCGGCGAGGAAAATGATCGCCCGCATTTCGCCGTTTGTCGTAATCACGACGGCGGACAAGCCTAAAATCCCGCTGATGGCGTACGCGATGGCGACGGCCTGCTTTTGCGAAAAGCCCATGTCGATCAGGCGGTGGTGGAAATGGCCGCGGTCGGGACGCATGGGGTTTTTCCCCGTGAGGATGCGGCGGGTGAAGGCGAAGACCGTGTCAAACAGCGGCAGCCCCACGACGAGCAGGGGCACGACGAACGTGATAATCGCGTAAAACTTAAACAGGCCGATAATGGACGCCGTCGCGAGGACGTAGCCGAGCAGCAGCGCGCCCGTATCGCCCATGAAGATTTTCGCGGGGTTGCGGTTGTACGGCAGAAAGCCGACGCACGCGCCTGCCAGCGCCGCCATGAGGATGGCGACGGACAGGTCCGCCACGACGACGGAAATCACGAGCATCGTAAACGACGCGATGGCCGAAACGCCCGCGGCGAGACCGTCGAGCCCGTCGATGAGGTTGACGGAGTTCGTTATCGCCACAATCCAGAGAACCGAGACGGGGACGGACAGGACGCCGAAGGAGAGGTACGCGTTTTCCGCCCAGAAAATCGGGTTGGAGATAATTCTGATGACGACGCCGTGGTAGACGGCGATGAGCGCCGCCACAATCTGAACGACGAACTTGACAAGCGCCGGCAGCGGCACGATATCGTCGATGACGCCGACGATGACGACCACGACGCAGCCGAGCAGAATCCCCTGCATCTCGCGGTCAATCGTGCCGAAGAGGACGACGCTCAGGAGAAACCCGAGGAAAATCGCGAGCCCTCCCAGCCGCGGAATCGGCCTCGTATGGACGCGGCGCGCTTCGTTCGGGACGTCGATGGCGCCGACGCGCTCGGCGAAGGACTTCACCAGCGGCGTCGCCACATACGTTATCAGGAATGCCGCGGCGAGCGCGAGCCCGATTTGTATAAAAACATCGAATCGAACGTCAAATCCCATAACCTACTCCATAAAGCCGGTCTACACCCTCGTTACACGCGTTTTTTCGGTACAAACCCAACTTTCCTGTACACTTTCTCGAGGGTCTTCGCGGCCCTTTGCCTTGCGCGCTCGGCGCCCTTGGCGCAGACTTCCTCAAGATACGCCTTGTCGGCCCAGATGCGCTGAAACTCCTCCTGAAGCGGGCGGAGCAGCTCCACCGTCGCCTCGCCGACGGCTTTCTTAAACGCCCCGTACCCCTGGTCGGCAAATTCCTGTTCGATCTCCTCAAAGCTCTTGCCCGTGCAGACGGAGTAAATCTGCATGAGGTTGGAGATGCCGGGCTTGTTTTTCACGTCGTAGCGGATGACCGTCTCGGAGTCCGTGACGGCGCGCTTGAACGCCCGCATGATGTCCTCGGGCTTATCGAGCAGGCAGATGCAGCCGCCCGAATCCTGCTCGGACTTTGACATCTTGCTCGTGGGGTCCTGCAGGCTCATGATGCGCGCGCCGACCTTCGGGATGTACGGCTCGGGGATCGTGAACACGTCGCCGTAGATGTTGTTAAAGCGCGTGGCGATGTCGCGCGTGAGCTCGACGTGCTGCTTCTGGTCGTCCCCGACGGGGACGAGGTCGGCCTGATAGAGCAGGATGTCCGCCGCCATGAGGACGGGGTACGTAAACAGCCCGGCGTTGATGTTGTCGGCGTTTTTCGCCGACTTGTCCTTAAACTGCGTCATGCGGGACAGCTCGCCGAACATGGTGTAGCAGTTGAGGACCCACGCCAGTTCCGCGTGCTCCGTCACGTGGCTCTGGATGAAAATCGTGTTTTTCTCCGGGTCAAGGCCGCAGGCGATGTACAGAGCGACCTGCTCGAGCGTCCTCCGGCGCAGCGCGGCCGGGTCGTGGCGGACGGTGATGGTGTGCATGTCCGCCATCATGTAGTAGCAGTTGTATGAGTCCGACAGCTCCACCCAGTTTTTGATGGCCCCGATGTAGGAGCCGAGCGTCAGGTCGCCGCTGGGCTTGATGCCGGAGAGGATGGTTTTTTTCTTTTCCGTGTCCATGAATTTCGCCTCTTTATGCTAAATTAAGCCAAGCTCCCGCGCCAGCGCCTCGAAGGCCGGCAGGGATCGCTCAATCGTCTCTTTCGCCACGCAGTAGGCGATGCGGAAATACCCGGGATAGCCGAACGACGCGCCCGGCACGACTAAAATCCGGTGTTCTTTCGCCTTGTTGGTAAACGCCTTGTCGTCCCCGCCCGGGGCCTTCACCCACATGTAAAACGCGCCCTGCGGCATGACCGGCTCGTACCCGAGATTGCGCAGCCCGTCATACAGGAGGCGGCGGTTTGCGTCGTATGCGGCGATGTTGGCCTTCTCCTCCAGGCACTTTGCCACGACAAGCTGCATGATGGACGGGGCGTTGATGAAGCCGAGAACGCGCGTGGCAACCGACGCGGCGGCCATCAGGCGCTCAAAATCGTCCGCCTCCGACGGGACGGCGAGGTAGCCGATGCGCTCGCCGGGGAGAGACAGGGACTTCGACCACGAGTAGCACACGATGGTGTTCGGGTAAAACTTCGTGATGTACGGCACTTCCAGCCCGTCGTACGCGAGGTCCCTGTAAGGCTCGTCGGAGATGATGTAAATCGACGTGCCGTATTCGCGCTGCTTTTCAAACAGGACGTCCGCCATCGCGCGGATGGACTCTTCCGTATAGATAACGCCGGTCGGGTTGTTCGGAGAGTTGACAATCAGCGCCTTCGTCTTCGGCGTAATCGCGGCGCGCAGCGTCTCGGGATCGGGCTGGAAATCGCTCGCGCGCGTCGGCGCGGTGACGATGACGCCGTCGTACCCGCGGACGTAGTTGCCGTAGTCGACAAAGTACGGCGGCAGGACGATGACTTCGTCGCCCGGGTTGAGGATCACCTTGAGCGCCACGTTGATGCCGCCCGCCGCGCCGCACGTCATCACGATGTTCTGCATCGTAAACGACGTGCCGAACCGCCTGTTGAGCGACTGGGCGACAGCCTCGCGCACCGACTCGAACCCGGCGTTGGACATGTACCCGTGCACATACAGTTCGTCCTCGTTGTTCAAAATGTCGAGAAAAGCCTGCTTGATGGCCGGCGGCGGCGGGTAGTTCGGGTTTCCGATGCTGAAGTCGTAGACGTTCTCCGCCCCGTACTTTTTGGCCATGACCTTGCCCTCTTCAAACATCGCGCGGATGACGCTGCTGTTTTGCACCAAATACTCCATTCTCTTGGCAATCATGTCTCTCTCTCCTGTCGACCGGTTAGTTTTTGCTATTGTATCACAATTTTCCGTTTTTGTGCGAACAAAATGCGGCCGTTTTAGCGGTGGTATTCAAACTCAAGGCCGTAGATGGACACGGTGTCGCCGTCTGTAATCCCCCGCGCTTCGAGCTTGTCATACACGCCGTTTTGACGGAGCATTTTGTCGAAGTAGCCGAGCGACTCCGTATCGGAGAAGTTGATGTTGCTGACAAGGCGCTCCAGCCACGGGCCTTCCACGACCCAGACCCCGTCCTCCAGCTCGATGGTCAGGTCGTCCGGGGAGAGCTTCTCCTCGGGCGGGACATACTCCGGCTCGTAGACGACGATGGGCGGCAGGTGCTGGAGCTTTGTAGCGACGGCGCGTATCATCTCGCGCACGCCTTTGTTCGTCGCCGCGGAGATCTCATAAAGCTCAAGCCCGAGCCCCTCCACGTGCGCGCGCAGGCGGTCGAGCGGCGCGCGGTCGTAAAGCAGGTCCGTCTTGTTGGCGGCGACGATCTGCGGCCGCGACGCGAGCTGCGGGTTGTACTCGGCAAGCTCCCTGTTGATCGTCTCGAAATCCTCGACCGGGTCGCGCCCTTCGCTGCCCGCCGCATCGACGACGTGGATGAGCAGGCGGCAGCGGTCGATGTGGCGCAGGAAGTCGTGGCCAAGCCCCGCGCCCTCCGAGGCGCCTTCGATAATGCCCGGGATATCCGCCACGACGAAGGACACGCCCTCCTCCACGTACACGACGCCGAGATTCGGATAGAGCGTCGTGAAATGGTAGTCGGCGATTTTCGGGTTGGCCTTCGAGATGACGGACAGCAGCGTCGATTTCCCGACGTTGGGGTACCCGATCAGGCCCACGTCGGCGAGGAGCTTGAGCTCCAGCACGACTTCCCTCTCCTCGCCAGGCAGGCCGCTTTTGGCGAAGTTCGGCGCCTGGCGCGTCGGCGTGGCGAAGCGCTTGTTGCCCCAGCCGCCCGCGCCGCCGCGCGCGAGGACGAAGCGGTCCACGCCCGTCATGTCCTTGATGATGGCGTTCGTCTCCTTGTCGCGGACGAGCGTGCCGTTCGGCACCTTGATGATGAGGGGCTCGCCGTCCCGCCCCGTGCAGTTGCGGGGGCCGCCGTCCGCGCCGTTTTCGGCGACGTATTTCGTTTTATAGCGGAAATCCATGAGGGTGGACATGTTGCGGTCCGTGACGAGGATGACGTCCCCGCCGCGCCCGCCGTCTCCCCCATCCGGCCCGCCGGCCGGCACGAATTTTTCGCGGTGGAACGAGACGCACCCGTTCCCGCCCTTGCCGGCCTTGACTTTAATGACTACTTTATCGACAAACATAAGCGACTCACCGTCTTTTAAGCGTAATCTTTTCTAAATTGTAACCGTCGCGCCGGCGGTTTTATCCCGTTCGGAAAGCGCGAAGCGGATTTTAGAGGTTAAAACCCGTTTCCGCCCGGATTGTAGTGGAGGACGGAGTACAAGACCTTCGCCATCTGCGCGCGCGTCATCCCCGATTTCGGCATGACGGCGCCGCCGGAGCCGGACACGACGCCCATCTTCACCAGCGTCGCCGTCGGCACGACGGCGTAGTCGGCGACGTCCTTCGCGTCAGAAAACGCGGCGAGATCCGTCTGGCTGCCGTCCGATTTTTGCACGTTGAACACGCTCAGCGCGCGGTAGACGAGCGTAAACGCCTGCTCGCGGGTGAGCACGCCGGTGGGCTGGAACAGCCCGCCGTCCGTCCCGCGGGCGATGCCGGCCCGCTCGGCCCACGCGATGGCGGCGGCGTAGTACGCGTCAGGCGCAACGTCCGGGAAGGAGCTCGGCCCCTCGACCTGCGGCGCGCCGGCGGCGCGGTAGAGCATGAGGACGAAATCGGCGCGGATAATTGTGTTTTCAGAGCCGAAGAGCGTCTCCGTCTGCCCTCTCACGATGCCCGCGGCATAGAGCGCGCGGATAAAGTCGCGCGCCCAGTGGCCGGCCGCGTCGTCAAAACCGGTGACCGAGACGGGAATGGTCACCTTCGCGCTGCCGGCCGAGACGGTGATACTCCCCGCAAGGCCGCTGCTTGCCGTTTCGGAGACCGACACGACGCCGCTTTCAGACACGCTCAGCCACTCCCGCGCGTCTTCCGATACGGTGTAGACGAAGTTTTCCGGCGACGCAATCACGTTTTTGCCGTAATACTTAGCCTTCGGGACGAGCGAGACGCTGTCCCCCGCCCAGAGGACAAGGCTCTTTAAGGCGCCCACGCCGCCTTCGAGCGAGACGGAAAGTTCCGTCGGTGTCTCAATGATGAAAAACGAGCCTGTGCCCGCGGCCCCCGTCGAGGGCGAGCTGAAGGAGAGCCGGTCGGTCCCCTTTCGGGAGCCGGCTTTATATATGCCGTTTTCAACGGCGCCGTAGCCCGTTGTGGATTGCGCCGTAATATCCGCCGGCGCCGCGACGGGCTTGTACCCGCCGTCCTGCGCCGCGAAGGCAAGCGGGACCGACGCGCCCGTGAGGAGCACGGCGCCCTCGTCGAGCAGCGAGAGGTGTTTCGGGCGGCCGTCGGGCTGTTTATCCGTGACATACAGCAGGTACGAGCCGCACTTGCGCGGCGCGCCGTCCGACGGGGCGTTGACGACCTTCTGCAGCCCCGTCGACGGGACGCGGACGCTCATGACGGACGAGCCGCCGCCGTCGAGATTGATGGCGGCGACGCACCCCTGCGCCAAAAGCTCGTCGGCGAGGTCTTTGAGCGTGAGGCCTGACGAGATGGATGTGTTCCGCCCGTCCATGACGTAGGCGACGATTGTGCCGTCGGCCTTGACGCCGAAGGCCGTGCGCGGGTTTGCGGCGAGAATGGCCTTATCCCACTGACTTGAGTCCGTGATGGCGCCGTTTTCGATGAGGATATCGCCGCCGCCCGTCGCCCACCGGGCCGTGGCAAGGCGCGCGTCGCTGCAAACCGTCTCAAGCTGGACGCGGTCGCCTTTGCTGAACTTCGTCAGCTCGCCAAGCCGCGGCGAGACGAAGGACGCCGAGAGGACAAGGTACTCGTCCCCGATGGGCACATCCCCCGGCGCTTCGGTTATTTCAGTAACCTCAAGGAGCATCGTGCCATTTAGGCGGGGCGTCCCCTCGAGGATTTTAAAGCGCACGAATCTGCCGCCCGCCGGCGTGCGCGTGGAGACGGTGGAAAAAGCGGAGCTGAACAGGTACAGCCCGCCCGTGTCGGTGCGGTATTTGTTAAAGTGGTCGACCGTCACGCTCTGCCCGGCAAGAGTGGGGTTTTCCCCGCCGCCGAGGTTCGTGAGCGTCATGGTCACCGCGGGAGAGCGCGATATATGTATATCCCCGTTATCTAAAACAGCGACGGCGTTGCGGCCCGACGGGCTTGACTTGTAGACCCCGTCTTCAACGACGAGCCCGAGCGGGACGCCGTTTTGCATCGAATAGAAATCGGCGTTGACGGCCGCGAGGACGTTGTACCCCCTGCTCTCCGCGTACGCGATGATCTGGTCGACGGTCAGCCGCCCGTAAATCGTGTCCCCGCCGAGGAAGATGGGGCGCGCGTCACCTTCCCCGAGGATTTTCAGCGTGTGGCTCTCCTGCCGCCCCATGGCGGACGAGTATGAAATTGTGTGGACGTATTCGAGATTGTCCGCGATTTTCCGGCTGTTTTTGTATACGGCTGGGCCGGCTCCCACGGCGCCGGCCGGAAGAATCAGCGCGCCGGCGAGAAGAACAGAGCACGCCGCGCGCGCCGCGCCTTTCAAAAAGGACCAGGCGCTTTTCGCCCGTCCTCTCATCTTTTGTCTCATTCTATGTACCTCATTTTTCACGAATAGGGTATAAATGCATTATAGTCAAATTCCCGACGGTTTTCAACACTGCAATATCTTAAAGCGCGCCGAAGTCCCCTCCCCCGTGGTAAAATTTGTTGAAATGATGGCATAATTAGAGTAAAATACGTTGAACGCGGCTATCCGCTTTAACCTTAATTGACGCATGGCGGCTTATCTTCGTTCCGCCGCCGCCGTGTTTTTGGAACTTCCGCCAGAAATTAACCGTCTAAACCGGGCAGGTTCTTGGATAAAGGAGATTTGCGCATGCAAAGAATCTTGGCTTCAAGCTACGTCGCGCGGGCTTTATCGGCCTTTTTCAGCCTCGTCGGCCGGAAATGGCGCGAAAGCCTTCTCATCACGTGGTACTTAAAGCCCAACGACGAAAAAAAGCGGCGCGACGCGAGCTTTTTCTCCCGCCTTTTTGCCGCGATGCGAAGAGGGCTGTGCGGCTTCTTTGAAAAAACGGGCCTTAAGCGCGCGATGGCAAGCAGCGTCTTCCGCCAGCCGTTTCTCTGGTGCGCGATCGCGGCTTTCGTCGCGCCGTTTGTCCCGACGGTCGTCCTCGTGTGCCTGTGCGCCGTCGGCCTTGCGACGATTCTCGCGCGGTTCGGCACGACGCCGGAGCTGAAAGTGAACTTCTGGCCCGTGAACAAATTCCTGCTGCTTTACATGGCCGCCTATTTCGCCGCGACGTTTACGAGCGTGACGATTTCGGGCAGCTTGTTTACGGGGCTTCTCTCCGTCCTGCTCGCGTCGTTTTCCATCGTGTTTGACAACGCCGTGGAGTCGCGGCGGCAGTGCGACCTTGCCGTGCGCGCGCTCGTGTGCTCCGGCACGCTCGTGGCGCTGTTCGGGCTGTACCAGTTCGTCTTCTATTCCCCCACGTCGCTTGGCGCGTGGATTGACAGCGACAAGTTCAGCGACATCACGCGCCGCGTCTACTCGACGCTTGAAAACCCCAACGTCCTGTCGGAATACCTGCTCCTCGTCATCCCCTTTGCCGCCGCTCTGGTGGTTGTCTCGAAAAAGCTCTGGCAGCGCTTTTTCTTTGCCGCCTGCTTTGCGGCGATGGTCCTGTGCCTGCTCGTCACATACTCCCGCGGCGGGTATCTGGGGCTGATTATCGCGGCCGCGGCGTTTTTAGTGCTCCTCGACGCGCGCTTTATCCTGCTCGGCGTCGTCGGGCTTGTGGCGCTGTATTTCGTCCTGCCAGAGTCGATTATCGCGCGGTTTGCGAGCATCGGGGATATGTCGGACAGCTCCACGTCCTACCGCGTGTATATATGGCTCGGGACGCTGGCGATGCTGCGCGACTACTGGCTGCCGGGCGTCGGCCCCGGCATGGCGGCGTTTAACCAGGTCTACCCGGCGTACAGCTTCAACACCGTCAAGGCGCCGCACTCCCACAACCTCTTCCTCCAGACGATCTGCGACGCCGGCATCACCGGCTTTGTCCTCTTTATATTCATGATTTTGAGCTTTTACCGCTCGACGCTCTCCGCCCTCGCCCACGAAAAGGACAAGTCAAGCCGGATTCTGCTCACGGCGTGCGTCTCGTCGGCGACGGGCTTTTTCGTGCAGTCGATGACGGACTACACGTTCTACAATCACCGCGTCACGCTCGTGTTCTGGATTGTGCTCGCGCTCGGTTCCGCCCTGTCGCGGCGGAGCCGCCTTGAGGAGGGACACCCGATTTGGTCAAGGTTTTAAATATCATCAGCGACTCAAACATCGGCGGCGCCGGGCGCGTCCTGCTCAATTACATCCGCCACGCGGACAAAAGCGCGTTTGAGACGGTCGTCTGCCTGCCGCAGGGCAGCCAGCTTATCCCCGCGCTGAAGGAGCTGGAAGTACAGGTAATCGAAGCGCCCATCACGCCGGACAAGTCCTTCTCCCCGTCCGACGCGCGCGCCCTGCGCCGCGTGATAAAAGAGACGAAACCCGACCTTGTGCACACGCACGGGTCGCTCTCCGGCCGGATTGCGGCGCGCATGACGCGCGTGCCGGTCATTTACACGCGCCACTCCGTCTTTCCCGTCAGCCCCCGCCTGAAAAAAGGCATCGGGCGCGCCGTAAACAAGTGGCTCAACGAGTCGCTCGCCGACGGCATCATCGCCGTCAGCCCCGCCGCGAAGGCCAACCTTGTGGAGATGGGCATCGCGCCGGAGCGGATTGACATTGTGATGAACGGCGTCGAGGCCGTCCCGCGCAAAACGCCCGAAGAGTGCGCCGCGCTGCGGGAAAAACTCGGGATACGCCCCGGCGATTTCGTCCTCGGCATCCTCGCGCGCCTCGAGCCGTATAAAGGCCACGCCGACATTTTGCAGGCGGTGAAAATCCTCCGCGACGAAGGGCGGGCGGTCAGGCTCCTCATCGCGGGCACGGGAACGTGCGAGGAGGAGCTGAAAGGCCTTGCCAAGTCGCTCGGGATTAAAGAGAACGTGGCTTTCCTCGGGTTTGTGCAGGACGTCTCGTCCGTCCTGAGCGTGCTGGATTTGCAGCTTAACGCCTCGTGGGGCACGGAGGCGACAAGCCTTGCCCTCCTCGAGGGCATGAGCGTGGGCGTGCCCGCCCTCGTCAGCGACTACGGCGGCAACCCCTACCTCATCCACGACGGGATAAACGGCCTCGTCTTCCCCGCGCGGGACGTAAAGGCCCTTGCCGCCGCCATCAGGCGGTGCATGGACGACCGCGGGATGCTGGAGCGGCTTGGGCGCGGGGCCTTTGAAGACTGGGCGACACGCCTGACCGCGAAAATCTTCGCCGAAAACACGGAAAACGTGTACAGACGCGTTTTGAAGGGAGCAAAAAGATGAGCGCAAAAAACGAAGGCTTCAGATGGAAGCTCAACGTGTTCGACGTAATCATCATGGTCGTCGTCCTCGTGCTGGCCGCCGCGCTGATCCTCGTGTGGCGCAACTCGGGCAGGAGCAACATTTCCGTGATGGAATCCCGCCCCGTGCGCTACAAGGTTGAGATCAGCAGCATGCTGCCGGACGGCGCGAACGCCATCAAGCCGGGCGACTTAATCTACGACAGCGTGAAGAAATACGCCCTCGGCACGGTCGAGGACGTGACGCTCGAGCCGGCGCGGCGGCTTTCCAAGGACATGGAGACGGGGCGCACGATTTACGCCGAAATCCCCGACCGCCTGACCGCCGTCCTCGACGTCGTGTGCGACTGCTATGAGACCGAATCGTCCATCTCCACCACGAGCGGGTACACGCTGCGCGTCGGCGCGAACGTGTACATCGCCGGCCCGGGGTACGCCGGCGCGGGCTATATCGTCGCGATTTCAAGGGAGGAGGCGCAGCCGTGAAAAAGATCATTGACCAAAACGGCCGTCTGTTCGGCAAAATCAGCGTCATCGACGTGCTCTTTCTCCTCGTCGTCGCGGCTGTCTGCGCGGCGTTTTACGTGAAGTTCAACGTGCTGGACGTGACGCGAAAAACCGTCGACACCGTCCCCGTCACGTATAAAATCACCATCTACGGCGTGCGCGACTACACCGTAAAGAGCCTTGCCGTCGGCGACCTCATCTACGACAAGGACTACTCCGGCGAGCAGCCCGTCGGGAAAATCACGGACATTTCCGTGCAGGACGCCGTGCGCGCCGTTGAGAAGACGGACGGCACCATTGTGAGCGGCCCCGTCGAGGGCTGCTACGACGTCACCCTCACCCTTTCCGCGCAGGCCATACGAAGCAGCGGGCGCACCCTCGTGAACAGGACGTACGAGGTCAACGTCAACTCCGAGCGCGTCTTTAACACGAAGTACGCCACGTTCTCGGCGACGATAACGGGTGTTTCCTCATGAAAGTCCTCATCGCGGCGATGAGCCTCGACATCGGCGGCGCCGAGACCCATATCGTCGAGCTCGCCTCGGAACTTATGCGCCGCGGGAACGACGTAATTGTCGCGTCCGCCGGCGGCGTATATGTGCAGGACATCGTCTCGCGCGGCATCCGCCACTTTACCGTCCCGATGGACAGGCGCAGCGTAAGCTGCATGCTCCGGTCGCTCAGGCTCCTCTGGCGGATCATCCGGAGGGAAAAGCCCGACGTCGTGCACGCCCACGCGCGGATTCCGGCGTTTCTGTGCGGCCTGCTGCGCGTTGTGTTGCGCTTTCCGTTTGTCACGACGGCGCACGCTGTCTTCCAGACGGGACTGGGCTTTCGGCTCCTGTCCAACTGGGGGCAGAAGACCATCGCCGTTTCGGAAGATATCAAGCGCTACCTGATGGAAAACTACAGCGTCAAGGAGCGCGACATCACCGTCACCATCAACGGCATCGACACGAATAAATTCGCCCCCGCGCCAAACGGCGCGGCGATGCGGGACGCCCTCGGCCTCCCGCAGGATACCGTCGTCATCGGCCACATCAGCCGCCTCGACGACGACACGACGCTCGTCGCGGAAACGCTCATCGGCCTCGCGCAGCGGCTGGACGAAGCCCTCGGCGGCGCGCGCGTGCTCATCACGGGCGGCGGGCAGCACTTTGACGCGCTCTGCGAAAAAGCTAAGGCCGTGAACGCCGCCGCCGGGCGGGAGCTTGTCGTCATGACGGGCGCGCGCACCGATATCAGCGACGTTTTGCAGGCCGTCGACCTGTTCGTCGGCGTCTCGCGCGCCGCGCTCGAGGCGATGGCCGTGGAAAAGCCCGTCGTTCTTGCGGGATTTGAGGGGCGGCTCGGCCTGTTCACAAAGGAAATCCTCAATCCGGCGCAGGAGAGCAACTTCTGCTGCCGGGGTTCTCCGCAGCCGACGGCGGAGACGCTTTTTGACGACATCGTCTCGGCTCTCACGCACCTGACGAACGATGAGCGCCGCGAGCTTGGCAGGTTCGGGCGCGCCCTTGTCGAGCGCGAGTACTCCGTCGCCCGCATGACGGACGACTGCCAGCGCGTGTACGACAGCGTGCGCCGTTACCCTTACAGCGTCGTCCTGCTCGGCTACTACGGGTACGGCAACGCCGGCGACGAGGCGATTTTGCAGTCGATTTACACGAGCGTCACGGCGGCGGACAAAGACGTATGCGTCACGGCGCTGTCGATTGACCCCGACGCGACGGCGCGGCGCTACGGCTGCCGCGCGGCAAACCGCTTTAGGCCCTTCAGCGTCTTCCGATCGCTACTAGGCAGCGACGCGCTCGTCCTCGGCGGCGGGAGCCTCCTGCAGGACCTCACCTCCACGCGCTCGCTTATCTATTACCTTACGATTATCCGCTTTGCCGAGCTGTTCGGCAAAAAAATCATGGTCTACGCAAACGGCATCGGCCCCATCAGCCGCCCCTTCAACCGCCGGCTCGTGCGCCGGATTTTGGGGCGGGCCGACGTCATCACGCTGCGGGACGCCGCCTCGGCCGAAGAACTTGTGAACATGGGCGTCCGGCGGGACGACATCCGCGTGACGGCCGACCCCGTTTTCACGCTCCGCCGGCACGACAAGGACGCCGCCCGGCGGCTGCTTGACGCGTGCGGCGTGCCGGCCGGGCGCGATTTCGTGTGCGTGTGCGTGCGAAGATGGCCGCGCGCGGAAAACCTTGACGAAAAAATCGCCCGCCTGTGCGACGGGATTTACAGGGAGTGCGGTGCGGAAATCGTGTTCCTGCCCATGCACAGGCCGCAGGATGCGTCTTTCAGCCGCCGCGTCATGGAAAAGATGCAAAGCCCCGCCTTCCTGCTCGACGCCCCCTGCTCCGCCGAGGAGCTGCTCGGCGTCATCGCCTTGAGCCGCTTTACCGTCGCTATGCGGCTGCACGCTCTGGTGTTTTCCGCGTGCGTGCACGTCCCCTTCGCCGGCATTGTCTACGACCCGAAGGTGCAGGCTTACTTAGACGCGTTTGAGATGCCCTCCGCCGGCGCGGCGGAATCCCTTGACCCATATTCGGCGCTCAAAACGGCGCTTTTCGTGAGCGAAAACCGCGACGCGCTGTCCCGCAAAGTCGCGGCGTGCGCCGCCGCCTTCGAGGAGCGGGCCAGGGAGGACACGCGGCTTCTCATCGAGCTGCTCAAATCGCCGCGCCGCAGTAAAAGAACATAAGAAAAGGGAGCTTCGCGCTCCCTTTTGCTGTTTTGATCCGGTTATTATCACAGGAAAACAGCTTTGTATTCGGACTTTTTGCCGTAAAGAAAACCTTGTCGAACCGAGTAAAAAACAGGGTGAACCGCTTCACCCTGTTTTTTATTTCCTCTTTACCCGAGACGCGCGGCGACGGCGTCGATAAACTCCTCGCTTGTCACGGCCTTCGCGCAATACCCCGGCTCGGCAAGGCCCGCGAGGTCTCCCGTCATGACGCCGGACGAGAGCGTGTCCAGGCACGCCCGCTCAAGGCGCTCCCCGAAGTCCACAAGATCGGTCAGGCCGTCCAGCTCGCCGCGCTTTCTAAGCGCGCCGGACCACGCGAAAATCGTCGCGACGGGGTTCGTGGACGTCTTCTCCCCCTTGAGGTAGCGGTAGTAGTGGCGCGTGACGGTCCCGTGAGCGGCTTCGTATTCGTACTTGCCGTCCGGCGAGACGAGCACGCTCGTCATCATCGCAAGGGACCCGAAGGCGGTGGAGACCATGTCGCTCATCACGTCGCCGTCGTAGTTCTTGCAGGCCCAGATAAAACCGCCCTTCGAGCGGATGACGCGGGCGACGGCGTCGTCAATGAGCGTGTAGAAGTACTTTATGCCGAGCCGTTCAAACTCGCCCTTGTACGCTTCATACTCCTCGTCAAAAATCTCCTTAAACCGCCCGTCGTACACTTTGGAGATGGTGTCCTTCGCCGAAAACCACAGGTCCTGGCGTGTGGTGACGGCGAAGTTAAAGCAGGCGCGGGCGAAGCTGCGGATGGAGCCTTCCGTGTTGTGCATCGCCTGAAAGACGGCCGGCCCCTTGACTTTCTGAACGGAGAGGGTCTGCACGCTGCCGCTCTCTCTTGTGAACGTGAGCGTGGCCTCGCCGGCTTCCGTTGTGGCAAGCTCCACCGCCTTGTACACGTCGCCGTAGGCGTGGCGGGCTATGGTAATCGGCTTTTCCCACGTGCGCACGGCGGGCCTGATGGCGTCGATCATAATCGGCGTGCGGAAGACGGTGCCGTCCAAAATCGCGCGGATGGTGGCGTTCGGCGACTTCCACATCTCGGTCAGCTCCGGGTACTCCTCCATCCTCTGGCGGTTCGGCGTTATCGTGGCGCACTTGACCGCAACGCCAAGCCGCTTCGCCGCCTCCGCGGCCTCCACTGTCACTTTATCCTGCGTGGCGTTGCGATGGAGGAGCCCGAGGTCGTAATACTCCGTTTTCAGGTCAACAAACGGCAAAATGAGCTTTTCCTTAATCATCGCCCAGAGGACGCGCGTCATCTCGTCGCCGTCCATTTCAACAAGCGGCGTTTTCATCTGTATCTTTGCCATGGGCAAGGCCCCTTTCTCTTGCGTTTTGCGTCTATTTTCCGTAACCTGCCGCGTAATAGTTCATTAGGCACCCTTCCGTAAGGATCAGGCGTTCGTCGGGGCTCAGGCCCTTGCAGTAGAGGGTGATGTCGCGGACGCCGGAGCTTGTGATGACCTTCGCGGCGAAGGTCTCGGCGCCGTCAAGCAGCGCCTTGCGCACTCCGGGGATGTAAATCCAGTCGCCGCTTTCGTAGTCGAAGGCCTCTTCCCTGTCAATCGTAAAGGGCACGAGCCCCCAGTTGATGCAGTTGGAGCGGTAGCGCTTCGTGGCGTATTCGTAGCAGAAATTGGCCCACCCGCCGAGGACTTTCTGGCAGGACGCCGCCTGCTCGCGCGCGCTGCCGTCCCCCGGCTTCCTGGCGAAGATGCACGAGCCGACGGACGTGCGCGACGCGTCCCCGCCGACCTGCGCAAGCACATCCAGCACTTCCTGCGGCGTGTTCCCTTCCCTGCGCGCCTCGTCGAGCGCGCGCACGGCCTTGGCGCGTCCGACGTATTCGGGCACGCGGCGCGAGAGGGCATATTCGGACAGCGCGATGGGGTTGGAGCGGTAAGACGACGTCTCGCCGGACGGGATGAGCTCGTCCGTCGTCGTCACCTCATCGCGGATGACGGCGCACAGGCGCACGAGAAGGTCGTCTTCCATCTTCGGCATCATCGGCCAGTCGGCGATGTTCGGGCCCATGCGCAGCTGTGCGCCCGGGTCGGCCTTGCCGAAGCCATTATAGACGCGTTTTTCGTATATGGAAGGGGTGAAGCGGTATTTGCGCGGCGTGACGGTGTACTCAATATCCGTGGCCGCGGTGAGAACGCCGCCGCTCAATGCCGTGGCGGCGATGCTGCGCGCGTCCATGAGGGCGACGGCCGCAATTTGGCCGGCGGCGGGCTTGGAGCCCTCGCGGTTGGCAAAGTTGCGCGTGGCGTGGCGGATGGAGAGGGTGTTGTGCGCCGGCGTGTCCCCCGCGCCGAAGCACGGCCCGCAAAACGCGGATTTGACAAGCGCGCCGGCTTCCATGAGGTCGGCCGCCAGCCCGTCCTTCGCCATGGCCAGAGCAATGGGCGCCGAAGCCGGGTAGACCGAGAGGCTGAAATACCCGTTTCCAACCGACTTGCCCCGCAGGATGTCCGCCGCTTCGGCGATGTTCTCGTACATGCCGCCGGCGCAGCCGACGATGACGCCCTGCTCGACGACGACCTGCCCCTTTTCGTTGATATTGCGGCGCAGATCCATCTTCACGCGGCCGCCGAGTTCCTCGTTGCAGGCCGCCTCAATTTCCGCGAAGATGCGCGCGGGGTCTTTCTGAAGCTCGTGAATCGTGTACACCTTCGACGGGTGGAACGGCAGCGCAATCATCGACTCCATCTCGTCAAGGCGCACCGTCACCATCGCGTCGTAGTACGCGCCTTCCTCAATCTCAAGCCGCTTAAATTCCGCAGGCCGGCCGACGTCTCCGTAGTACTCCTCAACCTTGTCGTCCGTGACCCAGATTGACGAGAGGCAGCTTGTCTCCGTCGTCATCACGTCGACGCCGATGCGAAAGTCCATGGAAAGGCCGCTCAGCCCAGGGCCGGCAAACTCCAGGACCTTGTTCTTGACAAACCCGTCCGGGAACGTCTCCCCGATGAGGGCGAGGGCCACGTCGTGCGGGCCGATGCCGTGCGGCACGGCGCCTTCGAGCCAGACCAGCACGACTTCGGGCGCGTCGATGTCGTATGTGTTGCCGAGCAGCTGCTTGGCGAGCTCCCCACCGCCTTCGCCGATGCCCATCGTCCCGTAACAGCCGTAGCGCGTGTGCGAGTCGGAGCCTAAAATCATCTTCCCGCAGCCGCACAGCGCCTCGCGGGCGTACTGGTGGATGACGGCCAGATTGGGCGGGACGAAGATGCCGCCGTACTTTTTCGCGGCGGAAAGGCCGAAGAAGTGGTCGTCCTCGTTGATCGTGCCGCCGACGGCGCACAGGCTGTTGTGGCAGTTGGTCAGGGCGTAAGGGATGGGAAACTCCTTCATCCCCGAAGCCCGCGCCGTCTGGATGATGCCGACGTAGGTGATGTCGTGCGAGACGAGCGCGTCAAACCTCAGGCGCATTTTGGCGGGGTTTTGCGAGATATCGTGCGCCCGCATGATTTTGTACGCGATGGTTTTCCCGCGGGCGGCAATTTTATCTTCCGGCGCGTGCTCTGTCGGGACGGGCCGGCCGCCTTTGATTACAACGCCTTTTTCCAAACGCTCAATCATTGCCATGTAAGTCGCTCTCCTTAAAGGCCGGTAACACCGGCTGAATCTATTTCAGATTGTCCGTTTCGTACATCACGGCCGCAAGCGCCGCAAGCGGCGCCGTCTCGCAGCGGAGAATGCGCGGGCCGAGCCCCGTCTTGCGCATCCCGTGCCTTTCTGCAAGGTCGGCCTCGTGCGGCTCAAACCCGCCTTCAGGGCCGGCCATAATCGCGACCGTCCTGATGCCCGTCTTCGAGCGGAGGATGGAGCGGATGTCGCCTTCCTTTTCGTTCTCGTACAAAAACAGCGCAAGGTCGCACGCGGCCGCGGCCTTGACGGCGTGCTCAAACGAGGGCGACACGGTCACGCCTGGCACTTTCCCGCGGTGCGACTGCTTTGCCGCCTCCTCCGAAATCTTCTGCAGACGCGCCGTTTTCGTAATCATCGACGCGGCCGACGGGCGCGACACGCACCGCGCCGCCGGGAAAACGACGATAGACGACGCGCCCAGCTCGACGGATTTCTGGACAGTCGTCTCAAGCTTGTCTCCTTTTGAAAACGCCGCAAAGACCGTCACGTCCACGGACGGCTCGCCCCTCGAGGGCTCTGCCGAGACAATTTCGGCCTCGGCGCCTTCGTCGTGGATGTGGCGGAGGCGGCAGATATAGTCCGTCCCCTGCCCGTCGCAGACGGTGAAATGCTCCCCGCGCCGGATGCGCAGGGCGCGCAGGTGCGCCGCCTCTTTCGCGCCGAGGCAGGCGACTCCTCCGAAAATGTTCGTTGCGGCGACAAAAAAACGCGCCACGCTTCAATCCCCCCATTTTGCGGTGCGTTTACCGCTCGCCGTATATTCAGTCATTTTAGCAGATAACCCTCACTCTGACAAGATTGGAGACATATAATGGCAGCGGCGAGGTGCCATCGCGCCTTGCTTTCGGAATGAGCTGCAAACGAGTCAAGGAAGGGATTCCATGGATGCTCATGATTACGGCATAGACGCCGAGAAATTAAGAGCCGTCTGGCAGCGTGTGATGGCGGCGAAAAGCGTAGGGGCCGAGCAGGAGCGCGTCAGACAGGCGCCCCCGCCCATGAAAACAGACGCGGAGCGGCTCGTGAAGTTCATCGACGCCGCGTCAGCCGCCGCGGCGATCTACCGCGCCTGCGCGTCACGGAGCTCGGGCAAAGTCCGCCGTGAGCTCATGGCCCTCAGCTCCGCGCAGACGACGAGCGCGCAGAAACTCCGCGCCCGGTACTACATCTTAACCGGCAACAATTACGCGCCCCCGCCCTGCTGCCCTTACATTATCTCGCTTCCAAAGACGCTTGCCATGCGCTTTGAGGCGGAAAAGTCCGCCTACTCCGATTACGTCAAAGCGGCCAATGAGACGCAGGACACCTCCCTTTCCGACCTCTATTTCGCGCTTGCCGCACTCTCCCAGCGCAACGCCGACGCACTGCTGTGTCTTCTGGAAAGCCTTCTTTAGACAGACAGATAGATTCCCTCTTAGCGCGCCGAGTCCTTCGGCGCGCTTTTTATTACAATATTGATAAATAATTGACAATCTTCCGGGCGCACGGTACATTATTGTTAACCGAATGTGTATTTTAAGACGAAGGGAGCCGCGCACATGAGCACGCTCAAATATCCGCACCTGTTTGAGCCCATCGAAATTGCCGGAACATTTTTTCGAAACAGGATTTTCGCCTCCCCGCAGGGCTATTACAACCTCGCCACGGACCTGTGCCCGGGCGACGACATGGCCGCCTTTTTTGAGGCCAAGGCGCGCGGCGGATTTGCGTCCGTGTGCGTGGGCGACTGCATGGTCGACTTTAAACGCGGCCGCCACTACGACTGGCTGATTCCGCTCGACAACCCCAAAATCATGCCGGGCCTGGCCAAGCTTACGAGCGCCGTCACGCGGCACGGCTGCGTGATTTCGGCGGAGCTGTCCCACGCGGGCATGTACGCCCTCGCCTCCCACCTGGACGGCTCCCCCCTCTACGGCCCCGTGGAGATGGAGGGCAAGTACGGGCACGTTTACGAGATGCCCGAGGAGATGATTCTGGAGACCATCGAGGCTTACGGCCGGGCCGCGGCGTTTGCAAAGCGCGTGGGGTTCGGCATGGTCACCATCCACGGCGGGCACGGCTGGCTGCACGCGCAGTTTTTGTCCTCGAAAATCAACACCCGCAGGGACCGCTGGGGCGGCAGCTTTGAAAACCGCATGCGGTTTTCCCTCGCCGTCGTGGAAAGCATCCGCCGCCACTGCGGGAAGAACTTCCCCATCGAGTTTCGCATGAGCGGCTCGGAGTGCTTCGAGGGCGGGTACGACCTCGACGAGGGCATCGCCATCGCCAAGGCGCTCGACGGGAAGGTGGACATCATCCACGTCTCCGCCGGAAACCACGAAATCCCCGACGCCTCCATCATCACGCACCCGTCCATGTTCATGGAGGACGGCTCAAACCTCTATCTCGCCGCGGAAATCAAAAAGCACGTGAAAACGCCGGTCGGCACCGTGGGCGGCTTTACGGACCCGGCCCAGATGGAGGAGGTCATCGCCTCCGGCCAGGCCGACATCATCAACCTCGGCCGCCAGTCGCTGGCCGACCAGGACCTGCCGAACAAGGCGCGGCTCGGGCGGGACGAGGACATCAACAGGTGCCTGCGCTGCTGTTCGTGCTTTGCCGGCGTCGGCGACAAGCGCATTTTCTACTGCGCCACGAACCCCGTCACGGGCCACGAAATCGAGGAGAAGTTCACGCCCCCCGCCGCGCGGAGAAAGCGCATCCTCGTCGCCGGCGGCGGCGTCGCGGGCATGCAGGCGGCGCTCACCGCGGCCCAGCGCGGGCACGAGGTCATCCTCTGCGAAAAGTCCGACAGGCTCGGCGGCGTGCTCCGCTGCGAGGAGAAGGTCCCCTTCAAGAAAAAGCTGGCCCGCTACATACAGTTCCAGATCCGCAACATCGGCAAGACGGCGGTGGACGTGCGTTTGAATACGCCCGTCACGCCCGAACTGATTGAAGAGCTGCGCCCGGACGTCGTCATCGCCGCCGTCGGCGCGCGCCCCATCGTCCCGGACATCCCAGGCATCGACGGAAAAAACGTCCTCGGCGCTATTGAGGCGTACAGTAACCCCGATAAAACCGGCAGGACGCTTGCCGTCATCGGCGGCGGGCTCGTCGGCGTGGAGCTTGCCATCTTCATGGCCGGGCTGGGCCGGAAGGTGACGGTGATCGAGATGGAAAAGGCGCTCTCCCTCGGCAACCCCAGCCCGCATCAGGGCGCACTGCTCGGCAAGATAGACGAGCTGAAGATTGACGTGCTCACCTTAGCGAAAGTCGAGCGCATCACGGAGGAGGGCGTCCTTGTGCAGACGGAAGGCGGTGCGCGGGAGATAAAGGCGGAGACCGTCGTCTACGCCGTGGGCATGAAGCCCCTGCGGGACGAGGTTTTGGCCCTTTCCCGGTTTTCCAGAGAGTTTTACGCCATCGGCGACTGCGTCGCGCCGAGGAACATCCTCGAGGCCACGCAGGCGGCGTGGACCATCGCCCGCACCATTGGGCGGCTTTAAGCGTCACCAGCGAATATAAAAACGCCCCCGTGCGCACGGCACGGCGGGCGTTTTTTGCGTGTTGTATGGGTAGCGCGCACAAACAAGGCGGTTTGCGCAAGGCGTTTTCGACAAGTCTGAGCCTGCGCGCCCTGCGTGCTTTTTCTATCCGCTCGCGCGGCGTTTACTCAAGGGCGCTGAGCTTACTAAGCAGCTCCTCTAAGTCCTTTGCCTTGTAGCCGTTCATATTCAGGACGCCTCGAAGCGGCATGTAGCTTATCAGCATCTCGAAGGCTTCGGGCGAGAAGACGGCCTCCAGCCTGTCCATCTCCCGCATGTAGTGCGAGACGATTTCAACCGCGCGCGGGTCGCGCCTTACGTCGCAGTACGGCGTGTCAGCGGTGTAATGGATCTTCTCCCGCGCCGTCGATTCAACGTATACGGGCGCCGAGAGCGCCGTGTCAATAGACGAGCGCGCCGCAATCACCGTATACGTGCCGCTCTCCACGAACCAGTCGCGCATCGACTCGTGATAATACGCGAAGGCGCGTTTGCCGAGCGTGAATGTGACGGTTTTCGTCTCCCCCGGATTGAGCGCCACTTTCGCAAACGCCCGCAGCTCTCTTGCCGGGCGGATTGCCTCGCCGTCTTCCGGCGGGGCGACGTAAATCTGGACGATTTCCTTGCCGGACATTTTGCCCGTGTTTGTCACGTCCACAGAAACGGTAAGCTCGTCCTTGTCGGTGATTTTCTCCGCGCCGAGCCTCAGATTAGAGTACTCAAACGTCGTGTAGCTCAGGCCGTGCCCGAACGGGAACAGCACGTCCATTTTCTTCGTGGCGTAGTAGCGGTATCCCACGAAGACGCCTTCCGCGTAACGGACCTTGTCCCTCTCCCCGGGGAAATTGAGGTACGACGGCGTGTCCTCGAGCCTCTTCGGGAACGACTCGGCGAGCTTCCCGCAGGGACTGACCCGCCCGTAAAGCAGGTCCACGCACGCCTCGCCCACCGCCTCGCCGCCCAGATTCATCTCGAGCACGGCGGCGACATCGTCAATCCACGGCATCTCGACGGGCGAGCCGTTGTGGAGCACGACCACAACGCGCGGATTTGCGCGCGCGACGCGCCGTATGAGCTCGTTCTGGCATTCCGGCAGGCGCATGTCCTTCCGGTCAAACCCCTCGGACTCCTTCCACTCGGGCAGCCCCGCAAAAACGACGGCCACTTCCGCGTTCCGCGCGGCCTCCTCCGCCTCATGGATGAGCTTTTCGTCGGTTTCATCCTTTTTGTCGTCATATCCGGGCGCAAAGACGACGCCCTCCGGCGCGCACGCGAGCGCGGACGACACCTTATAGGGATTGATATGCGAGCTGCCGCCGCCCTGAAAGCGCGGCTCCTTCGCGTACTTGCCGATGAAGGCGGCCTTCTTCCCCTCTTTGAGCGGCAGGACGCCCCCTTCGTTTTTCAGCAGCACCGCCGACTCCGCCGCGGCGCGGCGCGCGAGGGCGTGCGACGCTTCCAGATCAAGCGGCGGCTTCTCCGGCGCCTTCGTACAGCGGAAGATGAGCTTCAGGATGCGCGCGACGGCCCTGTCCGGCACGGCCTCGTCCAGCCGCCCGCTGCGGACGGCCTCCGCGATCTGAGCGTCGCGCTCGCCGCCGGAGTACGGCATTTCAAGGTCGAGCCCCGCTTCGAGGTTCGTCACGCGGTTGTTGACGGCGCCCCAGTCGCTCACCACGACGCCGTCAAACCCCCACTCGCCGCGTAAAACGTCCGTGAGGTAGCCGCGGTGGTCGCCCACATATTTCCCGTTAATCTTGTTATACGCGCTCATCACCGTCCAGGGCCTGGCTTTTTTGACGGCAATTTCAAAGGCGGGCATGTAAATCTCCCGCAGCGTGCGCTCGTCCACCTCGGCGGAGACGGACATGCGGCGCGTCTCCTGATTGTTGGCGAGAAAGTGCTTGACGCTCGTGCCGACGCCGTTTTTCTGCACGCCCTTGATGAACGCCGCGGCCATCTCGCCGGCAAGCAGCGGGTCTTCGGAGTAATACTCGAAGTTGCGCCCGCCAAGCGGGGAGCGCTTGATGTTGACGGCGGGGCCAAGCAGGACGCCGACGTTTTCCTCCCTACAGTGGGCGGCGATGGCCGCGCCGATTTCCTCAAGGAGGTCAACGTCGAAGGAGCAGGCGCTTGCGCACCCGGGCGGGAAGCAGACGGCGGGAACGGTTAAGCCTTCCGCCTCTTTCTGGAGGCGCAGGCCGTGCGGCCCGTCCGTCACGGTAATCTGCGGGATGCCGAGCCTTTCCACGGACTTGAGCGTCCATGTCCCCGCGCCGGAGCACAGGCCGGCTTTTTCCTCAAGAGTCAGCTTCCGGGCCAGTTCGGATATTTCCTGATCCGTCATAGTCCGTCCTCCCCTTTTATATTAAGCGGCGCTTGAGCAGGCCGCTTACCTGTCCCACTTGTCGGCCAGCTCTATGACCTCCCGCGTGAAGGCGGCAAGGTCCTTGTTCGCCCCGCCGTAGCTGCGCGCGATGACGTCGAGCAGCCTTGCGCCGGCGGCAAGGAGCTTCTGGTAGACCAGCGCGTCGCGCCGCGCGCCCTCCGGACGGCGCATGGCTTTTTCGATGCCCTGAATTATCATCCTGCCGGAGGCGATGTCGTAGACGGCCGTAAAGTCGGGCGACTCCACGTTGTATCCCATGCTTCGCAGCAGCCCCGCGAAGGTGCTGCAGGTGTCGCCGTCGCAGTGCACGACGAAGACTTTTTCCGGTTTGGGGTAAATGGACGTAATCCACTTGACAAGCCCCTCCCGGTCGGCGTGGGAGCTGAGGCCCTGCAGGTTGTAGATGGCGCAGCGGACGGCGATGCTCTCCCCGAAGAGCTTGACGTACTCGGCCGCCCCGTCGAGCAGGATGCGCCCGAGCGTGCCGCGGGCCTGAAACCCCACGAACACAACGGCCGACTCTTTGCGCCAGAGGTTGTGCTTGAGGTGGTGCCGCACGCGCCCGGCCTCGCACATGCCGCTCGAGGAGATGATGACCTTCGGCTCGGGGTCGCTGTTGAGCTGCTTTGACTCCTCCGTGCTCTGCGTAAACTTCAGGCCCTCGAACGATATGTACCGCTTGCCGGCCTTGAGGAGCGCGAGGGCCTCGTCGTCCAAGTACCCCGCAAGCTCCCCTTCGAAAACGGCCGTCGCGGCGGTGCCGAGGGGGCTGTCCACATACACCGGAAAGCTGGGGACGCTCCGGACAAGGCGGCGCTCCTTTATCTCCCGCAGGTAGTAGAGCACCTCCTGCGTCCGCCCCACGGCAAACGACGGGATAATTACGTTTCCGCCCTGCCCGAGCGTGCGGTCAATGATTTCCGCAAGCTCCGCGGCGTAATCGGGGGGCGTGTCATGGCTGCGGTCGCCGTAGGTGCCCTCCATGACGACGACGTCGGCCGTGTCGATATAGTGCGGGTCGCGGATGATGGGCAGGTTTAAGTTGCCGATGTCGCCGGAGAAGACGACTTTTTTCGTCTTTCCCCCTTCCGTCAGCCACATCTCCACGCTCGCCGAGCCGAGAAGGTGGCCGGCGTCGCGCAGGCGGAACGTTATCCCCTCGGCGATTTCGTACGTCACGTCGTAGGAACAGGGGACGACGTATTTGAAAACGGCTTCGGCGTCCGCCACCGTGTAAAGCGGCTCGGCGGGCTTTTCCCCCGCGCGGCGGCCCTTGCGGTTTTTCCACTCCACGTCCTGCTCCTGTATGTTGGCGCTGTCGCGCAGCATGATGTCCATCAGCCGGATTGTGACGTCCGTCGCATAAATTCTGCCTTTAAATCCTTGTTTGACGAGCAGCGGGAGCCGGCCCGAGTGGTCGATGTGCGCGTGCGTGATGATGACGGCGTCAATCTGGGCGGGGTTAAAGGGGAACTCCTGCCCGCTCTTTTCGTCCGAGCCCTGAACGAGCCCGCAGTCGACGAGGACGCGCGTGCCGCCGGCCTCCACGCCGTGGCAGCTGCCCGTGACTTCGTTGTCGGCGCCGTAGAACGATAGCTTCATCCCTTGTTCCTCTCTTTCTGTCGTTTGTCTCTTTACTGGACGACGACGTTGCCCTCCCCGAGCATCTCCTGAAGCTCTTTTATCAGCGCGGGGTGGATAAGGCACGCGCCCCTCAGCTTTTTGTTCGTGTCCGCAAAGACGAGGACGAGCCGGTCCCTGCCCTCAAACATGGTGAGAATGAGCTTTAAGCGCTCAAACTCCTTCGAGTCCTCGCCCGGCAGGCGGACATAGAGCGTCTTTTGCTTTTGCGGCTTGGGCTGCATATCCAGATCGGCCAGCGGGCGGATGACGTCCGCCACGATTTGCGGCATCTTTTCGTCCCGCGCGGAAATGCGCCCCGTTATGAGGACGAGGGAGCCTTCGAGAAGGTAGCCGCCGCCGCTGTCAAGGGCGCGCTGGAAGCAGATGAGCTCGATGGCGCCCGTCCCGTCCTCGATGGTGACGTACGCCATCATCGAGTTGTTGCGCGCCGTCTTCGTCTTGACGGCGGTGACGACGCCGGCGACGGTGACCGCCTGGTCGTCCTGAAACTCCGTGTTCCCCTCTTCCTGCGAAAAATCGGCGAGGATGCGCCCGATGCTCACGGCGCCGGCGCGCGCGGCACGGGAGCGGTACTCGTCCATCGGGTGGCCGGACAGGTACAATCCCGTGACCTCCCGTTCCATCTCCGCCAGCTGCGACGGCGTATATTCGGGGATGTCGGGGAGGTGGATCTCCGGGAGGCTCTCCTCCGCGCCGCCCTCCCCAAGCGCGGCAAAGAGGTCGAGCTGCCCTTCGATGTTGCGGCGGCGCATTTCGCTCACGCTGTCGAAAACCGTCTGGTACACCGCCATGAGCTGGCTGCGCCTGACGCCGAAGGAGTCAAACCCGCCGCACTTTATCAGGCTCTCAAGGGCGCGCTTGTTTAAGTCGTACCCCGCCATGCGGCGGCAAAAGTCCTCGAAACTGCGGAACTTCCCGTTCCTCTCGCGCTCGGCCATGAGGTCGCGGATCAGGCCGCGCCCGATGTTTTTGACCGCGACGAGGCCGTAGCGGATATGGTCGCCGGAGACGGTGAACATATCGTCCGACTCGTTGACGTCCGGCGGCAGGACGGTGATGCCCATCTCCTTGCACGCCTGCGTATAGTCGGCCACTTTTTCCGGAAAGTCCAGGACGGAGCTGAGCAGCGCCGCCATGTATTCGCGCGGGTAGTGGCATTTGAGGTAAGCCGTCTGGTACGACACGAGCGCATAAGAGACGGCGTGGGATTTGTTGAACGCGTAGTTGGCGAAATCGAGGATGTCGTCGTAGATTTCGGCGGCGATGTCGGCCGGAATCCCGTTTTTCACGCACCCGGGGATGCCGCGCTCGGGGTCGCCCTCGATAAACGCGCGGCGCTCGCGCTCGATTTCCTTCTGCTTTTTCTTCGACATGGCGCGGCGGATCATATCGGCCTGTCCGAGGGAGAAGCCCGCCATCTTGCGGAAAATCTCGATGACCTGCTCCTGATAGACGATGCAGCCGTACGTCACGCGCAAAATCGGCTCCAGCACCGGGTGCTTGTATGTAATCTTTTCGGGGTGCTTGTTGTTTTCAAGGAATTTCGGGATGGAGTCCATCGGCCCGGGCCGGTAGAGGGCGATAATCGCCGTGATGTCCTCGATGCTCTTCGGCGCCAGGCCGACGCACACGCCCGTCATGCCGGCCGATTCAAGCTGGAACACGCCGGCCGTCTGCCCCGCGGCGAGCATGGCGAAGGTCTTTTCGTCGTCAAGCGGGATGTTGTCGATGGAAAAGCCCGGCTCGCGGCGGCGGATGGCCTCCTCCGCGTCGCGGATAATCGTGAGGTTCCGCAGGCCCAGAAAGTCCATCTTGAGCAGGCCGAGCTCCTCGAGCGTCGTCATCGTGTACTGCGTGGCGATGGAGTTGTCCTTTTTCGACAGCGCCAGCGGCACGTATTCCATGACGGGCTTTTTCGTGATGACGACGCCGGCGGCGTGCGTGCCGGAATCCTTGGGCATGTCCTCGATGGCCATGGCCGTGTCGATGACTTTCCGGACGCGCTCGTCCGACTCGTACATCTCCCTCAGCCGCTTCGAGGCGGGGAGCGCGTCTTTCAGGCGGATGTTCAAAACGCCCGGGATTTCGCGGGCGATGGCGCTCTCTTCCGCAAACGTCAGCCCCATCGCTTTGGCGACGCTGCGCACCGCGTTTTTCGCCTTGAGGGTGTTGAACGTGATAATCTGCGCGACGTGGTCCTCGCCGTACTTGCGCTTGACGTAGTCGATGACTTCTCCGCGCCGGCGCTCGCAAAAGTCGATGTCAATATCCGGCATGCTCACGCGCTCGGGGTTGAGAAAGCGCTCGAAGTACAGCCCGTACTGGATGGGGTCCACCTTCGTGATGCCAAGGCAGTAGGCCACGACGCTCCCCGCCGCCGAGCCGCGCCCGGGGCCGACGGGAATATCGTGCTCCCGCGCGTAGCGGATAAAGTCGGCGACGATAAGGAAGTAGTCGGTAAAGCCCATGCGCTCGATCATGTCGAGCTCATAATTGAGCCTTTCCAGAACGGCCTCATTGTCCCCGTACCGCTGGTGAAACCCCTCCATGCACAGCTTTCTAAGGTACTCCCGCGACGTGTACCCCGCGGGCGGCGAAAATTCCGGCAGGTGGTATGTGCCGAACTGGAACTGCACGTTGCACCGCTCGGCGATTTTCACCGTGTTGTCCGCCGCCTCCGGGTATCCCGGGAACAGGCCGCGCATCTCCTCCTCCGATTTTAGGTAAAATTCCTGCGTTTCAAAGCGCATCCTGTCGACGTCGTCGATGGTCTTTCCCGTCTGGATGCACATGAGCACGTCCTGCGTGTAGGCGTCCTCTTTTTTGAGATAATGGACGTCGTTCGTCACGACGAGGGGAAGGCCCGTCTCCCGGTGAATGCGCATGAGGCCTTCGTTGACGAGGCGCTGCTCGCCGAGCCCGTGGTTTTGAAGCTCCAGATAAAAGTTTTCCGGCCCGAATATACCGGCCAGCTCCAGCGCTTTTTCCTTCGCCGCGTCGTAATTGCCCTGCGTCAGGAGCATCGCCACGGGGCCGGACAGGCACGCCGACAGCGCGATGAGCCCCTCGTGGTGCTTTCTTAAAAGCTCCATGTCGGCGCGCGGCTTGATGTAAAACCCCTCCGAGAAGGCGGCGCTGACGATTTTGCAGAGGTTGTGGTATCCCGCCTCGTTCTCGCACAGCAAAACGAGATGCCCGCGCTCGGCGTCCCCGCGCGCGTGGTCCATATCAAAACGGCTGCGCTGGGCCAGATACACCTCGCAGCCGATGATGGGCTTAATCCCCTTCGCGACGGCTTCTTTATAAAAGTGAATGACGCCGTACATCGCCCCGTGGTCGGTGATGGCGACGGCGTCTTGCCCGATCTCGCGCACGCGCTCAATGAGGTCCGGAATACGGCAGGCGCCGTCAAGCAGACTGTATTCGCTGTGGACATGCAGATGCACAAAACCCATGTTGTGACGCCTCCCGTTAAAAAAACTTATTGGTTAAATTGTAATACACGGCCGCGTTTTAGGCAACAGATACTTCCATCCCCCGCCTGTTGCGCCTTGTGCACGAAGGGCGGCGGTGAAGAAATCGCGGTGTTGTGATAATTTATTATTGATTTATCACGGTAATATGGTAGAATAGCACCATGGTAATCCAACGCAGGAAAACAAACTGGAGGATGAACATGAAAAAATACATAAGCCTTTTACTTGCCATCGTATTCATTTTCGCCCTTGCCGCCTGCAATAAGAGCCCGTCGACGCCGACGAACACGGCGTCCCCCTCGCCTTCACCTTCGGCCAGCCAGTCGCCGGACGCCTCCTCGGCGCCCACGGAGAGCGAGACGCCGCAGGGTGAGGACGACCTGGCCTACATTCTCGGCAAAGGCGAGCTTGTCATCGGCTACACGGAATACGCGCCCATGAACTACTATGACGAAGACGGCGAGCTCGTCGGCTTTGATACGGAGTACGCCGTCGCGCTGTGCGAGAAGCTCGGCGTGAAGCCGAAATTCGTCCTCATCAACTGGGACACGAAAGAGTATGAGCTGGCCTCCAAGACCATCGACTGCATCTGGAACGGCCTGACCGTCACGGAAGAGCGCCGCGAGAACATGGCGTTTACGAAGTCCTACATCGTCAACGAGCAGGTTGCCGTCATCCGTGCGGAGGACAAGGATAAGTACACGACGCTTGAGAGCCTCAAGAGCGCCAAGATCGTCGCCGAGACGGGCTCCGCCGGCGAAATGGCCGTTGAGGCAGACCTCGCGGGCGCGAACTTCACCGCCGTCGCTTCCCAGTCGAGCGCCCTGCTTGAAGTCAAGGCCAGAACGGCAGACGTCGCCATCATCGACTCGACGATGGCCCACTCGATGACGGGCCCGGGCACGGACTACGCCGACCTCATGGTCATTGAGAACCTGCACCTGACGTCCGAGGAATACGCCATCGGGCTGCGCCTTGGCAGCACGGCGGTCGATAAGTTCAACGAAATCACCAACGCGCTCCTCGCCGACGGGACGCTGCAGGCCATCGCCGAAAAGTACGGCCTGGCTGACCGCCTGATTAAGGACTAAAATCCACGCAAAAAAAGCGGCAGGCTTTGAAACCTGCCGCTTTTTCTTCTTGCGCTTACCGGAGGTATTATGCTATATTAGTTCGGTAATGTAGTATTACGGTATTACGGTGCGCCGCGCCTGCGGCACACCTATCAATACGAAGTGGCAGGGGTGCGCTCCTGCCACGCGGTATGACAGGGGTACATAATGAAATTTATACCGGTCACGATATCGCTGCTGGAAGGCTTTGGCGTCTCCTGCGTCATCTTCTTTCTCACGCTCGTCTTTTCCCTGCCGCTTGGCCTTATCATCTCCTTCGGCTCCATGAGCCGGTTCGCGCCGCTGCGGTGGCTGACGCGCACGTTCGTCTGGGTCATCCGCGGCACGCCGCTCATGCTCCAGCTCATGGTCGTCTACTACGGGCCCGGCCTTATCTTCGGCGCGGCCGCCTTCCCGAAGCTGACGGCGGTGCTCATCGCGTTCGTCATCAACTACGCGGCCTATTTTTCGGAAATCTACCGCAGCGGCATCGAAGGCGTGCCGCGCGGGCAGTACGAAGCCGGCCAGGTGCTCGGCATGACGAAGTCGCAGATTTTCTTCCGCGTCACACTTTTGCAGGTCATCAAGCGCATCGTCCCGCCCATGGCCAACGAAATTATCACGCTCGTGAAGGACACGTCCCTCGCGCGCGTCATCGCCGTCATGGAAATCATCATGGTCGCCGGGACGTTTACGGCGAAGGGCCTGATCTGGCCGCTGTTTTACGCCGGGCTGTTTTACCTCGCCTTCTGCGGCATCCTAACGCTGCTGTTTAACTACATCGAGCGCAAGCTCAGCTACTTTAGGGTTTAGGAGGGCCGGAGATGCCTGTATTGGAAGTCAAAGGATTAAAAAAGAGCTTCGGCCCGACCGCCGTCCTCAAGGGAATCGACTTTTCCATCGAGAAGGGGCAGGCCCTCTCGATTATCGGCCCGTCCGGCAGCGGCAAGACGACGCTCCTGCGGTGCCTCAATTTCCTTGAACTCGCCGACGCCGGCACCATCAGCGTCAACGGCAAAGTTATCTACCGCGGCGGGGACATGAAAAAGTATTCGGACGCCGAAATCCGCAAAAAGCGCCTGCATTTCGGCCTCGTTTTTCAGAATTTCAACCTCTTTCCACAGTATACGGCGCTGAAAAACGTCACGCTCGCCGGCGAGATGCTCGCGCGCGAGCGCCCCGACTACCGCGCGCGCAAGAAGGAAATCCTCGAGGAAATCGAGGAAAACGCACGGGCGCTCCTCGACCAGGTGGGGCTTTCCGACAAGCTCGGTTTCTACCCCCACCAGCTCTCGGGCGGCCAGCAGCAGCGCGTGGCCATCGCGCGCGCCCTCGCCTTAAAGCCCGACATCCTCTGTTTCGACGAGCCCACCTCCGCCCTCGACCCGGAGCTGACCGGCGAGGTGCTCAAGGTCATCCGCTCCCTCGCGGAAAAGAACACGACGATGGTCATCGTCACCCACGAGATGCAGTTTGCGCGGGACGTGTCGGACATCGTGCTGTTTATGGACGGCGGCGTCGTCATCGAAAGCGGCCCGCCCGGGCAGATCTTCGACAACCCGCGCGTCACACGCACGAAGCAGTTCCTCGAGCGCTACAATGGGACATAATGAAACACACCCCGAAAATCCGGGGTGTGTTTTTTTACATCGCCAGAACGCCTTCGGGCGTCTCCATCAGGATAAGGATATCCTGCTCCCTTCCCGTCTCGCAGTTGATATACACGATATACTTGCGCCCGTCCGTGCTGGTGCACTTAAACTCGTGGCAGAAGACCTCGTTTTTGCCGCTCGTCGGGATGACGGCCAGGGCGTGCGCGTCGACGGTCAGATTCTGAGCGATCTTCTCCTGCGCTTCCTCGCGCGAGACTTTCGGGTTCGGCAGCTCGCGCTCCATGTGGTTTACGATATACCCCTGCGCCTCAAAGCCGAGGACGGCGCCGTTGTCAAGGGCGACGGAGACTTTGATAAGATCCGGGTAGCAGATGACGCCGTCTTGCTCGTAAGCGTAGTTGACGGTGAGGATGTTGTTTGAAATCATGGAGTAGCTCTGCTTCATGCTCGTATAGCCGTGGTCCTCAAGGTACTTGTCCGCGATGGCAAGCGCGTCCTCGCGGCTGATGGCGCGCTTTTCGACCAGGCGCGAGTTGAACGCGGCGCTGACAAAGCCGCCTTTTTTCGTCACCTCGACGCTCACGACGCCCATGTCCTTTTTGGCGGTGAACAGGTACGCGGGCAGCCCGCCCTCGCGCTCGCCGGCGGGTTTGACCTTCTTCATGTCCTCGCCGATGAACATGGCGGCGATTTCGTGCGCCTTCTCGCGGGTGACGTCCTCCTTCCCCTCCGTCATGCGCGGCGTCATCTCCGCGATGTGGGAGGAAAACGGGCCGTCGTAGATGAGCGTCGGCAGATCTTCAAGCTCGTCCATCGACAGGCTCGTCTGAATCTGGCCAAGGACCTCGTCGGCGGCACCCGCTGCGCTCTCCGCTGTTTCGGCCGCCATGCGGAAATCGATGACCTTGCCGCTTAAATCGGCGACGAGCTGGTAGAGGTTCCCCGCGAGGACGGACGCCACGTCGGACAGCTTTTTAAGCTTTTCCTGCACCTCGCCGGTGTCCAGGTCCTCCGACGCCGCCCTGCGGCTGATGGAAAAGGCGTAGTCGCCCACCTTGGATATGAAGCCCGCCGTTTTCTCAAACCCGTTTTCGGCGGTGGGAAGCTGCCCGAGGGCGTATCCGGCCAGCTGCGATTTCGCGTAGACCTCCGTGCAGACGGTGCCGAGCATGGAGGGCGACGTCGCGCAGATGCTCTTCTGCAGAGCCGCGTCCATCTGGCCGACCCCCTCGGCCAGTTCCCTGAGCGCGTGCTGATAGGTATAGTGAAGCTGCAGCTTGTAAAACTGCGCCGTAAGGTGGTTTTTATAGGCAAAGCCGGCCGCGATGAGGATCGCCGCGACGATATACGTTGCGGCTACAATGCGCTTTTTCCTTTTCGTCATACCACTTACCCCTGAACAAGTTTCGTCGGCGCCCGCGGCATCGCCGCCGGGCGCGCAAAACAGAAAGCCCCTTTATGACTTATCTTTGCCATAAAGGGGCCTCAGTATGAATGAAATTATTACCTTGCTACTGCTCAATCTTAAGCGTCGCCAGCGCGTCCAGGACGGCCTGCGGGATATTGCCGCTGTACGAGACGGCGACGGCGACGACGCCGCCTTCGATGTCGACGAGCCACGCCGAGCAGGCCTTATCTCCCCTGTACCCAGTCACCGTCTCGCCGATGATTTCCGTGCCCGGGATATAGTCTTTGCCCGAACTTTCCAGCTCGAGATAGTCGATGTACTGGTCGAGGAATGCGGGCGCGGCGGCGAAGGCCGTTTTGTCGGGGATGTACGTCGTCTCAATGAAGACGTCGTTGTCAGCTTTCAGCGTAAAGCGCCGACCCGACGGCGTTTCGGCAACGTCGAACACCTCGTTGTCGACGGTCAGGCTGTACCGCGTGCCGCCGACGTCCACGACGTACTCCACGGGGCCCTCTTCCACCGGCGCCTCGCCTGGCGACGGCTCGTCCGAAGGAGACGGCGCGCCTGTCTCCACGGGAGTCGTCGTGCCCGCCGGCGCGCCGGGCGTCTCGCCTGGGGGCGGCCCGGCCGCGCCGTCCGTCTTGTTCAGGACGGTCACAATGAGCACTATGGCGGCCGCCGCGACGACGATGAGCGCGACGAGAAGCGGCAGCGCCTTTTTCATTTGAGCGCCTCCTCGAGCTTTCCAATCCCGACGTCAATTCTCCGGAGCGTCTCTTCCCTGCCGAGAATCCGGCAGATTTCAACGGCGCCGCCCGGCGTCACGCTCTTTCCGGCCGCGGCGATGCGCACGGGCCACATGAGCGTGGCGTTTTTCACGCCGAGGGACTCGGCAAGGCGTATCAGAGCGTCGTGGACGGACTCCTGCGTCCACTCGGTCAGCGCCTCGAAGGTCTTTTTCGCCGCGCGCAGCATCTCGAGGGAGACGGCCTCGTCCGTCTTTGATTTTTTGTGGACGTACAGGGACGTGTCGTACTCCGGCAGCGCCTCGAAGAAGTCGATTTTCTCCGGAATCTCCGAGAGCACCTCGCAGCGCGGCTGCAGCAGCGCGGCAACCGCGGCGACGTCGATATCCGGCCTTGTCAGCGCCTTGCGGATGTACGGCTCGGCAAGCTCGGCAAAGCGCTCCGGCGGCAGCGCGCGGATGTACACGCCGTTAAAGTAGGTCAGCTTCTCCTTATCGAAAATGGAGGGCGATTTCGAGATGCCTGAAATCTTAAACTCCTCCACGAGTTCCTCAAGCGAGAAGATTTCGCGCTCGCCGCCCGGGCTCCAGCCGAGGAGCGCGACGTAGTTGAGAACCGCCTCGGGCAGATACCCTTCCTTGAGCAGATCGTCGTACGTCGGGTCGCCCTTGCGCTTGGAGAGCTTGTTGTGCGCGTCCCGCATGATCAGCGGCACGGTGATGCTCACCGGCTTTTCCCACCCAAACGCGTCATAGAGGATGACGTATTTCGGCGCGGACGGGAGGTATTCCGTCCCGCGCACGACGTGCGTGATGCCCATGAGGTGGTCGTCGATGACGTTGGCGAAGTTGTACGTCGGCAGGTTGTCGCTCTTGATGAGTACCATGTCATCGAGCGTCTTGTTTTCGACGGTGATGGTGCCGAAGATGGCGTCCTCAAATGTGGTGGTACCTTCGCGCGGGGCCTTCATGCGGATGACGTGCTCCTCTCCCGCCTGAACGCGGCGGAGCGCCTCTTCGTAAGGCAGGGCGCGGCATTTGTCCTCCTCCGCGGAGACGAGGCCGAGAGACTCGTGGTCGCGCTCGGCGTAATCGACGTGCTCGCAGAAGCAGTAGTACGCCGCGCCAATTTCGCACAGGTACTCCGCGTAGGGGCGGTAGAGGCTCTTGCGCTCGCTCTGGACGTACGGCGCGACGGGGCCGCCGACGTCCGGCCCTTCGTCGTAGTTTAGGCCCGCGCCCTTGAGCGTTTTGATGATGATCTCCGTCGCGCCCTCGACGTAGCGCTTGGTGTCCGTATCCTCGATGCGGAGGATGAAGGTGCCGCCGGCCTGGCGCGCGACGAGATAGGCGTACAGCGCCGTTCTCAGGCCGCCCACGTGCATCCACCCCGTGGGGCTGGGCGCAAAGCGCGTGCGCACCTTCCCCTTCGGGATTTTCGCTTCCATTTCGTCAAACCATTTTTTATCTGCCATAGTGTATCCCGGCCTTTTGCCGATCTCCTTTCGCTTATCTTAGAAGGGAGCCTCGTCCTGTTCTTCGTTTTCGGACGGTTCCTCGTCGAACTCTTCCTTTTCTTCCTTATACGCCTCGTCAGGCGGCGCGGCAGAACCTGCCGGGCCGACAGGGGCCGTATTGTGAAGGAACTGCATTTCATGCCACTGCTGGCGCGTGATGAGAATCTGCCGCGGCTTGGAGCCCTCGAAGGGGCCGACGATTTTCAGCTGCTCCATCTGGTCGATCAGGCGCGCGGCACGGGCGTAGCCGAGCTTGAGCCGGCGCTGGAGCATGGAAACGGACGCCTGCCCCGTCTCGAAAATGACCTCCACGGCCGGGACGAGCATTTCGTCGTACTCGGACGCGTCGCGCGCGTCCTTGGCAGACTCCTCCTTGCTTTCCGCGGCCTTGTCGATTTCGTGGATGACCTCCTCGGAGTACTGCGCCTGCCCGCCGCGCTTTAGGTATTTCACGACTTCTTCGCGCTCTGAGTCGGACACCCACGTGCCCTGGATGCGCATCGGCTTTGAAGCGCCGATGGGCGCGTAGAGCATGTCGCCGTTGCCGACGAGCTTGTCCGCACTGCCGCCGGCGTCGAGGATGATGCGCGACTCGAGAGAGCTTGACACCTTCAGCGCGATGCGGGACGGGATGTTCGCCTTCATCAGGCCCGTAATCACGTCCGCGCGCGGGCTTTGCGTGGCGATGACGAGGTGAATGCCGGCGGCGCGGCCCATCTGGGCGACGCGGCAGATGGACTCCTCGACCTCGCTGCGCGCCGTCATCATCAGGTCTGCAAGCTCGTCGATGACGATGACAATCTGGGACATCCGCTCGCCGCCCTCGGTAAGCATGAGCTTATTATAGCTTGCGATATCGCGGGCGTTGTGCTCGGAGAAGGTGCGGTAGCGCTTCATCATCTCCACGACGGCCCACTGCAGGGCGCCGCACGCTTTTTTCACGTCCGTCACGACGGGGACAAGCAGGTGCGGGATGCCGTTATACACCTGAAACTCGACCATTTTCGGGTCAATCATGATAAACCGGACTTCTTCCGGCGTGGCCTTATAGAGAATGCTCAAAATCATGGAATTTAAGCACACAGATTTGCCCGAACCTGTGGTGCCGGCCACAAGAAGGTGGGGCAGTTTTGAAATATCCCCCACGATGGCCTCGCCGCCGATGTTTTTGCCGAGTGCAAACGTGAGCTTCGACGCGGCGTTTTGAAACTGCGGCGAATCGATGATTTCGCGCAGGTAGACCTTGCTGACCTGCCTGTTCGGCACCTCGATGCCGACCGTCGAGCGCTTGTTCGGCATGGCGGCGATGCGCACGCCGCTTGCCCCGAGCGCGAGCGCGATATCGTCGGAAAGGCGCGTCAGGCTCGAGAGCTTCACGCCCGCCTCGAGCTTGGCCTCGTACCGCGTGACCGTCGGCCCGCGGGTAAAATTCGTCACCGTCACGCGCACGCCGAAGCTGCGGAAGGCCGTCTCCAGCCGCTCCACGTTCTGCCGGACCTCGTCGAGGACGTCCGGCTCCGCGCCGCCTTCGGGCGTGGCGAGCAGCTCGAGGGGCGGGAAATCGTAAGCCGGCTTTTCCGCTTCCCTTGCGGGCTTTGGCTTTTCCGCCGCTTCGGCGGCGCGGATTGGCTGCGGCTTTTCCGGCTGGATATCGCTCTTAATTGGCCGCGCGAGCTTCGTTTCCATAAACGGTGGGACGTCGAGCGCATCGCTCTCCACCTCTTTTGCCTCCACGGACTTAACCTCCGCGGGCGCTTCCTCCTGCTTCGGCGCCGGCGCGGCAGTTTTTTGCGCTTTGGCGGGTTCCTCCGCCGCTTCGTCAAAGTCGTCTATTGGGATGTCGATGGCTTTCCTGCGGCTTTTCGGCGCGGGAGGCGGGACGGGCGGCTCGTACGGCTCGCTCTCCTCATATTCGGCGAGCATCGCTTCATGCCGCTGGCGGGCGAGCTCGCGCCGCCGGCTGGCATATTCGGCGATTTCGGACAGCGTCAGGTTCAGGGACACCATGATGAAAAAAGCGGCAAGGCACAGATAAACGGCCATCGTCACGCCGCGGCCGAGGAGGTATGTAAGCGTGATGGTCAGCCCCCCGCCTATGACGCCGCCGCTGTCCGCCGTGATGCCGGTCTGCCAGAGGGTTTTAAACATCGAAAACGAGGGCTTGTAAATCCCGCGGCTGAGGAACAGGTGCGAAAACGCGCTGACCAGAACGGCGAGCATGAGCACGCTCGTCACGCGCCCGGCGACGGGCCTGCCCCTGTGGAAGGCGAGGATCACCGCGCAGATAAACATGAGCGGCGGGGCGGCGTAATAGCCCCACCCGATCAGGCCGCGCAGGAAATCGCTGAACCACGTGATAAAAATGCCGCTGGCGGCAAAATACCCGCTTAGCGCGCAGATTGACAGGATGAAAAACACAACGGCGCCGGTTTCGCGGCTTCTCGACGGCCGCACCTGCCGCGCGCGGCCTGAAGGCGCCCTTTTGCCCGGCGCGCGCGTTGAAGAAGGAGCCCTGCCGGCTGATTTCGCCGGGCTCCTGCCTGTTTTTTTCTTAGTCTGTGCCATGCGCCACCTCGTTTAGCCGATAAAAAACGAAATAACAAGCGCGACAGCGCCGAATACCCAAAGGTAAAAAGAGAGTCTGTGCAGCGCTTTCCGCATAAGGAGCCTGTGAAACAGGCCGATGGAAAGCGCGCCGATGAGAACCGAAAGGATGCATCCGATGAGATACCACGGCAGCGACCCCCAGCTCACGCCCCCCCGAAACAGCCCGAAGAGCGACGTGACACAGGATACAGCCAGCGGGATAATCGTGAGCAGGACGGAAAAGCGCGCCGCGTATTCCCTGTGAAAGCCGCGCGTGAGGCCGATGGCGGCGGCGAGGGCGACGGGCGACAGGCCCGGTATCGCGCCAAGCGCGAAGCCTAAGCCGACGAGCAGCGCGTCGAAAACCGTCGCCGTCCTGTCGCGCTTTTCGCCGTCGGGCGCGAGCTTGTCCGCTGTGAAAATTAAGACGCCCAGAACCATCATAGCAAAGCAGACGAACCAGACTTTGTCGGATAACGTCACAGCGTGCTTTCTGAAAAACGATAGGATAAGCGACGGCAGCAGCGCCACGAGGAGAAACAGCGCCGTGCGCACCGCCGTGGGCAGCCGCCCTTCCCCGAGGGGGTTGTCGTACCGCCCGCTGAAAAAGGCGACGGTGTCTCCCGCCATCCTGCGAAGGGGCCCGCCGTACACCAGGGCAACCGAGACGATGCCGCCTATGCTCAGGATAAGAGAATACAGCGCGTCGGGCTCTATGTTGAGGCCGAACCCCTCCAGAACGGCCGTATGCCCCGAATAGGATAGCGGCAGGAAGAAGGTTACGCCGCGGAGCAGCCCCAGCAGGATTGCCGCCAATGCCGACATCAAAACCCCTCCAAACAAGGCACGCGGATTTCTCTCAAGTGCGCGCGAGCGCGGCCTCGCGCCCTTACGGGCGACGCGATTAAAGCGCCGCGCCGCCCGGACAATTTATCCTATCATAATTTTGACGATTATTCCAGTGTTTTGTCGATTCTGCGTGCCCGCACGCCGCCGCGCGCGCCTTTTTTTGCCTGCTGCGCGCCGCTTACTGTCCCCTCCTTCTGCGCGCGGATTTCCCGGTGCAGCCATTCCAGCGCGTCGGACAATCCCCCGAGCTGGTCGATGAGCCCGCAGCGGACGGCCTCCTCGCCGTAGATGACCGTCCCCACGTCGGCGGCAAGCTCGCCCGTTTTCATCATCATCTCGATAAACCGCCGGCGCGAGATGTTGGAGTGCTTCGTGACGAACGAGACGATGCGGTCCTGGATTTTGCTGAAGTAGTTGTACGTCTGCGGCACGCCGATGACGACGCCGGTCAGGCGCACGGGGTGAATCGTCATCGCCGCGGAGGGCGCGATAATCGAGTGCTTCGCCGCCACGGCCAGCGGCACGCCGATGGAGTGCCCGCCGCCGAGGACGAGGGAGACCGTCGGCTTTTTCATGCTGGCAATCAGCTCCGCGATGGCCAGCCCCGCCTCGATGTCCCCGCCGACGGTGTTGAGCAAAATGAGAAGGCCGTCAATCTCCGGCGACTCCTCGATGGCGGCCAGCTGCGGCATGACGTGTTCGTATTTCGTGCTTTTGACTTCCTGCGGGAGGATCTGGTGCCCTTCAATCTGCCCGACAATCGTCAGACAGTGGATGACGCCTTTTGAGGACGACGTGGTCGACGAGGCCGTCTCCTGTATCTGCCTGCGCTGCGACTCCGACATAACGGCTTCATCGCCGCCCTGCTGCGCGCCGCCGCCGGATTGCGCGCCGCCCTGTTGCGCGCCTTTGGAGGGTTGCGCGCCGCCCGCCGGCGCGCCGCTGTCCATCTGCGCTTCGTTTTTCTGCAGGATATCCCTGCCGAGGGGCACGTCGGTGGGTAACTTCCATTTTTCTTCGGACAAAACAATCACCTCCGCTACAGTGTTTGCCGGCGGAGGTGAATTCATGTATGCTTTTTGGCGCGTCAGCGGCACATCTCGATGATGGCGCGGGTGAACATCACGCCGCTGAGGACAAGCTCGTCGATGCCGATAAACTCGTCGGCCCCGTGCAGGTGGTTGTCCGTCCCCGGGAAAGAGCACCCGAAGGCGACGCCGCCTTTTATGCCGTGGACATACGTCTGCCCGCCCGTGGACAGGCACTCGCCGCGCCGGCCCGTGTGCTCCTCGTAGATGCGCAGGAGCGTCTGGACGAAATGCGTCTCGCGCGGCGTGTGGTGGACGGGCGACTTGTCCTTAATCGCAACCTCAAATCCGGCCGCCCTGAACGCGGAGAGCAGGACGTTGTCCGTATTCTCGTCGGTGGACGCAAGAGGCAGCCGTATATCCAGATTGCCCAGAAGGCCCGTTTCCGTTATCTCAAGCACGCCGAAATTCACCGTCAGCGCGCCGGAGAGGTCGTCCCTTACGGCGATGCCGAGCGCCCGGCCTTCCGTGTCCCCGTGCGGGAAGAGCCTGCACAGCGTTTTGACGGCGCGCGTCGAGCCGCAATCGGCGAGGTCGAGCGCATTAAGGAGGCTGAGCAGGGCCGTCTGCGCGTTGACGCCGGACTCCGGCTCCGCCCCGTGCGCCCCTTTGCCCGCCGCATAAAGCATGACGCCGCCTTCAACTGGCTCCGCGGTCATCGCCGCGCCCGTTTTTTCCGCGTATTCGCGGCACAGCGGCTTCATGCTTTCAGCGTCGAGCCCCAGGACGAGGGCGCGCGCCTTGTCCGGCACGCGGTTTGCCGTGTCGCCGCCGACGAGAGACGCTACGCGCGGCAGCGCGTCCGACTTCTCCCACGCGGCGGAAAACTCGGGGCAAAGCCTTCCCTTTTCGAGGTTGACGATGGGATACGACGCGTCGGGCGTGAACACGTTCGGGGGCATCTTGTGCGCCGTGCGGTACGCGGCGATGTCCTCGCTGCCCGTCTCCTCCGCGCTGCCGAGGATGATCCGGCAGCCGCGCGACAAATCCGGGCACAGCTCCCTTACGGCGCGCATGGCGTACATCGCCGCCACGGCGGGGCCTTTGTCGTCCGCCGTGCCGCGGCCGAACACCTTCCCGTCGCGGACGGTGGCGGCGAAAGGCTCGCAGCTCCACCCTTCCCCTTCCGGGACGACGTCGAGGTGGCAGAGGATCCCGAGCGCCGGCTCTCCCTCGCCCAGGTCCGCCGTTATGACGCGGTTTTCAAAGTTCTCTACCTTAAACCCCAGCCGCTCGAGGATTTCCGCCGCAACCTCAAGCGCCTTCGCGGGGCCTTCCCCAAAGGGCATGCCGGGCTGCGCCTCCCCGCGCACGCTGCGGACGGCGACAAGGCGGGCAAGGTCACCGAGCATGTTTTTCGTTTCCTTTTCAAACCACCGCTCGATGTCGCGCCGCAGCAGCCCGCCTGAAGACTGGCCGCCGGAGTTTGCCCTATCATACCCCTCGTTTTGAATGTTTTCCATGTTTCTATCTCCCTTACGCAATCAAAAAGCCTTATTATTATTTCTTAAGATACGTCGAATCCATGTCTCCGTATCTTTCGCTTCTATTTACTTTACCACGGCATGAAGACAAGTTCCACTAAAATAGTTGATGAACGAATTCTATTGTCCCCTTTTATGGTGACTGATTCAGAAATAATAATAAGCGGGATAACCCGGATTGTCGTTTTTCTACATATTACGGGCATATTCTTTGTTTAAGTCTTACTATTCCAAAACCAGAATGGAATGACATACATGAAACGGAATAACGCATTCTGACGGATTCATGGTAGACTTAATTCGGTAAATGGCAAGGCGCAGAGCCCCCCGGTATCCCCGGGCCCAAAGGAGTGATGACAATGCCGTATATGAGAGTCAGCCTGACAAAGACGCTCACACAGGAGCAGAAGAAAGCCCTCTACGATGGCCTTGGCGCGGCGCTCAGCCTGATTCCCGGCAAAAAGCCCTACATGCTCATTGCCGAGATTGAGGACGGAAAGACCATCTTCTGCGGCGGGCGGCCGCAGGAAAACTTCGTCTTTGTCGACGCGCGGTACTTTGGCAAGTTTGAATACCCCGTCAAAAAGGCCTTTGCGCAGGGAGTCTTCAAAGCCATAGAGGATGTGGCGGGAACGCCCAAAGAGTGCATTTCCATGACGATACTGGAAATGAGCACCTGGGGCGGTTTCGGCGATCTGGCCGACGAGTCTTACGCCGGCCAGGGACAGCCCCCTGCCGGTCCGGACCCCGCGTCAGGAAAATAAGCATTGTACAAAGCAGCGTTTTGGTATATACATATTCTTAAATCAATTTGAAAGGATGACCTGTGGTGGCAAAATTCGACTTAAGAAAGCTGCCGGAAGCGAATGTCCCCAAGAAGTATATCCTGACGGAGGAAGAAAAGGCAAACAGCAAATACGGCAAGCTCGTCTTCAACTTCCCCCAGGAGGAAAACGAAGTCGTCGCGGAGGGCGATCCCCCCGATTACGTCGTGCATCCCCAGGCGTATTTCCGCGGCGCCCGCCAGATCCCCGGTTCGGAATTCAACTGCAGCTTCCAGATTTTCGTCAAGCCCTTCTTTCTGGACAGAGTCCAGCACCGCCATCCCAAGGATGAGTACCTGATTTTCCTCGGGGCCAACTCCACCAACGTCTTTGACTTTGACGCGCGCATTGAGTTCACCCTTGGCAAGGGCGAGGACGCCGAGACCTACATCATCGACCGGCCCACCATTATCCGCGTCCCAGCCGGGATGTACCACTGCCCGCTGCACTTCAAAGAGGTGAACAAACCCGTTATGTTCCTCGCGGCCTGCATGATGCCCATGTTCGGCGGCATCTACGACATGCCCGACATGACGACCCGGGAGCTGTATTACAACGGCCCCCTTCCCTGCAAGTACGACGAGAACAAAAAGTGCGACGCCTGCGGCAAGTGCCTGCAGGAGACGTGGGAGAAGTAGCTACATAAGGTTTCAGGCGGCCGAAAGCAAAAGAGCTAATTAAACAGAACCGTTGTGTCACGCACAACGGTTCTGTTTTTTTGGAAGGGCGCGCGGCGATATGGACGGAAGCATAAACTAACCCCTCCCGGACAGGTTCCGGGAGGGGTTGTAATTATGGATATTTTAGCTTTCCGCGGGGTTCTGGACGACGCCGGTAAAAAGGATGATGCCCTGATACTCGATGAAGAAGATGAACGGGCGGTCGAAAATCAGCTCTACGGGCTGCGGTTCCTCAATTATCGGCGCGCCGGCGGGCATGGCGAGTTCCGTGTAGGCCGCCGCCTCCACCCCGTCCTCGTCGATGCTGATGCGGGCAAGCTGGCGGGCGGAGGAGATATACAGGCCGTCGTCGGCCATGCCGGAAAAGTCGGCCAGCTTAAAGTCAAGGGCGTCGGTGATGCCCAGCGCGGCGAAAAGCTCCGTAAGTCCGTTTTCCACGCCAAAGTCGAACCTGGGGATGGACGCCGTAACCCGGGCGTAAACGCTCTCCCCGTTCATTTGAAGTATGCCGGCAAGCTTCTCGGAAGACAGCAGGTCCCCGGGAGAGAGCCCCTCGTCCGGCAGGACGAAGTTCATGGAGGCGCCGCCCGTGGTGCTAAGCTGCAGGAGGGACCAGCCGTCGCCGTCAATATAGTTGCGGTTGGATGTCATGTTCATGAAATCGGCTGTGACGGTGCCGCCGCCGGCGAGATGAAAGTCGCCGGTTTCGGTAAGAGATTTATTGAAGCTCTTCGACCAGGCGTCCTTGAAGTAGATGGTGTTGAGTATCAGCAAAACCAGGTCCTCGGAGTAATTGTACGTGGGGTTTATAAGCCCGCCTGTGTGCTCCGAGACCCACTTGGCCATCTCCTTTGCGGTGGCATCATTTGAGAAGTCCACTTCGTACAGGTAGGCGAAAAACTTTCCGGCGGCGGTGTCCAGGAAGTCCTCTTTAAAACTGTATTCATCCATCCACAGAGAGTTTGCGAGCGTCAGCTTGGAGACCTTGTTGTCCGTGTACAGGTAGCGGAAGAGCCTGGCGGACTGCTCGGCGATATAATCGTCGTCAAATCCGGCAAGGTGCAGGGCATTAAGAAGCTGGGACTTTGTCTCCCCGTCGGCGCCCACGGCGCACAGGGCCAGAGGATAGTACAGGCTGAGGGGTGAGTACAGCTGGTTTTTCTCAGAGCCCGGCAGCAGCGCGCCGGTACTGGAGGCGGCAAACCCGGCAAGCGCCTGAAGAAACTCCTCGTCGGGGGTGTTTTCTTCCTGCACAGCGCGTCTTGCCGCGTAATTGTCGAAAGCGATCGCTTTGGGGTAAACCGGCCGGGCTACGGCCGAGACTGAAGGTACGATGGAGCAGCCGACGAGAAGCATCAGAGCGGCCAGAAGAACGGCGGTCAGCTTCAGCGTTTTCATTGTCGTCACATCTTTTTTCATCTGTTAACCTCCTTCAACATCCTTTAATTGAAGGACGCGGCAGGAGGCCGGTTTGTTCCCGTTTTACCAGCAGGGCTACCTGTTTCGGCTTATTGTAACGCCATTCTAACCAATGTGCCTTATTTCTTGTTCAATATTCCCTATACTGCCCAAGGCATATTGTAATACCGCACAAGTTATTGATTTATGAGTTATAATTTCTTGACAATGTTTCTAATCCATAATTATACATAATTATATATGGGGCGTAACAGCAGATTCTCTATGGTCTGCATTCATTCATCGTAGAGAAATATAGGAGGTTAACAGATGAAAAAAGCAGTGGCACTCATTCTGACGTTGGTACTGGCGCTCACGCTCTTTGCGTGCGCATCCAACGACAAAACGCCAAGCTCGCCAGCACCGACACAATCCCCCACAGGCGGCGCGCCCGCGGCAGACGGTAAGAAGCCTTACCCGAACTGCAACGAGGACGGCTCTATCAATCTGGATAGAATCGCGCACTACGACCCCGAGTACGACTACACGCAAAACGAAAAATTCAAGGTAACCTACATAACCCAGGACGGCGGCCCGCTGTACCAACAGTCTGCCGCTGCTTATGAGCACTGGGCTCCGCTGTTCAATATGGAGTGGGCCGGCTTCATCAGCTCCAACGGTGACGCCGACCTGTACATGACCAGCCTGCAGAACCAGCTGGACCAGGGCGTCAGGGGCTTTATCCTTGACCCGGACAGCACCATCTTCCCTGCCGTTGCCGATCTGATGGACGCTTATCCGGATTGCGCCTGGATGTCCCAGATGTCTGCTCCCCGTGACGGCACCTCCGGCGAAGGCGTTCCTCCGGGAGGCCACATGATCCACCCCTACGTTGGATTCGACAACTACGACGCCGGTGTGCAGGTTACCAACAAGCTCCTGCAGTGGAAAGAAGAAAACCTTCCTGACGTTGACTGGAAAGACATCGCTTTCCTCGCCATGGCCTTCTCCACGTCACCCCAGCTCAACGACCGCGTCACCGCTTCCAAGGACATCTGGCTGAAGACGGCCGGCACTCTGGACAATTTCTTCATCGCCGACTGCGTCTCCACGGGCATTAATCTCCAGGGCGGCATCGAGGCTGCCACGCCGATCATCACAACGAACGCATCCAGATATAAATACTGGCTCGTCCAGGGCCTGATCGACGACTTTGCCATTGCGGCGGCCACGGTTCTTGACCAGCAGGGCCTGACCGACAACTCCTGCGTTGCCTGCTTCGGCGGCTCGGGACTCCAGATGCAGTGGGATGCCGGCACACAGAACGCTTTCCGCTACGCGCTCTTCACCGCGCAGAACCTTTATGCGGAACCCATCATCGGCGCCGTCTACGCTTTCCTGATGGGCTGGGCAACTCCGGATACCATCTGGCCGAGCTGGGTCAAGTGGGATGACCACGGCACAAACGGTCACACCTACCCGCAGCTCCGCCTGCCCACCGTGTGGCTTGAGCCCGATTCCTACAAGCACTATCTCGAGTGGACGGATATGTACGCCAAGGCCAATGCATACGATTATCCGCAGGAAGGCATCAATCTTGACGACTACTCTCCGTTCGTCGACAAGGTGCCCGACGATTACAAGAAACCGAACTAACCATCTCCCCGATCGGAACGTCGGCATATACGAGCTAACGAAATTTGGACGGCGTTTATCGCCGTCCAAATTTCAAAGGAAAAAATCTGGCAGGTGAAAACATGACAAAATCACTGGAGTTTAGGGGAATCGGGAAATCTTTCCCCGGAGTGCGCGCCCTTGACAACGTCAGCTTCCGGGCGGAGGGCGGAAAAGTGCTCGCGCTGCTGGGTGAAAACGGCGCCGGAAAATCGACGCTCCTTAAAATCATGAGCGGCGATCTGAAGGCCGACGAGGGCGAGGTCCTGCTCAACGGGCAAAAAAGTTGAGTTTCCCGGCCCTCGGGAGGCAATTGAGGCCGGAATCAGCGTCATCTACCAGGAGCGCCAGCTCATCCCCAGCATGTCCGTTATGGAGAACATATTTGCAGGGGCGCTTCCCAAGACGAAGCTCGGCCTGTTCGACAAGCGAAGGCTCTACAACGAGGCGACGGAGATCATCAGGAAGTTCGGTCTGGACATTGATCCTTTAGAGCCTGTAGGACAGCTCAACATCGCGCACCAGCAGATGGTTGAGATCATGAAGGCGTACCGCAGAAATTCGGACATCATCGCCTTCGACGAGCCCACTGCTCCTCTGACAGAAAAAGAGATCAAAATCCTCTTTGAGCTCATCTTAAAGCTCAAGGAAGAGGGAAAGGTCGTCATCTACGTCTCCCACCGTCTCGCCGAAATCTTCCAGGTCACGGACGAAATCGTCGTCCTGAAGGACGGCAAGTTCGTCAAGACCCTGAAAACGTCCGAAACGACGGAGGCTGAGCTGATCAAGGCAATGGTAGGCAGAGACATCGGGGACACCTACGCAAACCTTAAGAGAAACGACAACATCGGCGACGTCGTACTCGAGGTGGACAAGCTCAGCAATCTCGTGCTCAAAGACGTGAGCTTCAAACTGCGCCGCGGCGAAATCCTGGGTTTCGCGGGACTGGTGGGCGCCGGGCGCACGGAGGTCGCGCGCGCAATCTTCGGAGTGGATCCGATTACAAGCGGAGAAATCAGGCTGGAAGGAAAGCCCGTGTCGTTTAAGAATCCCGGGGAAGCCATCCGCGCCGGCATCGCGCTTGCACCGGAGGACCGCAAGTACGAAGGCCTCGTCATGTTCCGCTCCATCAAGGATAACGTTGTCATGCCCGTCATCGATACTCTGAACAAGGGTATCTTCGTGGACAAAAACGAGCTTACCAAACTGGCGAATAAAGCCGTGGAGAAATACTCGATTAAAACGCCCACCATTGACAAGAAAACATCGGAGCTGTCGGGCGGCAACCAGCAGAAGGTCATTCTGGGACGCTGGACAAACGAGAAAATGGTGACGAAGGTGCTGATTCTCGACGAACCCACAAAGGGTATCGACGTGGGCGCCAAAGCGGAGATTTACCAGACCGTCTGCGACCTGGCCAGGCAGGGAATCGCCGTGATATACATATCCAGCGAGCTGACGGAAGTTATCAACCTGGCTGACAACATTGTCGTAATGCGCAGAGGGCGCGTGACGGGTATCGTACCGCGCGAAGAAGCGACGGAAGAAAAAGTCCTTGCCCTGGCCATGCGTGATTAAGGAGGCGGAAACCTTGAGAAAAGAGAGCTTCTATAGAAAGTATATTCGCCCAATCATTACTCATAAAGTGTTTTCGCTTGTGATTATTCTCCTGGCGCTGGTTGTATTGTTTTCCATTTGGTCAGCGGCCCAAGGCAAGCAGTTCTTTAAAGCGAGCACCTTAAGAAACATTTTGAACTCCATTGTCTTAACGTCGTTTCTGACGATTGGCGCCGGCATGCTGCTCATAGCGGGCGATATGGACCTCTCCCAGGCGGCGGTAGGCGCTTTCGGAGGTATCGTTCTGGCCGCGTCAATCGTGTACTGGAAGCTGCCCTGGTTCGTGGGGATAATCATTTGCCTCCTGCTTTGCGGCGTTTTGGGCGCCATTAACGCGATCATGGTAACGCGGTACCGTTTCCCGTCCTTCATAGCAACGCTGGCGATGATGTCCATGGCGAAGGGTCTTATGTATATTTTCAGCACCATCGGCAAGGGATCGGACGTCGCTTCCAATATCGCCGTCAACAACCCTTACCTTAACTTTATCGGCAAAGGCACCATCGGCCCCGTCCCCTTCGGAATCATTGTCATGCTCGTCTTTTTCCTGGTCTACGGGATCCTATTAACAAAGACGAAAATCGGACTTAAAATCATGCTCATGGGCGGCAACAAGGCGGCCGCGAATCTGGCGGGAATCAATTCCAAAAAAATATTGTTTGCCCTTTTCGTTAACGCATCGGTTCTCGCCGGCGTGGCCGGAATCTTCAGCACTGGCCGTCTCGGTCAGGGCTCGCTGCTTGCCCTGCAGACAAACCAGTTTTCCGGTCTTACGGCGGCGATTTTGGGCGGAATTTCGTTTGGCGGCGGCTCCGGCGGTATGGGGGGCGCGTTTGTCGGACTCCTGATTCTAAACACCTTCCAGATCGGCATGGGCGTTGTCGGCGTCAATCCGTACTGGGTCAACGTCTTCTCCGGCGTGATCCTGCTGATCGCTCTGGCGACGGACTTCATCTCCAGAAGACGCCTCAGGTCGGTATAAGTAGGAGGTAACATCATGCAAAAGAGGAAAATTATTTCTCGCATACTGCGGAATAAATCCACGCCGCTTATTGTGATTTTGATCATAATGTGCATCATCACCATGATCGTCAGCAGCGGCGTGCTGAAAGGCGAGCCGCTCAGCGCTATGTTTACCCGGGGATTTTTGTCCGGCGGCAATCTCATCGGCATTTTCAACAAGCTGGTCATCCAGGCCTTTATGATGTGCGGCATCGTCCTGTTGCTGATCGGCGGGAACATTGACCTCTCCGTCGCAGGCCAGGCCGGCCTGACGGCCATGGTATTCGCCTGGCTCTGTCAGAAAACAAGCCTCCACTGGATCATAATCTTCCTGATCTGCGTCGTAATGGGGGCGATCCTGGGGCTGCTCAACACACTTCTGGTCAACCGCTTGAAATTCCCCTCGTTTATCGCGACCATCGGCATGTCCTCGGTCTACGCGGGACTCTGCAATATCATGACCAAGGGCGACAACATCCAGATCAGCACTGCCAAACATGGGAGTTTCGTCACCATGGGCAGAGCCAACATCGGCGGCTGGCTTCCCGTTTTGTTTTTGGTCGCAGTCATCGTTCTCATCGCATATCAGTTTATATTGTCCAGGACCACGTTCGGACGAAGCCTCTATATGTGCGGCGGCAATTCCACCGCGGCGCGCCTGTCCGGCCTGAAGCCCGACAGAATACTTAGATTCCTGTTCCTGAATAACAGCATCCTTGCGGCCATCGGCGGCCTCTTATGGGTGTCCCAGTATCAGCTTGCCAGCCCGACGGCCATCACCTCTTCCGGCATGGATTTCGAGGTCATTTCCGCCTCGGTCCTTGGCGGCGTGGCTTTTCACGGGGGCTCCGGGAGCATCGGCGGGGCATTTGTGGCGCTGATGGTGCTCAACGTCTTTGAAAACATGCTCCACGTCATGAACGTTCAGGACTACTACATCGTTTTCGCAACGGGCGCCATACTGGTCATCGCGCTCGGCATCGACTATATCAACGCCGAAAGGCGGCGCAAAGCTCTGTTGGTTGCGTCCATCTCCGGCGCATTGGAAACCAAATAACGTTTTGTCTCAAGCAAAACTGCGGGATCGCCGTACTTCGGTGGTCCCGTTCTTATTCCTTCATCTGTGCAGCCTGCTTACATCTTCCTGTATCCCTTCTCCCCTGCTCCGGCCGGTATAAAAAGCCTGAGAAAACACGCAAAATCGTGTCATCTCAGGCTTTTTCACATTATCGGGTAAAAAGGGGCATAAACAGCTGCGCGTTAAAGCCGGCACAGCGTCAATTATCCGCAGTAGACCGCAAAGACCGCTTTGTATAAATGGTAGGCGTCGAGCTTGGACGTAATCTCCCACGGCGCGTGCATGCTGAGGACGGGGACGCCTGCGTCAATCGTCGCGATGCCGCGGTTTGCCATGTACTTGGCGACGGTGCCGCCGCCGCCCTGGTCCACTTTGCCCAGCTCGGCCATCTGCCAGCGCACGCCGTGCTTTTCAAACAGGGCGCGCAGCATCCCCACTGTCTCGGCTGACGCGTCCGACGAGCCGGCCTTCCCGCGGGAACCGGTAAATTTGAGCACGCCGATGCCGTAGTTGAGCCTTGCGCTGTTGTTCTTTTCGGAGACGTCGGCGTAGTTCGGGTCAAAGGCGTTGCACACGTCGGCGGACAGGCAGAAGGACTTCTCAAAGCAGTGGTGGAGCAAAACGCCCTGCGCGCGGCACAGGTCCGAGATAAACGCCTCGAACGCCGCCGACTGCATTCCCGTCACGCCGTCCGACCCAATCTCCTCCTTGTCCGTCAGCACGCACACGGCCGTCTTCTCCGGCGTGCCGATGTCCAACAGGGCGCGGAGGGCGGCGAAGGCGCAGACGCGGTCGTCCTGGCCGTACGCACCGATGAGGGAGCGGTCAAGCCCCGTGTCGCGGGCGCGCCCGGCGGGAACGGCCTCCAGCTCCGCGGAGAGGAAATCCTCCTCCGTGATGCCGTAGCGGTCGTAGAGCAATCTCAGCACGTTGTATTTCACGCGGTCTGAGTCCTTTTCCTCGCCAAACGGGCGGCTGCCGACGAGGATATTGAGGCCCTCGCCCGTAAACGCCTCGGAGAGCGTCTTTTTCGCCTGGTCCTTGTCGAGATGCGGGAGCAGGTCCGTGATATAGAAAACGGGGTCGCTCTCGTCTTCGCCGATGACGACGTCCACCGCCGTCCCGTCGCGGCGGACGACGACGCCGTGGAGAGAGAGCGGGATGGTCACCCACTGGTATTTTTTAATCCCGCCGTAGTAGTGCGTCTTGAAGAACGCAAGCTCCGTGTCCTCGTAGAGGGGGACCTGCTTTAAGTCGAGGCGCGGCGCGTCGACGTGCGCCGCGGTGATGTTGATGCCCTCGGAGAGGGGCTTTTCCCCGATGACGGCGAGCATGACCGCCTTGCCCTCGACCGTCTTGTACACCTTCATCCCGGGCCGGATCTCCATCCCCGCCTCATACGGCACAAATCCGCGCCCGGCGGCGAGCCTTACGGCGTATCTGACCGCCTCGCGCTCCGTTTTGGCCTCGTCGAGGAAGGTCTTGTATTCTTCGGCGTACCCGTAGGCGCGGTTTATTTCGTCTTCCGGGAGAATGTCGTATGCGTTTTTCTTTTTGAAAAACAGCTCGTCTCGCTCTGCCATGTTTATACTCCTTTCCTTTAAGCGCTCAGCTCTTTACGCGGTCTGGTTCATCTTCGAGAGCATCTCGGTGAAAAACGCCCTGCAGCGCTGCCTGAATTCGTCCGACGTGGGCGCGTTGCTTTCAAGGACGCAGTCGCAGTTTTCAATGAAGAAAGACGCCGGTTTCTGCGCGGCCACGCGCATGCGCGCGTATTCTTCCGAAACGCCGTCGCGCTCCATAATGCGACGCACGCGCACTTCTTCCGGCGCCGTGACGCCGATGAGCACGTCGCAGCGCTCCCCCAGCCCGCTTTCGATGAGCGCGATCGCGTCAATGGCGGCGACGGAGACGTTCTCCTCCCGCCACTGCGCAAGCAGGCGGTCGACTTCCTCCACGACGTAGCGGTGTGTGATGGCGTTGAGGTCCGCCAGCGCCTTTTCGTCCGCGAAGACAATGCGCCCGAGCGCCTTGCGGTCGAGCACGCCGTTTTGGATGACGCCGGGGAAACGGGCTTCTATTTCGCCGAGCATCGCCCGGTTCGTTTCAAGCATGTCATGATAGAGCGCGTCGCAGTCGATGACGCGCGCGCCAAATTCCTTCAGGACGCCCAGCACCGTCGTCTTCCCGCTGCCGGTGCCGCCCGTAATGCCTATTATAAACATACTGCCTCCGTATTATCGAAAAGGAATGCCCTTTATTTCACTTCCATGCCCAGCACGCGCTCGATTTCCGCCCTCTCAAGGCCTCCCTGCCGGAGAATCCTCGGCGGGGTGGCGGTCAGGTCCACAATCGTGGACTCAATCCCCAGCGCGCACTGTCCCCCGTCGATGACGGCGTCGATTTTCCCGTCGAACACGTCGAGCACGTCCTGCGCGCATTTCGGGCTCTTCTCGCCGGAGAGGTTGGCCGACGGCGCCGCAAGCGGCACGCCGGCTGTGCGGATGAGCCGGAGCGTCATCTCATGGTCCGGGCAGCGCACGCCGACCGTGTCGCCCCCCGCCACCACGATGTCCGGCACCGCCTCGCTTCGCCATAAGACCATCGTCAGCGGCCCCGGCCAGAAGGCGTCGGCGAGAGCGTACGCCTCTTCGGGTATGCCGCGGCAAAAGCGCTCGACGTCCCGCATGGAGGCGACGAGCAGGCTGATGGGCTTCGTCTCCGGCCTGTTTTTCACCTCGTAAATCTTTTCAACGGCGCGCGCGTTCAGGCCGTTTGCGGCAAGGCCGTAGACCGTCTCCGTCGGCACGGCGACGAGCCCGCCGCCGAGAATGATTTCCGCCGCGAGGGGGATATTATCTGTTATTCTCCGTGTCGTCATAGCGCATCTTTCGCGTGTTGCGGCTTCCTTTCGCCTTATTCCTCCGGCTGCATCGCCGAGAGTTTTGCCGTCTGGTCCGCCAGCTGCAGGGCCTCGATGACTTCGTCCAGGTCGCCGTCGAGAATCTCGTCGAGCCGGTAGAGCGTCAGGCCAATCCGGTGGTCCGTCATGCGGCCCTGCGGGAAGTTGTAGGTGCGGATGCGCTCGGAGCGGTCGCCCGTTCCGACCTGGCTCTTCCGCTCGGCCGCCTGCGCCTCGATCTGTTTTCGCCGCTCCTGCTCGTACAGGCGCGAGACAAGGATTTTCATGGCGCGCTCGCGGTTTTTATGCTGGCTGCGCTCGTCCTGGCATTCGACGACCGTGCCCGTCGGGATGTGCGTGATGCGGATGGCCGACTCCGTCTTGTTGACGTGCTGCCCGCCGGCGCCGCTGGAGCGGAACGTGTCAATCTGCAGATCGGCGGGGTTTATCTCAAAGTCCACCTCTTCCATCTCCGGCAGCACGGCGACGGTGACGGTGCTCGTGTGGATGCGGCCGGACGACTCCGTGTCCGGCACGCGCTGGACGCGGTGCACGCCGCTTTCGTATTTCAGGCGCGAGTACGCCCCCTCGCCGATGACGAGGAAGCTCACCTCGCGGATGCCGCCCAGCTCCGTCTCATTGATATACGCCACTTCCGTCTTCCAGTGCATGCGGTCGGCGTACATGCAGTACATGCGGAACAGGCTCGCCGCAAACAGCGCCGCCTCGTCCCCGCCCGCCCCGCTGCGGATTTCGATGATGACGTTCTTCGAGTCGTTCGGGTCGCGCGGCAAAAGCAAAATCTTGATCTCCTTTTCAAGGCGCTCCATTTCGATTTTCGCCGCGTCGTACTCCTCCTGCGCGATCTCCTTCATCTCCGGGTCGGAGAGAAGCTCCTCCGCCTCCCTCTTGTTCTGCTCGGCGCGCTTGTATTTGCGGTACGCCTCGACAACAGGCGCGATGTCCTTCTGCTCGCGCGCGAGCTTTGCGTACATCGCGGGGTCTGTATAGACGGAGGGGTCCTGCATGCGCTTTTCAAGTTCCAGATATTTTCCTTCGATTTCTCTCAGTTTGTCGAACATAAACGACGTCCTTCGCTTTTATTTCATACCGTAATCAGCCAAAAAAGCCAATTTAAAATATTAACACAGTCTCATTTTCTTGTAAACTCCCGCTCGCAAAACCATGCTGTCGACTTAAGCAAAAAGCGAGATTCTCGTCCTAAACACGCTTTATATGGCAAACCCGCGCGCCCGCCCTCTTGAACGGCGGGCGTTTTGATGATACCATCGTCTCGACCTTCCGCCGGAGGAGCTGATACCCTTGATTGAACTGAAAAATCTGACCGTCCCCGCCGTGGAGGGACCCGAAGGCGTTTATGCCGCAGCCGCGCGGGCGCTGGGCGTCCCGCAAAGCCAAATCAAGACGCTTGAGATATTGCGCCGCTCCGTCGACGCAAGGCGGAAAAACGCCATCTCATTTGTCTTTACCGTCGCCGTCTCCCTCGAGGGCGAAGACGCTCTCCTCGAAAAGGCGCGCGGGAAGTTTCGCCGCTACCAGCCGCCGGAGCCCTACCGCTTCCCTTACTCTCATCTCACGGCGGAAAAACGCCCCGTCGTCGTCGGCATGGGCCCGGCGGGGCTGTTTGCGGCGCTGTGCCTTGCGGAAGCGGGCGTGCCGCCGATCGTCATAGAGCGCGGACAGCCCGTGGAGCGGCGCGTCAAGGACGTTAATCGCTTCTGGGAGACGGGCGCGCTGGATACCAGCTCCAACGTGCAGTTCGGCGAAGGCGGCGCCGGCACGTTCTCCGACGGCAAGCTCACGACGGGCATCAGCGACGCGCGCATCCCCTTCGTTCTCAGGCGTTTCGTCGAGTTCGGCGCGCCGGAGGACATCCTGTACCTCTCAAAGCCCCACATCGGGACGGACAGGCTGCGCGCCCTGCTCGTAAACATGCGCCGGCACCTCATTTCGCTCGGGTGCGACATCCGATTCAGCGCGCGGCTTGCCGACATCGACACCGCGGACGGGCGCGTGCGGGCGCTGCGCGTCGAGTCGGAGGGCGGCGCTTACACCCTGCCCGCAGACTATGTCCTGCTCGCCCCCGGTAACGGCGCCCGGGACACGTTTGAGATGCTTATGAGCCGCGGCGTGAAGCTCACGCCGAAAAACTTTTCCGTCGGCGTGCGGATAGAGCACCTGCAAAGCGCCATCGACGCGGCCAACTACGGAAAGGCCGCCACGCTCGGCACGCTGCCGGCTTCGGACTACAAGCTCGCCGTCCACCTCAGGGACGGGCACAGCGTCTACACCTTCTGCGTCTGCCCGGGCGGGCACGTCGTCGCCGCGGCAAGCGAGTCAGGCCGCGTTGTGACAAACGGCATGAGTTATTATGCCCGCGACGGGCAAAACTGCAACGGCGGGCTGCTCGTGTCCGTCACGCCGGACGACTTCGGGCACGGCGCGCTCGACGGCATCGCCTTCCAGCGCCGGCTGGAAGAGGCGGCTTACCAATACGGCGGCGGAGGCTACCGCGCACCGGCGCAGCTTTTAGGCGACTTCCTCGCGAAAAGGCCGTCTGCCGGGCACCGCTCCGTCGTGCCGACGTACAGGCCGGGCGTTAAGTTCTGCAACCTCTGGGACGTGCTCCCCGATTTTGTCTGCCGCGCCCTCGCCGAGGCCATCCCGGAGATGGACAGAAAAGTGCGCGGCTTTGCCCATCCCGACGCGGTGCTCACCGCCGTCGAGACGCGCTCGTCGAGCCCCGTGCGCATCGAGCGCGAGGACGGGCAGAGCGTCAGCCTCAAAGGGCTCTTCCCCGCCGGGGAAGGCGCGGGGTACGCCGGCGGCATCATGTCCGCCGCGGTCGACGGCATCCGCGCGGCCGAGGCCCTGTGCGCGGCGCTGTGACGGCGCGCAGGCACAAAAAGAGAAAAACCGCCTGCTTTTGGCAGGCGGTTTTTGATCAGTACATCATGATTTCAATGGTGACGAAGGGCCTCCCGTCAATACTCCTTGCTCCGATGGCGACGATGATGCCATACGTCTGGTTTACGTAATAACTGACGATGTAGCCCGTCATCAGGTTAAATCCCCCGTAAGCAAACCCGTTGTCCTCAAGGAGGTCGATGTACCTCGTGAGCTTGCCTGACAGGTCGGCGTCCGTCATCCCCTCCACGAGATAGTTAAAGACGCTTCCGCCGTCGTACCTGTAAGGCGAAAGCTGCGCCAGAGCGCCGAAATCGGGGACGGGGTAATAGTCCGCGTAATAGACGGTCTTCGGCAGGATCTCCCTGAAATCCTTCAGCTCGCCGGCTTCAAGGCGTTTTAAGTCGTTGATGGGGACGATGAGGTTGATGTTCTGCCCCGACGCGGCAAACGCCGTCGTCACGCCGACGACCTTGCCCGACGCGTCGAGCAGGACGCCGCCGCTGCTGCCGGGCGAGATCGGCGCCGTCGTCTGGATGAAACGCATCCCGTCGATTTCCCGGTTGAGGCCCGAGATAATGCCCGTTGAAAACGTGTTTTTCAGCCCGAGCGGGTTGCCGAGAGCGTACACCGTCTCGCCGACGCGCACCGCGTCGGAGTCGGCCAGCTTCAGGGCAGGAAAGCCCTCCCCCTCCACCTGAATAAGGGCGAGGTCGATGTTGTCCTTTTCGCCGGTGGCGTAAACGCCGAGCACTTTATGGCGCTGCCCGTCCGACGTGACGGCGACGGCGGCCGTCGCCCCCTTGATGACGTGGAAGTTCGTGACGGCAAGCCCGTCCTCGCGGATGAAAAAGCCGCTGCCCGTCTTGATTTTTGTGCCCTTCATATCCGTGATCTCAAGGTAAAACACGGCGGGCGAGGCCATTTCATACAGCGCGTTCGGCTCAAGGCTCAGGCGCAGGTCAAAGCGCTGGCGCAGCGCCGGAGTCACCATACGCACGACGATGGCCGCAACCTCCGCGCGCGTGACGGGCAAGTCGGGGTAAAACGCGCGGTTTGCGCCGCTTCCCGTCAGGACGCCGGCGGCGTAGAGCGCGTAGACGGCGCTTGAATATGGCTTGTCCTCCGGCACGTCCGCAATCGCGCCGGCGTCGACGCGGTTCATGGCCCCGAGCGCCTCCGCGGGCAGCGCACGAGACAAAATCGCCGCGACCTGCGCGCGTGTGGCGACCGCGTCAAAGGACTCAATTTCCTCATCAATAATCCCGTTTGCCCTCGCGTAGTCGGCATAGCCGCTGTACCACGCGCCGTCCGCTTCGGGGATGGCGGCGCCGTAGTACGTCGCATGGATGACGGCCGCGAGCTTGACGGCTTCCGCGAGCGTGACGGGAGACTCCGGCTCAAAGCGCGTGTCCGTCCGCCCGGCAATTAACCCCAGCTCGTAAGCGATCTGCACGTACTGCGCATACCACTTGACGGACTGGATGTCCTCAAACCGGCCGGTTGTGTATGTACGGACGGGCCTGAACCGGTCAAGCCCCGCCGTCTGCGCCGCGGCAAGCGGCACGACGGTTATCATCAAAACAAGCGCGATGAGCCCCGCGGTAAGTCTCTTTCTCATTGTATCCTCCTGTTGCCGAAAAACGCGCGCCGCTTATTAAGGCGCGGCGCATGCCATTTTTTTCATTGTACATGGACGGCGCTCCAGTTTCAACCGTTTTTGTCAGGCGTGCGTATTTTTCGTCGGATGAAATAAAAAGCAGCCGCATTGGCCGCCGGCTGCTTGATGCGTCGTCTTTGGAACCGATTACTCCGCTGTGTGCTCCGGCGGGCGCGGCGGCCGACGCGAGAGGTAGTAGAGCGAGTCGTCGATGACATACTTGAAGTTCCGGCTGACTAAAAGGTACGCGCTCGACAGGATGAAAAACAGGATGCCCGCGAGACCGATGAGCCCGGCGCTTTTGCCGAACGCAAGGTCCGACAGCAGCGCGCTGGACACGACGGAAAAGCTGTTGATCGCGATGTGCACCACCATGGGCGCTACCATTGAGCTGCTCCTGTAGTAGACAAGGCCGAGGAGAAGGCCGATGACGGCGGCGTACGCGCCCTGCACGGGCTGCAGGTGATAGACCCCGAACAGCACCGCCTGGACGACGAGGGCGATTTTGATGGGCATGATTTTCCTCAGCTCGCCGAAAATCAGCCCGCGGAACATAATCTCCTCGACGACCGGGCCGATAATCCCGACGGTCAGGAGCGTGATGACGAAATCCCCGCCGACAATGAGCTGGGAAAGCTCCTCGTAGTTTTGAAACAGCGGCTCGAGAAACGGAAGGCTTCTCAGCAGCGTGAGCAGCAGCGCGACCATGAAGTTGACGCCGATTCCAAAAACCGCGAGCATGACAATCGCGGCGGCGTCCAGCGGGCGGTAGCGCAGAAAAGCGCGCACGTCGTGCGGGCGGTCGCGGTAGATGACAAAGTACGAGGCGAGCGCAATAATGGCCGCAAAGAGGACGATGTACGGCGTTTTGTCGAGCAGAAAGTTTATGACTTCGTTTAAGACTTCCTGAAAGCGGTAGATACTCTGAATATCGCCGTTTACGGCGATATAACCAAGGCCAAGCAGAACCGCCAGCGCGTTTTGCGCCGCGTAATAAATCGCCAGGACGGCGAGGATGCGCCCCACAGGCGCCAGAACTCTCTTCATAAGACTAAACTCCCAGTCGCTTTTTCCTGCCGGCAGGCATCTTGCGGCAACCGCCTCGTTTTATTATAGCCTCATCCCCCGGCAAAGTCGAGAAGAAAATGGAAAAATCCTTACAGCCACGAAAGCCACTCGATGAGGAGCAATAGCGCAATCCCCGGCAGGCCCAGTATCCCCACGATAGCGGCGTTAATCCAGTTTACGGCGATAAAGATGCCGATGAGGCCGCCGAGGAAGTTGAGGACGAAAAGCGCGATAAAGCCTAAAACCGTGCTGAGGAGTAGCTTTAAGACAAACTTCGTGGGCTTGCGGAACACAATCAGCGCCAGAAGAGCCAAAAGCGCAATCAGGATAATGACGGCCGTCGTCTGTAATCCACCCATCGCACAATCCTCCGCATCATTTAAGTCGTGTGTTTACTTAATGTATATGAGGCGCGGGTGGACAAATATTTGCGTTTACAGAATTTGCCCCGCGTAATCCCGCGCCGCCCGGGAATACTAAGCTCGGACAGATTTCTTGGCCGTCATGGCGGCCGGCCACAAGACTGACTTAAGCTCGGTTGGCCCATTGGCCCGCGGCCAAGACCTTAGGCGAAAAGTTTAAGTGAGTGTGTGACGAGACTGTCTGTCCAACGGACGGCGACTGCGTATTATTGCAGTCGCCGTTTCGTTTGCAACGGGAAATGTACACGGAAGCGCCCGGTTTGCCTATCGCGGCGCGCCATTTCTATACCCAAAAGGGCGCGGGGAAAATCCCCTTGATTTCCATATCCTTTTACCTTATACTAAATATATAACTACAGGGCGCTTTTGTGCCCATATATAGGGGATAACGCATGAAAAAAACACGTAAGACAACTTCCTATGGCAACGAGAGCATCTTGAGCCTGAAAGGTGCCGATCGTGTTCGCAAAAGGCCCGGCGTTATCTTCGGATCAGACGGCCTCGAAGGCTGCCAGCACGCGGTCTTCGAAATCCTCTCCAACGCCATCGACGAGGCGCGCGAGGGGTACGGAAAGCTCATCATCGTCACGCGCTATGAGGACAACTCCATCGAGGTTGAGGACTTCGGGCGCGGCTGCCCCGTGGACTGGAACCCGGTGGAAAACCGCTTTAACTGGGAGCTTGTCTTCTGCGAGCTTTACGCCGGCGGCAAGTACGCAAACGACGAGGGCGAAAGCTACGAGTATTCCCTTGGCCTTAACGGCCTCGGCTCGTGCGCCACGCAGTACGCCTCGGAGTACATGGACGTCACCGTCTGGCGGGACGGGTTTGAATACAAGCTGCACTTTGAAAAGGGCGAAAACGTCGGCGGGCTGCAGAAAACCCCCTACTCCGGCAAGCGCACCGGCACGGTCATCCGCTGGAAGCCGGATATCGAGGTGTTTACGGACATCAATATCCCCGCCGAGTATTTCCTCGACACGCTCAAGCGCCAGGCCGTCGTCAACGCCGGCGTGACGTTCCGGTTCCGCAACGAGGCGGACGGCAAGTTCCAGACGACGGAATTTTACTACGAAAACGGCATCATCGACTACGTCCGCGAAATCGCGGGGGACGACCCTCTCACCGAGCCGGTTTATTTCGAGGCGGAGCGCCGCGGGCGCGACCGCGAGGACAAGCCCGAATACAAGGTGCGCCTGACGGCGGCGCTGTGCTTTTCCAATCGCATAAGCCGCATCGAATACTACCACAACTCCTCGTGGCTCGAGCACGGCGGCGCGCCGGAAAAGGCGGCGCGCAGCGCATTCGTCGCGGAAATTGACGCGTACCTGAAGAAAACGGGCAAGTACACGAAAAACGAGAGCAAAATCACCTGGGCGGACGTGCAGGATTGCCTCATCCTCGTCACAAACTGCTTTTCCACGCAGACGTCCTACGAGAACCAGACGAAAAAGGCCATCACGAACAGGTTCATCCAGGAGGCCATGACGGAGTTTTTCCGCAGCCGGCTCGAGGTGTACTTCATCGAGAACAAGGCCGACGCGGAGAAAATCGCCGAGCAGGTTCTCATCAACAAGCGCAGCCGCGAGACGGCGGAGAAGGCGCGGCTGAACATCAAAAAGAAGCTCTCCGGCACCATCGACCTGTCCAACCGCATCCAGAAATTCGTCGACTGCCGCTCAAAGGACGTGGAAAAGCGCGAGCTGTACATCGTCGAGGGCGACAGCGCCCTGGGCGCGTGCAAGCTCAGCCGCGACGCGGAGTTTCAGGGCATCATGCCCGTGCGCGGGAAAATCTTAAACTGCCTTAAGGCCGACTACGACAAAATTTTCAAAAGCGAAATCATCACGGACCTTATCAAGGTGCTCGGCTGCGGCGTCGAAGTCAACAGCCGCCACTCAAAGGATTTAAGCACGTTCGATTTGAGCAATCTCCGCTGGAAGCGCGTCATTATCTGCACCGACGCCGACGTGGACGGCTTCCAGATCCGCACCCTCATCCTCACCATGCTCTACCGCCTCGTGCCCACGCTCATCCGCGAAGGCTACGTCTACATTGCCGAGTCGCCCCTGTATGAAATCGAGTGCAAGGGCAAGACGTACTTCGCCTACAGCGACAAGGAAAAGGCGGAGATTATCGCGAGCCTTGGCGGCGCCAAGCACACCATCAACCGCTCGAAAGGCCTCGGCGAAAACGACCCGGAGATGATGTGGCTGACGACCATGAACCCAGAGACGCGCCGGCTTATCAAGGTCTTGCCGGAGGACGCCGAGCGCACGGCCGAAATCTTCGACCTGCTCCTGGGCGACAACTTAAACGGCCGGAAAGACTTTATCGCCGAAAACGGGCATAAATACCTGGATTTCGCCGATCTTTCGTAGGGAGTCGCTTGTATGGCTAAAAAAGATACGCCTTCGGGCAAAAAAGTGAATAATCCGAACGTCGTCGGGCTGCGCGCGGAAGTGGTGGAGCAGCCGATTACCCGGACGCTTGAGACAAACTACATGCCCTACGCCATGAGCGTCATCGTCTCCCGCGCCATCCCGGAAATCGACGGGTTTAAGCCCTCCCACCGCAAGCTCCTCTACACGATGTACAGGATGGGGCTTCTCACCGGTCCGCGCACGAAATCGGCCAACATCGTCGGGCAGACGATGCGCCTTAATCCCCACGGCGACGCCGCCATCTACGAGACGATGGTGCGCCTGTCCAAGGGGTACGAGGCGCTCCTGACGCCGTTTATCGATTCCAAGGGCAACTTTGGCAAAGTCTACTCCCGCGACATGGCGTACGCCGCCTCGCGGTACACCGAAGCCAAGCTCGCCCCGATATGCGCCGAGCTTTTCCGGGACATCGAGCAGGACACCGTCGACTTTGTGGACAACTACGACGGCACCATGAAAGAACCTGTCCTCCTGCCGACGACTTATCCCAATATCCTCGTGAGCGCCAACACGGGCATCGCCGTCGGCATGGCCAGCAACATCTGCGGCTTTAACCTCGCGGAAGTGTGCCAGACGACGATTGACTACATCGAAGACCCAAACCACAATCTGCTGTCCACCCTCAAGGCCCCCGACTTTCCCACGGGCGGGGAGCTTCTCTACAACGCCGAGGAGCTTCAGGCCATCTACGAGACGGGGCGCGGCAGCGTCAAGGTGCGCGCGCGCTGGCGCTACCTGCCGAAGGAAAACATCATTGAGATTTACGAAATCCCCTACACCACCACCGTCGAGGCGATTATCGACAAGGTCTCCGAGCTCGTCAAAAGCGGAAAGCTCCGCGAAATCAACGACATGCGCGACGAGACGGACCTCACGGGCCTCAAGCTCGCCATTGACCTCAAGCGCGGCACGGATCCGGAAAAGCTCATGGCAAAGCTCTTCCGCCTCACGCCCCTCATGGACACGTTCTCCTGCAACTTCAACGTCCTCATCGCCGGCATGCCGCGCGTGATGGGCGTGCGGGAGATACTCGACGAGTGGATTGCGTGGCGCACGGAATGCGTCCGCCGGCGCGTGTACCACCAGCTGCAAAAGCAGAAGGAAAAGCTCCACCTCCTCTACGGCCTGAGGAAAATCCTCCTCGATATCGACCGGGCCATCGCCATCATCCGCGAGACGGAGGAGGAAGCGGAAGTCGTGCCGAACCTCATGATCGGCTTCGGCATCGACGAGGCGCAGGCCGAGTTCGTGGCGGAGATTAAGCTGCGCAACATCAACCGCGAGTACATCCTCAAGCAGACGGAGGCCGTCACCGCTCTCGAGGAGGAAATCCGGGATCTGGAGGAGACGCTCGGAAGCGTCAAGAAAATCCGCGGCATCATCGTCGCCGAGCTGAAAAACGTCATGAAAAAGTACGGTCAGCCGCGCCGCACCCAGATCATCTACGAAACGGACGGCGAGGAGACGGAGATTGAGGACGACGCCGAAGATTACCCCGTTCACATCTTCCTCTCAAGAGAAGGGTACCTCAAGAAAATCACTCCCCTCTCCCTGCGTATGGGCGGCGAGCAGAAATACAAGGAGTCGGACGGGCCGTTCCTTACCTTTGAAAGCCGCAATCTCTGCGAGCTGCTCGTCTTTACGGACCGCCAGCAGGTCTACAAGGCGCGGGTGCGCGACTTTGAGGACATGAAAGCGTCCGTCCTTGGCGCTTACCTGCCGACCGTGCTCGGCATGGACGAGGGCGAAAACGTCGTCTACCTCCTTGACCCCGGGGATTACTCCGGCCATATCCTCTTCTTCTTTGAAAACGGCAAGGCCGCGCGCGTGGAGCTTTCCGCCTACGCGACGAAGACCAACCGCAAAAAGCTCACGGGCGCGTACTCCGGCGCAAGCCCCCTCGTGGCGGCGCTGCACCTGAAGGAAGATACCGAAGTGGCCGTCTTCTCCAGCGACAACCGCACCGTCGTCTTTTCCACGGCGCTCCTCGCCCCGAAGACGACGCGCACGACGGTGGGCGTGTCCGTCATGTCCCTCAAAAAGAAAGCGCGCGTCGTGCGCGCGGCCCCTGTGGGCGAGACGGCCATTCAAAACGCCGCGCGCTACCGGGTGCGCTCTCTCCCCGCGGCGGGCAGCACGCTCCGGGAGGAAGACAGCGAGGTCAAACAGCTCTCTCTCGACGACCTGTAACGCAATCGCGCACAGCTTTCCCCTGTGAAAGGAGGCGCGCCATGAAAAAAATGCTCCGGGCGGTAAGCGCCCTTTTGATACTTGTCGTCCTGGCAAGCGGCTGCAGCTTGGTTTTAAGCGGCGAGATCCGCATCGTCACCCCGTACGTTACGCCGACGTCGCAAGGCTCCGGCCGTATAAAAGAAGTCGAGACGTACGAGGAGCTCAAGGATGCGGCCGTCGAATTCATTCTCGGCATGGAGGAAAAAGGCCTCGTGCGCGTCTTCAGCTACGACGGGGACATCGAAAGCGACGTCGTGACCGTCTGCAGCGATATCCTGGAAAACGACCCGATCGGCGCGTTCGCCCTCTCCGGCATGGAAGGCGCCGCGACGAAAATCGTCTCCTACTACGAGGTGGAGTTTTCGTTTTTCTACAACACGCGCATCGTGCCGGAGTACCTCGACGGTATCGTAACCGTCTCCACGCTGCGCTACTTTAAGTCCGAGCTTTTAAGCAAGCTTAAGTCCTACGAGGGCTATTCCGCCATCCTCACAAACAACCTCGTCATCTCGGCGGAAGAGGCGCTCAAATACGTCGAAGCGGCGTATTACGAAAACCCCCTCGACATCGTGATGGCGCCCGTTTCGGCGGTGGAGATCTTCCCGAGCCACGGCACGAGCCGCCTGTTCTTCTTCACGTTCGGGTACCGCTACGAGCCGAGCACGCTTAAGGTGATGGACGAGTCCCTCAAGAGCGCCGTCGCCTCGATGGTCAACGGCGTAAGCGCCGTCAACCGCCCCAGGGCGCTGCTTGCGCTCTGCCGCCGTCTGACCGAGTTCGTCAAGTACGACAGCGACACGGCCGCCGGCGGCGATTACACCAACCAGCACATCTCCGCCACGGCGTACGGCGCGCTCGTGACGGGGACGGCCGTCGGCGAGGGGTATGCGATGGCGTACAAGGCGCTGTGCGACAAGTTGGGCATCCCGAACACCATCGTGCTGGGCAAGCTCGGCGAAATGCAGCACGCGTGGAACATCGTCGAGATCGGCGGCGAGTACTACCACGTCGACCCGTCCATGTGCGCCGTGCACGGCTTTTCCGAGGCGTTTCTCAAGACGGACGCTGAGATGCAACAGGCCGGGTATGTATGGGACGCGGGACGCTACATGGCCTGCCAGGGGTCTCTCACATACGAGGACGTGATCGAGGAATAAGCCCATATCCCGCGCTTGCTTTTGCGCGATAAATCCACTAGAATGTCTTATATCTATCAATCTTCGTCAAAACCCGCGCGGCATACTCCGCACGGGGAGAAAGGGCGGCATAAGATGAGCGGAGAAGTTCGCTGCTTCCGGCGGCGCCTGTTCGGCTTCGACGCGGGCGACGTCATGCAGTACATCAGGGAACTGGCAGCACAGCGCAACCAGTACAAGCGCGCCGGCGAACGGCTCGAGGCGGAAATCGCCCAGTTTAAAAATGAAATCACCGCTCTGCGCGGCAGGCTGGCGGAGACGGAGCGCCGCGTGTCCGAAATCGGGCGCCAGTCGCTCGACAACGCCGCGACGGAGCTGTCCGCCCTGCAGGCGACCTACGAAAGCCTGCGCAGCGAGATGGAGGACATCGCGGAAATCCTCGCGTCCGAGCTCAATCACTTGAGTGGCACGCTCACGAACCTGTCCGCCGCGTTTGACGAGACGGACGCGCGGCTGCGCGATATCTCGGCGGCCATCGAAAGCGGAAAGCAGGCCTTTGCCATCAGCAAGACGGAGGATGAGGCGGTTTGAACACATTCCGGATCGGCACCGACGAGGTGCGCCGCTTCGCCCGGGACATGCGCGCGGGTGACCGCGTGTACCTGACCGGCACGATTTACACGGCGCGGGACGCCGCGCACAAAAAGCTCTTTGAGCTGCTCGATAAAGGCGAGAGTCTCCCCTTCCCGCTGAAAGACGCCGTCATCTACTACGCCGGCCCGACGCCGGCGCGCGAGGGCGAGATAATCGGCTCCTGCGGGCCGACGACGTCCGGAAGGATGGACAGATTTGCCCCTCGGCTGTACGACCTGGGAGTCGCCGCCACCATCGGAAAGGGCGAGCGCAGCGAAGACGTAAAGAGAGCCATCGTGGAGAACAAAGCTGTGTACCTCTGCGCCGTCGGCGGCGCCGGCGCGCTCGTCTCGCGGCATATCAAGGCCGCCGAGGAAATCGCCTTTCCCGAGCTTGGCTGCGAGGCCATCCGACGCATGACGGTGGAGGACATGCCGCTCATCGTCGCGCTCGACTGCTTTGGCGGCGACATCTTCCGGCAGGGCCGCGCGCAGTACGCGATAAATGAATGAAAAACCGGCGGACTGATTGTCCGCCGGTTTCGATTTTTGGTCTGCAAGGCGGGAGGAATGCCTGTGAAACGAAGACATAAGCGCATTCTTATCGTTTTATGAAACATAGCTCTCGTAAGTGTCAAAGGCCTTGTCGCAGAGTATGCCGGTCCGTTTGCTATTTTTGTGAATCTTCCGATCGCTCTCGTCATTTTCTAGCTGTTGTGGCTCCTTGTCGAAAGGAGTGGAAGCCGGGAGCCCTGAAATAAATGAAGAAAAAGTTGAAAACCGCTGCGGCGTCTAGGAGTTTTGACGCAGCAGCGGTTTGATATTTAAGATTTGCAAAGGGCGCTTTTCCCCGTCATTTCCTGCGCACGACGACGACCTGGACGCACCTGGTATAAGCCTTCGTGTACTGCACGATGCTCCCGCCCTCGTCGTCCGGGGGCGTCAGGCCGCCCATGGCGAGGTCCACCTTCCCGTACTGCACGTTGGTGAGCAGCTCGTCCGGGCGGATGACCTTGATTTCAAGGTCCGCGCCGAGCAGGTTGCAGACGGCGCGCGCGATGTCGATGTCCATCCCCGCCACTTCGCCGTTTTCATCAAAGTACGAGTACGGCGGAAACTCGGCCGTGACGGCCAGCGTGAGCGTTCCGGAAACTTTCTCAGCCTGCGGGGCCTGCGGCATCGCCTCGCCGAGAAGATAGGCGCGCTCGAGCGCGTCGAGATACCCTGCCTCGGCGAGTTTTGCGAGCGCGCCGTTTACGGCTTTGACGAGGTCTGGGTTTTCCCACGCGATGGCGATGTGGAAGGTCTTGTCCACAAGCGGCTCCCTGAGCGCGCGAACGCCGCGCGTTTTCGCCTTTTCGTAAACGGCTTTATCCAAAACGGCGCAGTCGAGCGCCGCGTTTTTGACGTCCCCGAGCATCGTGCCGGCCGACGCGTACTTAGCGACCCGCCCTGCCCCCTCAAGGTACGCCGGGCTTACCGACCCCTCCAGGACGCCGACGGTTTTGCCTGCGATGTCCCCGACCGAGTGGACGGGGTTTTTCGGCACTTTGCCGCCGCATCCGGTAAGCAGCAAAGCGGCAAGAAGGCATAAAGCTATCGCCGCCTTTTTCATGTCGTCACCCTCTCTGCGCGAATGCTGGCCGGTCAGGCTAGTGTTGTATTATAGCGCAAATAGTCAAACGCCGCAACCGATTCGGTGCGGCGTTCTCGCTCAGTTTGAAAATTTCAATCATGCGCCCGCGCGGCGGCGGTCGCTCCTTCGGACGCGCTCCTCAAATTCCGCGCACAGCTCCGCGGCGATTTCCTCGGAAAAGCTCTCTGTCCGTATCCGCACCGCCTTTCGCGCGCGCACCGGCGCGATGACGACGGTGCCGCGCCCCGTGTCGATGCGCAGTCCGGACGACAAGTCCGACGTCATGGCGGCGCACAGGTCCGTCAGCTGCTTCATGACGGCGCCGCGCTCGCTCTCAATCGGCAGCTCGCGCGTGACCGTCGCCACGCTCGGGACAGCCCGGCGCAAGGACGCGAGCGTCACGCCTTCCCGCAGCTTCCCGCACAGCAGTACGGCGGCGAAAATCCCGTCTTTCAGGAACTTCTGTTCCATCAGGCCGCGCTCGGCCTCTGCCCCGTCCCGCCCGAGCCGGAAGACCTTTGCGCCGTGCTTTTCCGCCATCTCCTCAATGACCGCCGGCGCCTCATAAGGGACGTAAAGCGCCTTTTCGCCCTTTTCCAGCGCGAAGTGCGCTAAAATGACGGCAAGGCGCTCGCCGGTCAGCCGGTACCCTTCCTCGTCGACGGCGGTCAGCCACTTGCCGCCTTCCGTCGCCTCAAGGGTGACGACGCCGCGCGCTTTCCGGACAATCTCGCAGCCGGACAGCCTGAGCGCTTTCTTTAGCGCCCTGTTTTCCGCGCCGCACCCCGCCACGGCGACGGAAAGCCGCCCCTGAGCACCCGGCGCGCTCATGCGCGACGCCGCGGCGACGTACGCCTCGACGCTCCCCGTGACGCACTCGGCCGTCCCGTACCGGCCGGCGGGGCGGCCCGGACTTCCCCGCGCCGCCGCCTCGTACCGCCGCTCCTCTTCGCGCGGGATGACCATCCCGCCCGGCCCGAAAACGTGCAGTGAAACGGCGCCTTCTTTTTCCTCGAAATACGCCGCCGCGTCAAAGCGGTAATATTCGGCGGAAAACGCCGCGCAGGCGAGGAAGCAGCCGTCAAACCGCACGAGCTCCCCTCCCGCGGCGCACACGCCGCACCCGAAGGCCTCCGCCAGAACGCGCGCCCTGTCTCCCCCGCTCCAGCTGACGCCGACGCGCCCGCGCTGCGCCGCCGCCTCGCCGAGGGTCATGCACACATGCGGCGTCAGGACGCAGCCTGTTTCGTCCGTCACGGTTCCGGGCCCGTCAAACATGAGGGGCTGAAGGGACTCGCTGCGGCACAGCTCCCCTTCTGCGACCGTGTCGGGTGGGACGTCGCACCCCGTCCAGACCTTCGCCTTGGCCATAACGCGCGTGCGTTCGCCGATGGAGGCCCCATCGCCCACGACGCAGTCTTCTTCCAAAATAGCGTCGCGCCCGATGACGGCCCCGTCGAGCACCACAGCGCCCTCAAGGCGGCTGCCCTCGCCGACGGTAGCGCGCCCGACGACGCTCCGGCGCACCGCCGCGCCCCGGCGGACTGTCGCGCCGGAGCCGATGACGGCGTGCGGCCCGATTTCGGCGCCGGGCTCGAGTGTCACCTCCCGCCCGATATAAACGGGCGGATAGACGCTGACGTTTTCCGGTATATCGGTAAAGCTCCAGACGCCGCCGTCGCCGCCCGGGACGAGCCGCCTTAAAAACGCGTCGTTTCGGAGCAGGTCCATGCAGCAGGCGCGGTACGCCGCCGTCGAGCCGATGTCGCACCAGTACCCTTCCATTTTCACGCCGTAGAGCGCGGCGTTTTCTTTCAAAAGGCGCGGGAAGAGGTCCCTGCCAAAATCATACTGCTGGTCTGGCGGGATTTTTTCGAGGGCTTCGGGAGAAAGAATGTATATGCCGGTGTTAATCTGGTCGGTCAGCACGCGGTCCCACGCCGGCTTTTCGATAAAGTGGCGCACGCGCCCGTTTTCGTCCGTCACCACAAGGCCGTATTCGAGCGGGTTCGGGTGGCTGTAGAGCGCGAGCGTCGCCGCGGCGTTTTTCTCGCGGTGGAAATCGACGATTTTCCGCAGGTCAAAGTCGCAGACGCAGTCGCCGGAGATGACGAGCACGTCGTCGTCCCCTATGAAGCCGCGGCAGTTGAGGACGCCGCCTGCCGTCCCGAGAGGCTGCTCCTCGATTCTGTAGCGCAGCTTCATCCCGAATTTGGCGCCGTCCCCGAAATAGTCGGTGACCATCTCAGGCAGGTAGCGGAGCGTCAGGCACGCCTCGTTAAAACCGTTTTCCTTCAGGAGCGCGAGAATGTGCTCCAGAACGGGCCGGTCATACAGCCGCACCATCGGTTTCGGCCGGCTGAAGCTGATCGGGCGAAGGCGCGTCCCCTCGCCGCCCGCCATGATGACGACCTTCATCTTGTCTATACCTCCGTGCAAAAGCGGCCCGATGCCGCGCAAAAGTCCACCGGGTGCGCGCATCCAAATGGGCCCACCCGGCTGACAATCAGTATTTCCCGCCGCCGCGCGCGTTATCCGTTTTCAGCCATAACGGAATATGCCGCGCCGCAGCCGTGCTATTGTATTACTCCTCTGTTTTTGATATAATTAACCATCGACTTCCAACAGCGCCGCGGCGCTAATAAGGGAGGTGCCCGCGATTTTTTACCGTCTTGTGGAGAAGTACCAGGTTAAGTCGCGCCTTTACCTTACGCTTCTCCTTATCTTTGCCGTCGCGACGTATTTCTTAGGCGGATACGCCCGCTATCTTGCGGCGGCCGAAGCGGTCGTAGCCGTCGCGATGGCTGTTTTTCTCCGCATCACATCGCGAAAACGCTCGAAAGAGCTCGAGGAATATATTGAGTCCATGACGAGCAGCCTGCAGACGGCCTCGACGGGGACGCTCACGAATTTCCCCCTGCCGGTGATGATTTTCCGCCCCGATACGGCGGAAATTCTCTGGGCCAACAGCCACTTTATCGCCGCCAGCGGCAGCAAGCGCCACCTCAAGGAAGACCGCATCACCGCCCTCTCGTCCAATTTTTCGCCGGCGTGGCTGCTCGACGGCCAGACGGAAGCGCCCGCCCCCGTCGAGATGAACGGGCGGCGCTACCGCGTATACGGCACGCTCTTCCGCCCCGAGCGGCAGCCCGGCCGCATAATGGCGACGACATACTGGGTGGACATCACGGACCTGGCCGAGCGGTACGACGAGTTCCTCGGCTCCCGCGCCGTGTGCGCGATTATCCTGCTCGACAACTACGACGAGTTTTTCAAAAACATGGACGAGAAAGAGAAATCGGCGCTGCTTTCCTCCATTTACGACAAGATTGACAAGTGGGCGAAAGAGGGCTCCGGGATTCTCTGCAAGCTCGACCGCGACAAGTACCTCTACATTTTTGAAGAGCGGTACATCGCCAAATTCGCCGCCGACAAGTTCTCGCTGCTCGACAGCGTCCGCGAATCGACCACGTTCGGCGGGCTGCACGCCACGCTGAGCATCGGCATCGGGCGCGAGGGCGACAGCTTCGAGGAAAACTACCGCTTCGCCTCCATGGCCATCGAGATGGCGCTCTCCCGCGGCGGCGACCAGGCCGTCATCAAGAGCAAATCGAACTACGAGTTTTACGGCGGCCACTCCACCGAGATGGAAAAGCGCACGAAAGTCAAATCCCGCGTCATGGCCAACGCCTTCGGCGAGCTCATCAGCGACGCGTCGACGGTTTTCGTCATGGGGCACCGCTTCGCCGATCTCGACACCGTCGGCGCCGCGGCGGGCGTCTTCTGCATCGCGCGCAAGCGGGGCAAGAAGGCGTATATCGTCATTGACACGGAAAAAACGGCCGCGGGGAACCTCATCGAGCGCCTGAAGGAGCTGCCCGATTACGAGGACGCCTTCATCTCGGCGCAGGACGCCCTGCTCATGGCCGACAGTAAGAGCCTGCTCGTCGTCGTCGACACGAGCCGTCCCGAGCAGGTCGAGTCCGAATCCCTGCTCCTCTCCCTCAACCACCTGGCCGTCATCGACCATCACCGCCGCGCGGCCACGTTTATTGAAAACGCCACGCTCAATTTCCACGAGCCGTACGCCTCGTCGGCGTCCGAGCTTGTCGTTGAGATGATGCAGTACCTCGTGGACCAGTCCGATATTCTCCGCGTCGAGGCCGAGGCACTCCTCGCCGGCATCGTGCTCGACACGAAGAGTTTTGCCATCCGCACCGGCTCGCGCACCTTCGACGCGGCCGCCTACCTGCGCCGCGCGGGGGCCGACACCATCGAGGTCAAGCGCCTTTTCCAGCAGGATTTCGACACGACGCTCGAGCGCTTCGCGCTCATTCAAAACGCGAGGATCTACCGCAACGGCATCGCCATCGCCAGCTCCCTCAAGCCGGAAAAGCGGATTATCATCGCCCAGACGGTAGACG
>JAAYMC010000039.1 GCA_012521555.1 Clostridiales bacterium
ACGACAGGACGCTGTGGTACCACATGCGCGCCAGCCGCACGAAAAACGACGAGGGGCCGAACCCGACGATGCTCGCCATCGTCACGGACGTCACGCAGCTGAAGGAGGCGGAGCTGACGTACCGCGCCTACAAGCGGCAGCTTGAGATGGTCATCCAGATCAGCCGCATCGTGACGTTCGAGATTGACCTGCGCACGCAGACGGTCCACCTCTCGAAGGACGCGGCCGTCAAGTACCAGCTGGAGACGACGAAGTTTTCCACGACGAAGATGGCAGACGAGCTCGCGTTTGCCATGGAGATGAACTACATCCACCCCGAGTCGAAGGAAGAAGCCCAGCGGCTCATCAACGAAATCCTCACCGGCGCGCCGGAAGGCTCGGCCATCATCCAGCTGCTCCGGCCGGACGGGGAGTACACCGTCGAGCGCTTTTCGTACTTTACGGTCTACGACCTCTCGGATCGGCCGAGCAAGGTCGTCATCATCAACGAGGCGCTCGACGTCAGCGACAATTCCATGCTCCGCCTCGAGCTTATCGAAAAGGAGCTGCGCGAGTTTTCGGACAACCTCGTCTCGGCGACGATTGTCCATCCCGGCAACGACACGTTCCGCATCATCAAGCCGGACGCCGAGTACGCGAAGGAAGAGGCGGCCTGCACGACGTATACGGACCTCATCAAACTGCGCGCCGGGCGGTGCGTCTCGGAGAAGTAGCGCGAAAAGCTGCTTGAGACGTTCGGCTTGCAGGCGCTTAAACGCGCCGCAAAGCGCCGGCAGATACTGCGCAGCGAGCACGCGGCGCTGGGGGCGGACGGGAGCGTCCGCTGGCTTTTGATGACGGCCTCCATCTTCACCGACTGGTACCGCGGGGAGCTTCACTCCTCCATCCGCGTGCGGGATATTACGCAGCTAAAGCAGCTGTGCGACGAGCTCGGCGTCACGCTCTGGGCGGATAAGTCAAACGCCTTCTACGATCTGGGCGCCCTGCGCGCGCTGACGAACGCGCTTTTGGAGCGCAACCGCAACGCCGAAGCCAGGCCGTGCGCCCTTGTCATCCTGTCCATCGCAAACTTCAGGCAGATGTGCGAGGAATTCGGGATGCGGCTGATGAAAAAGATTGAGCTTGCCGTCATCGGAAAGGTGAACATGACCGCCCCGCCCACGGCGCTCTGCTCCTACGACAACCAGGGAAACCTGTACTTTCTCATCCCGGAAGTCGAAACGGTCCAGGCCCTGCGCCGCGATTTCGACAGGATGAAGAAGCTGCTCCAGAACCCGAGCTATTTCCAGGATCCCCCCGAGCGGCACCTCGACATCCGCTATGAGATCGGTGTGGAGACTGCAAACACAACAGATTTTGACAGCCTCGCTAAGGAAGTATTGGTAAAATTAGACGGAAATTTGCAAAAAAATCAAGTCGCTTCCGAAATCTCCGAAAAAATGTGAGATATTGTTGAGTTTTTCCATTTATAATGTTATTTGTAAAACAGCCGGACGGCCCACGACGCGGCGATGTATCCGGCGAGGTCGGCGACAAGCGCCGAGGGGACGGCGTAGCGGGTTTTCTTAATCCCCACGGCCCCGAAATAGACGGCGATGACGTAAAACGTCGTCTCCGACGAGCCAAGCATGACGGCCGCCGTCCTTCCGATAAGCGAGTCGGCGCCGTTTTTCGTGATCAGCTCCGAGCCGACGGCCAGCGCCCCGCTGCCGCTGATCGGGCGGATGAAGATAAGCGAGGCCGTCTCCGGCGGGATGCCAAAAAGCCGCAGCGCCGGAGCGAAGAGGGCTGTGAGCGCGTCGAGCGCCCCCGAGGCGCGGAGCATGTACACGGCCGTCAGGAGCACCACGAGCGTCGGCATGATTTTCGCGGTGATCTTAAGCCCGTCAAAAGCGCCCGTTTTGAGCGCGTCAAACACGTCCACGCGCCGGTATAGGCCGTAGACGGCCGCCAGCGCGATGATGGCGGGCACGGTCAGAGACATTATGAGGTTCATCGCGCTCTCCAGATCCTGGCCATCACCTTTGCGGACAGGATGCCCGCCAGGACGGATACGGCCGACGCCAGCCACACGGCCGGCAGAATGTCAAACGGGTTTTCCACCCCGGCCGCCGCGCGCACCGCGGCGACAGTCGCCGGGATGAGCTGAATCGAGGCAGAGTTTATTACCACGAGCATACATAAATCGTCTGTTGCAACGCCGTCGCGCGAGAGTCGGGCCATCTCCGTTGCCGCCTGAATGCCAAGCGGCGTGGCTGCATTGCCGAGTCCGAGCAAGTTTGCCGCCACATTGGCCGACACTGCTTCCATGGCAGCGGCGTTGTTTTTTGAGCGCGGAAAGAGGCGCTTGAGGATCGGCAGGAAGGCGTTTTTCAGCTGCGCCGTCACGCCGGCGCGGCTGAGCGGCTCCATCACGCCCGTCCACAGGCTCGTGACGCCGCATATCCCGATGCACAGCTTCACGGCCTCGGCCGCACCCTGTACGGCCGCCGAACCGACGGCCTCGATGCTGCCGCTTAAAAGCCCGTACACGATGGAGACGATGATCATGCCCGTCCAGACGAGGTTCAGCGCCATCGGAGACACCCGCTTCCCATTAATTCGTAAACAACCTTGCCATTTTCCAAAAAAGAGAAAAATTTACATAAAATTGGAATGTGACAAGCGTTGACATATTTAGATAAAAATGGTATTATTACAACTGAAACTTGGTTTGGAGGAAAAACTGAAATGAACCACCTGAAAGGAGCGGTTGCATGAAATCCACGGGAATTGTGAGGAAAGTCGACGAACTTGGTCGTATCGTACTTCCTATCGAACTGCGCCGCACACTAGACATCAACGAAAAGGATTCCCTTGAAATCTATGTGGATGAGTCAGCCATCGTACTGAAGAAGTACGAGCCGGCTTGTATCTTCTGCAGCAACGTCAAGAACGTGATCAACTACAAGGGCAAGAACATCTGTGCCGCCTGTATGAAAGAGCTCAAGAAGAAGGCATAACGCTTTTTCGGACAGTGGAAGCCGCGCCCGGCGCTCCCGGGCGCCGGCTCCTTTTTTTATTTATGCTCGGCCCGTCCGCGATATGCCCCGAGCCGTCCCCGCGCAAAAAAGAGCGCCGCCATGAGGCGGCGCTCTTTTGTTTTGGCGGATTGATATTTCAAGCCGACGCGCTTGAGAGGGATGTTTTCACAGCCATTTCTTTCGCGGCGGCGTGTTCTTGTTCGCGTTCTGTGCGGTTTTGCTTTGCGGCGCGATATGTTTTCGCTGCACCGCCACTTGTTTCCAGCGCGGTCTGTTTCGCGCGAGCTCGTGCGGCGCGGCTTTGACAGCCGCCACTCCTTGTTGTGGCGATAACGCGTTTTCTCCGGAAAAACGCGTAATACTTGGCGGCGCGCGCCAGCGGCTTACCCGCCGCTCTTTTCAGCCTCGACGGCGGCGGCGTAGATGGCATTTTTGGGAAAGCCCGTCTCGGCGGCCGCCTGCCTTGCGGCGTCTTTCAGCGGCATGCCCTGCTCCCGCAACTCAAGCGCGCGCTGCACGGCGCCCTCCAGCGTCCCCGGGGGCGCTTTATCCTCCGGCGCGCCTTCCACGACGAGGACGAACTCGCCGCGCGGCGGCGTCTGCTGAAAGTGCTCGAGGGCGCCGGAGAGCGTCGTGTAAAGCGTTTCCTCGTGGAGCTTGGTGATCTCCCGGCAGACGGCCACGCGCCTGTCCCCGAACGTCTCCAGCATGTCCCGCAGGGTGGCAAGGAGCTTGTGGGGCGCCTCGTAAAAGACCATGGTGCGCGACTCGTTTTTGAGGGAATTTAAGTGCTCGAACCGGTTTTTCCGCGCCGTCGACAAAAACCCCTCGAAGCAGAACCGGCCGGACGGCAGGCCGGAGAGGGCCACGGCCGCGACGGCGGCGCAGGGGCCGGGGACGGCCCGCACGGGCACGCCGTTTTTGGCGCACAGGGCGACGAGATCCTGGCCCGGGTCGCTCACGGCGGGCATGCCCGCGTCGGACACGAGGGCGCACGTCTCGCCGGCAAGCAGGCGGCGGAGAATCTTTTCACCGCTTTCGGCGCGGTTGTGCTCAAAATAGCTCACCAGCGGCTTTTTTATCCCCAGGTGGTTGAGGAGCTTGAGCGTCACGCGCGTGTCCTCCGCCGCGATAAAATCGCACGCGGCGAGCGTTTCGGCCATGCGCGGGGAGATGTCCCCCAGATTTCCGATGGGTGTGGCGACGAGATAAAGCGTTCCGCTCATGGCTGCCTCCTGTGATAGATCAGTTTGATTTCTTCGCTGTCCGAGCCGTCGTCCTCCGCGAGGATGAGGGGCGGCTCGACGGCAAGCCCCGGGCGGCCCCCGCGGCGGCACTCGAGCAGAAAGAGGCTCGGCTGGGAGCGCGCCTTGTGCTGGACAAGCCGAAGGCGCTTTGGCTCGAGGCCGTTTTGCGAGCAGAGCGTGATGACTTCCGCCATACGCTCGGGCTTGTGCACGAGGGTAAACCGCCCGCCCCAGCGCGCAAGGTACGCCGCGGCGCGGCACAGGTCGAGGAGCGTGCACGCCCTCTCCTCGCGCGCGTGGGCGATGTCGGGGTTGCCGGGGGATTTGCCGGAGCCCTGCGCGTAGTACGGGGGATTGGCGGTGACGTGGTCGTACGCCCCCGCCTGGAGATTCCGGTAGTCGCGCAGGTCCATAAGGTGGACGGTAATGCGCCCCTCCAGGCCGTTTAGCGCCGCGTTCTCCCGCGCTGCCTCCACCGCGGCGGGGAGGATGTCCAAAGCGTCAACGGCAAGGCACGGGTTGTGCCACGCGAGAAGGATGGACAGCACGCCGGCGCCGCAGCCGAGGTCGCAGGCGCGCCGGTCCCGCTTATTCTGCGCGAAGGCGGCGAGGAGGACGGAGTCCGTCCCGAGGGGGAAGACGCCGTCCCGCCGGACAAATTGCGGCCCGTTCGGCCAGAGTGCGTCGGCGTGCATGAAAAACCTCCATAATAAAAAATGCTGCCACTCGCGCGTCGCGCCGCCCTTTATGCGGGCGGCGTTGCGGCACAAATGACAGCAGATTGCGCGCTAATGCTTAGTCTTTGGAAATCGCGCTTACGGGGCAGGTGTCAGCACAGGAGCCGCAGTCAACGCATTTTTCCGCATTGATCTGATACTGTGTGTCGCCCTGCTCGATGGCCTCAACGGGGCACTGCGCCGCGCAAGCGCCGCAGCTTACGCAATCGCTGCTGATCTTATACGCCATGATCAAAACCTCCAATATGTATGTCTAGTTTACCTTTTATAAGGCTTAACGCCATTGTAAACACGATTGAACTAAAAATCAATAGGCATATTCCACAGCGCGCGGCGAAACAGGGCGCGCCCTGCCTCAAAGCTCCCCATCGCGCGGGATTTGACGCGCCCGATCAGGGCGCGCTTTGAATAAACGGCGCTCGGGCGCCTCATAATATGATAAAAATGGAATTTTCAAGGGGCGAGAAGGATGGCGGCAAACCGTATTTCACCAAGCGCCGGCGGCGACACGCCGTCTCTCGACGGCGCGCCGAGCTCGGCCGAGCACGAAAACCGCTTTTCGTCAAACAAGGCCGCGCCGCCCGCCGCCGAAAGCGGGAAGGAGCAAGACCGCGCGCGGAAAACGGAGCGTAAGAAACGGTGAGCATGCGCAAAATAAACAGGAATTATTCCTATTTATTGCCTGAAAATCGTCGTTTTAGACTCTTGCAAAAGTACCCTGCGCGGCGTATGATGTCTGCAGAAAGGTCAAAGATAGTCAAAGTCAAACGAGAGGGTGATGCCATCATGGGAATGAGTGACCTGATCGCACACTTTATCATGCAGGAAATTCAGGCGGCTGACGGGACCGCCGAGCTGCAGCGGTCGGAACTGGCCAGCCGGTTTAACTGCGTGCCGAGCCAGATCAACTATGTCATCGCCACGCGGTTTTCGCCGGAGCGCGGGTACATAGTGGAGAGCCGGCGCGGCGGCGGCGGCTTTATCCGCATCACGCGCGTGAAGATGGATTCGGCCGCGCTGATTATGCACACCGTCAATTCCATCGGCGATGAAATCGACTACAACTCCGCCGCGGCGCTGACGGAAAACCTCATGCACAGCGGCGCGATATCGGAAAAGGAGTGCCGCGTGGCGCTCGCCGCCATCGGGCCGAACGCCCTGCGCCCCGTCGCGCCGGAGCAGCGTGACGCCGTGCGCGCGAGTATCCTCAAGCAGGTTCTCCTGCATATAAAGTAGACTAAAGGGAGTATCCAGTTAGGAAGCGGACGTTTTTGACGCAACAGCTTTAAGTGGAAAGGAGAATGTGACGATGCGTTGCGAAAACTGCGGAAGAGAGGAAGTCAACTTCCATTACCGTTCCAATATCAATGGGAAGATTACGGAAAAGCACCTGTGCATGGACTGCGCAGCGGCGCTTGGCCTGACCAATAGGAGCCTTTTCAGACCCGACCTGTCCCTGGAGGACATGTTCTTCAACATGTTCGGCATGCGGCCTGATCCCCGCCTGTTCGGCGGATTCGGGATGCTTTTGCCGACGTTCTTCGTCCCGGCCGTGCTGTCCCAGCCGCGCGCGCCCTTGAGCGAGCCGGTCATCCCGGAGGACGAAAAGCGCCCCGAAGTGGACGAGGAGATGAAAAAGCGCCGCGAGATCAACATCCTCCGCGAGCAGATGTACAAGGCGGCGGCGGAGGAAGACTACGAGAGAGCGGCCGCCCTGCGCGACTGTATCCGGAAGCTCGAGGGCATGGACAAGAAGGATTAACTGCCGCCAGAAAGAGGAGGCTTAAGTCATGCGATATGAAGATCGATTCACCGAGCGCGCCAGAAACGTCCTGGCGCTCGCTCAGGCAGCGGCCGCCGAGCTCGGGCACGGGTACGTCGGCAGCGAGCACATTTTACTGGGGCTGGCCCGCGAGGGCGGCGGCGTCGCGGCGAAGGTGCTGCGGGAAGCCGGGCTCGACAGCCGGCTCATCCTCGACATGATCGAGAAGAACATCGGCCGGGGCCGGCAGGGAGAAATCCCCCCGCAGGGCCTCACGCCGCGCGCGAAGCGGATTATTGAGCTGGCCGTCACGGAGGCCAACCGCCTCGGGCACAACTACATCGGCACCGAGCACCTGCTCATGGGGATTCTGCGCGAGTACGAGTGCGCCGCCGCGCGGCTGATTATGGCCACGGGCGTCGACCTCAACAAGCTCTACACGGACATCATCAACGTGTTCAGCAGCAGCGATTTCCGGCCCCGCCAGCCGGGCGTGTCTCCGAAGGCGGCGAAAAAGTCCGAGACGAAGACGCTCGACCAGTTCTCAAGAGACCTGACCGAGATGGCCCGCAACGGGACGCTCGACCCCGTCATCGGGCGGCAGGGCGAGATCCAGCGCGTCATCCAGATTCTCTCGCGCCGGACGAAGAACAACCCCGTCCTCATCGGCGAGCCCGGCGTCGGCAAGACGGCCATCGTCGAGGGGCTGGCGCAGAAAATCGTCGCCGGCGACGTGCCGGAGACGCTGCTTGACAAGCGCGTCGTCTCCCTGGACCTGACCAGCATGGTGGCGGGCACGAAGTACCGCGGCGACTTCGAGGAGCGCATCAAGACGGCGCTTGAGGAAGTCGTCAAGGCGGGCGACGTGATCTTGTTTATCGACGAGCTGCACACCATCATCGGCGCCGGCGCCGCGGAAGGCGCCATCGACGCGGCCAACATCATCAAGCCCGCTCTCGGGCGCGGCGAAATCCAGGTCATCGGCGCCACGACGCTCAACGAATACCGCAAGCACATTGAGAAAGACGCCGCGCTGGAGCGCCGGTTCCAGCCCGTCATGGTCAACGAGCCCACGCAGGAGGAGACCATCCTCATCCTCAAGGGCCTGCGTGACCGCTACGAGGCGCACCACAAGCTCAACATCACCGACGAGGCCATCGAGGCGGCCGTCCGGATGAGCAGCCGCTATATCAACGACCGGTACCTCCCCGACAAGGCCATCGACCTTATCGACGAGGCGGCCTCCCGCGTGCGCATGGAAAACCTCAAGATTCCCGCGGGGCTCAAGGAGCTCGAGATGAAGAAGGAGGCCCTCGTCAAGGAGAAGGAGGCGGCCGTCAAGAGCCAGGATTTCGAGCGCGCCGCGAAGCTGCGCGACAGCGAGCGCCAGCTCGACGCGGAGATTGAAAAGGCCCGCAAGCAGTGGGAGAGCGTCCGAACGGGCGAGTGCGGCAGCGTCGGCCCCGAGGACATCGCCGCCGTCGTCTCCGGCTGGACGGGGATCCCCGTCACGTCCATCAAGCAGGACGAGAGCGAGCGGCTCCTGAACATGGAGAAGGTGCTCCACGAGCGCGTCATCGGGCAGGACGAGGCCGTCTCCGCCGTGGCCCGCGCCATCCGCCGCGGCCGCGTGGGCCTGAAAGACCCGAAGCGCCCCATCGGCTCGTTCCTGTTCCTCGGCCCGACGGGCGTGGGCAAGACGGAGCTGTGCCGCGCGCTGGCCGAGGCGATGTTCGGCGACGAAAACGCCATGGTGCGCGTGGATATGTCCGAATACATGGAGAAGCACACCGTCTCGAAGTTCATCGGCTCGCCGCCGGGCTACGTCGGCTACGACGAGGGCGGCCAGCTGACCGAGAAGGTCCGCCGCAAGCCCTACAGCGTCCTGCTGTTTGACGAGATTGAAAAGGCCCACCCCGACGTGTTCAACATCCTGCTGCAGGTTCTGGAGGACGGCGTCCTCACCGACGCGCACGGGAGAAGGGTGGACTTCAAGAACACGATTATCGTCATGACGTCGAACGTCGGCGCCCGCAATATCACGGAGCGGCACAAGAAGCTCGGCTTTGCCGACGAGTCGGAAAACACCGAGGAGAAGCAGTACGAGTATATCCAGCAGGCCATCAAGGATGAGCTCAAGCGCACCTTCAAGCCGGAGTTCCTAAACCGCGTCGACGAGATCATCATCTTCCGGCAGCTCACGCGCGAGAACATCCGCGAGATCTGCAAGAAGATGCTCAAAACCGTCGGCGAGCGCGTCGCCGACATGGGCATCGAGCTGCACTACGACGACGCCGCGGTCGACATGCTCGCCGAAAAGGGCTTCGACCCGGTCTACGGCGCGCGCCCGCTGCGCCGGACGATCCAGAGCGCGGTGGAGGACGCCGCCGCGGAGAAGATCCTCGCCGGCACGCTCAAAAGCGGCGACAAGGTGCTCCTGACCGTCATTGACGGGAAGATTGAGCTTGTCAAACAGCCGAGCGGGGAGCCCGTGACTGTGTAGACAACAGCAAAACAAAACCGCCGAAGCAGCCGCTTCGGCGGTTTTTGTTTTTTTCAGCTTTTATCCCCCGGCTTGAAGATGAGGGCGAAGAGGTACCCGAACACGATGGCGGCGGTCAGGCCCGCGGCCGCGGCGGTCAGCCCGCCTGTGAAGATGCCGAGTGCGCCTTTTTCGTCCACGGCTTTCCGCACGCCTTCGGCGAGGACGTTTCCAAATCCCATGAGCGGGACGGAAGCGCCCGCCCCCGCCCAGTCCACAAGGGGGCGGTAGACGCCGATCGCGCCGAGGAGCACGCCGGTGACGACGTAGCCCGTCATAATCCGCGCGGGGGTGAACTTCGTCTTGTCGATAAACAGCTGCCCGATGGCGCACAGCGCGCCGCCGACTAAAAACGCCTTTACAAACTGCCACACAATATCCATACAGCCACCCCCTATTTCGTGTTCGACAGCGTCACGGCGCAGCAGATGCTCGGGATGCTCTCGCCCTGTTGGGCCGACACGGTCGACAGCAGCGCGCCCGTTCCGGCGAAGAGAATCCTGTTGTACCGCCCGCTGCGCATGCTCTCGATGAGGTGCCCGCACAGCACCGTGGCGGAGCAGCCGCAGCCGGACGCGCCGGCGTGCACGTCCTGCCCCTCGCGGTCGTAAATCATCAGGCCGCAGTCGTTGTAGTTGGGCGCAAGGTCAATCCCGTCGTTGCGGAAGAAGTCGAGGAGGATTTCAGCGCCCAGGGCGCCGAGGTCGCCCGTGACGATAAGGTCATATTCCGACGGCGAGATGGAAAGGTCTCTAAAGTGCGCCGAGATGGTCGAATACGCCGCCGGCGCCATCGCCGCGCCCATGTTATTCGCGTCCTTGATGCCCTCGTCCGTGATGATGCCGCAGGTGATGTGCTTGATATACGGCCCCGGGCCGTCGGAAGCGAGGATGGCGGCGCCGGCGCCCGTCACCGTCCACTGGGCGGTCGGCGTGCGCTGCCCGCCGTACTCAAGCGGGAGGCGGAATTGCCGTTCGGCGGTGCAGAAGTGCGACGACGTGACCACCGCGACTCTGTCGGCAAACCCGCCGTCGATGACCATGGAGCCGAGGGCGAGGGCTTCGGCCATGGTGGAGCAGGCGCCGAACAGGCCGAACATGGGGATTTCCAGCCCCCGCAGGCCGAAGGTGGAGCCGATGCACTGGTTGAGCAGGTCCCCCGCAAAAACGAAGTCAATCTCCGAGGCGGACAGCTTTGCCTTGTCGAGCGCTTTGGTGACGGCCAGCTTGACCATCTGGCTTTCGGCCTTTTCCCACGTCTTCTGGCCGAAATAGGCGTCGTCGCTGATGTGGTCGAAGGTGTCCCGCAGTGGGCCTTCGCCTTCCTTTTTCCCCACCACGGAGGCGGTGGTGAGGATGGACGGCGGGTTGGGCAGGGAGACGCTCTGCCTGCCGACGTGTTTTAAGCTCATTTTTTGTCTCACCTCGTATTCCCGTGCTTCAACAAATAGGATGGACATTTTTAACCTGTTTATGTTGGAGAATATTAGACATGGAAAGCGCTGGAAAAAGCAAACGAAGCGAGTTGACCGCGCCTTTCCGGCGTGATACACTCGTGTTACGCGTGAAAAGCTAAGGCGGCAAGCATATTGCGAAAGGAAGCGTGCCTTTATGAACGTACTCGTAACCGGCGGCGCCGGGTATATCGGCTCCCATATCGCCGTGGAGCTGGCGGAGGCCGGATTTGACATTATCATCGCGGACAACTACTCAAACAGCTCAAAAGAAGTTGTCCGCCGGATTGAGGAGCTTGCGGGGAAAAAGGTCTTCGCCTGCGATGTGGACGTGTGTGACAAGCAGGCGCTTACCGACGTGTTCCGCCGTCACGAAATCGGCGCCGTCATCCACTGCGCCGGGTTTAAGGCGGTGGGGGA